>JALWZT010000248.1 GCA_027002405.1 Anaerolineae bacterium | reverse complement strand
AGAAACGCGTCCGAAAACCTTCCATGCCCCCTTTTTTGGAGGCGCTCTCCTCCTCTCCGGCGCTCTCCCTCACCCGCAGCCCTTCATTATGTCTTCTTATTCGGCTTGTTAATGTGCGAAATCCAGGCTTATGGAAGATCGAAGGGCGAGGTACGGATAATCGCGATCGATCCCTGCCCGTGGACGTGACCCTCTCCCCGCCAGCCTTCCAGACGGACAGCCGCCCAGACGACGGGCACTATGCAAGCTATGCTGCCGACACATCGGATGTGTACACCGTGACGTTCCAATCGCCCGGCTATCTGCCCCTGCCCGAAACCGTTTTTCCCGCCCAAAATGACGCCACCTTCGATGTGGCCTTTCCTCCTCCCGATAACCTCATCCCCGATTGGGGTTTTGAAGGCGAGGGGTTGGAGGAAGGCTGGCAGGTGCAGGGCCGCGCGGTGATCACGGATACGCAACGGCATACGGGACGGCAAGCCTTGTTGCTGGGGGAGCGTATCCGTTTCGAGCAAGAGCCCCTTTGGGCGGGGATTGCAGGGAAGTTGGCGATGACGCCCCAGGGCGAGATGCATCTGACTTTCCGAGGGGGCGCGCCGGGCGGCAACGGTTATGATCTCTATTACGCCAGTCGCTCTCCCGATGGTACGTGGTCCTCGCTGAAAAATGTCTCTCACAATCCGCTCGACACCCTCCTGTCTCAAATGCAGTTAGACGCCCGCCGCAACCGGCTACATCTGGCCTGGGGTGATGTGGCCTGGTATTACACGGCCCGCAGCGCAGACGGAACTTGGTCTCCGACGGAAAGCATCCCCCTACCCTTGCATTATTCCACATTATATGACACCCGTTCCTTCCTGGATGACCAGGGGGATTTTTACCTGGCCTATTCCATTCGAGACTCTGAGGGCCTGCATCTTTATCTCTCGATCCGATCTCCGGCTGGCGTGTGGAAAACGGAGAAAGTGGCTCAGAATATCTCCTTCGAGAGTGCGTACAGCCTGGTGGTGGAGCCGCAAGGCGCGGTGCATGCAGTATGGTTTCATGGAGGGAATATTGCTTCATATATTTTTTATCGATATCGCGATGCGAGCGGAGAGTGGCATGAGCCCATCCAATTGGATTACACATTAACGATTCCCGATGATCGACTCTCTCTGATTCGAGACACATCGGGCGTTTTGCATCTGTTTTGGGTTTGCAACGATGACAATGCAGATCTACGCGGATTCTGTCATGCTCAACGGGATGGCCAGGGGGCGTGGGGCGATGCGGAAACGCTCCTCGACCTGACCCATCAGTGGTTGCGCTCCTGGATCGTGCGCAGCGACAGGCTGAATCGCATTCACTTATTGCTGTTTGTGGGCGATGAGTTGCGCTATCGGCTGCGCCGGGCCGATGGCTCCTGGACGCAGGACGTCATGGTGGATCCCCTCTTGGGGGCCAGGGATATGGATTCCATCGAGAGAAGGATGGAGGTAGACGCGCTGGGACAGGCGCATATCCTTTGGAATCGCAAGCATATCAACGCGGGGATAGGATATGAACTCTTTTACGCCCGGGTGCGGGAGGACGACCGCGTCACTTTGCCCATCCGGATCGGGCTGGGTGTTTATTCCGACCTGGTTGTCAGCGATGGGGGCATGGCCCACCTCGTGGCCAACAATCCCAAAGGATCGAACCTATTTTACGCCCACGATCGGCTGATCACCCAAGACAGGATCGACGCCATCTCCCGGGAAGTGATGATCCCCGCGGACGCGATCACGCCCACCCTGTCGTTCTTCTACAACGGGTCGCAATTCGACCGCATGACGGTGCGAGTCGGGGATGAGCGCTTTCCGCTGGCACCAGAGGGCGAAGGTGGGGCGTGGCGGCATCGCTGGATCGATCTGACGCCCTGGCGAGGGCGGACGACAACGCTCCAATTCGAGGTGCAGCAACGGGCCGGAACGTTGCCCGTGTGGGTGAACCTGGATGAAATGACGGTAGGCAGCGGTGCCTTTCCCGATCTATGGGTGACTGCGCCCGCGGCGGCTTTCCCCTCCCGGCAGCCCTACACCCTCACCCTGGCCTATGGCAACGCCAACGCCGAAGCGCCTGCCCGGAACGTCGTCCTCACCGCTACCCTGCCCGCGAATGTGCGCTTTATCGAATCCACGCCCCCGGCCCAGGTGCAGGGCGACGTCCTCACCTGGTCCTGGCCCGAGCTGACTGCGGGCGCTCGCGGCGATATTCATCTCACTGTGCAGGTGGACGCCCCGCGGTCCGTGCGTGTCATCCCTTTGCGCATCGCGTCCTCCACCCACGAGCTTCGCCAGACCAATAACGAAGCCCAGGCCGTCCTTTTTGCCGATGGCTATACCCAGATCTTGCCGCGCCTGGCGAAATAGCCGCCACGGGCGATGGCCCGCCCATACCGGTCTGGATGAAAATTCCGAACTGACCGAAGTTGCGAAAGGATCGCCAGATACCCAATACCCAATATCCAGTATCCAATACCCAGCCCCACGCCCAATCATGCTCACCCTCGACCTCCGTCTGGCCCTCACCCTGCTGCTGGCCCTGCTGATGCTGGCCGTGGCCGCGGGCGCGTGGTTGCAGCGCTATCGTCAGCGCCGCCGCGGCCGTCAGCTCGACCGCGTGGCCTGGGCCCACGCGCCCGTGGGCATGATGCGCCTGACCTCGGACGCGCGCTTGCTCGCGGCCAATGAGCTGGCCCGGGCCTGGCTGCATCTGCCCGAAGACGCGACCCACCTGCCCGAGGACGTGGGGTGGGATGAGGCTCTGCGGGAGGACCTGACCCAGGCCCTGGCTCAAGACCGCCTGGTGCAGCGCACCGTGGCCCTGCCCGATGGTCGCACCCTGCATTGGCGCATCCATCCCGGCCCGGATGAGGTCTGGGTTTTCTTGCAGGATGTGAGCCTGGCTGCGCAACGGGGACGACTGGTGGATTTTCTGCTCAAAGAGCTTTCCCACGAGCTGCGCACGCCCCTTTCCATTATCCTCACCAATCTCAACCTGCTGCGAGAGGGGCATCTGCCCCAGGAGACGGCCCGCCAGGCTCTGGATATGGCCGCGGCCGAGGCCCGACACCTGCGCGCGCTGGTGGCCGATATGTTCGACCTGGGCCAGTTGGAGACTCGCGAGCGACTGACCTTACGCCCCCTGGACCTGGCCGCGCTGGCGGGAGAGGTGGCCGCGGAGATGACGCCCGCGTTTCGGGGCAAAGGCGTGGACCTGAGCCTGATCGCGGAGGATGGCCTGCCCCTGGTTCTGGGGGACGCCACCTGGCTGCGGCGGGCCATGCACAACCTGCTGGACAACGCGCTCAAATTCTGCCGGCCGGGGGATGAGGCGCGCGTGCACCTGGAACGGACATCCGCGGGCGTGCGATTTTCATTGTGCGACACCGGCCCCGGCATCCCGCCCGACCACCTGCCCCTGGTCACCGAACGCTTCTACCGGGCCCATCCTGAACAAAGCGAGGGCAGCGGCCTGGGTCTGGCCCTGGTGGCCGAGATTTTGCGACATCACCACAGCCGTCTGGACCTGCAAAGCCCAGCCCCGGGCCAGGATCGCGGCCTGTGCGCCAGCTTCATCTTGCCCCCGGCATCACTGAAAACGCTTTGACATCCATCATTCCCGGAATTTTCGATAATGTTCCAGCAAAGTGACAGCCTTCTCCCACTCCCAAAAATCCTTCTCCACTTCATAATCATAGGCGTCTCGGCCTAACGTTCCCGCTTCACACCGTTCTGCAAACTCAGGAAACGACATACCCCACTTGGCTTCGAAATCCTGAATGTCTTGTTCCAAACGTTCGATTTTGAGTTCGATATACTCGGATAGAATTTTTTGAAGCGCGGCCTCGAAATCGGGCGTTTCGGCAATGCCCGTCAGTAGCCTGCCCGATCGGGGCGAAATAGTGAGAGAGGAATGCATCGTGCCCATGATTCCTTCCAGCAAAAGTGGTAGACTGAGGTTGTTTCCTATTATACCACATGCAGGAAATCCGCGCCCGAAGATGATAATGAAGTCGGTCATCACTGAATACTGAACACTGAACACTCCTCCTTGCGTGGCTTCTCATGGCCTAGTCAAGGACGTTTGGCACTACCTTCCCAATCCCCATGTCTCCCCTCCTCCACCGTCTCAAATGGATCCTGCTGGCCGGGCTCCTGCTGGCGCTCATCTGGCTGCTGCCCCTGCGCGGGCAGGTGCTGGTGCAGACGCCCGCGGGCCTGAACCGCCAGCCCTGGCCGCAGATCCGGCTGGACCCCTCGCCCCCGCAGCCCGGCCAACCCCTGCACATCACCATCCAGGACGCCCAACCCTGGGCCTATGTGCTCCTCACCTGGAATGCCGCGGCCTACCAGCCCGATGACTGGAAACGCCCCGAACAGGACGCACCGCCCTGGCAATGGCGCTGGACCATTCCCGACCCCGGTTCCGGCGGCGAAATCGTCTTCTACACCGATTGCCACGCGGGCTGCGTGGAGCGAGGTCGCTGGCGCGTGGGAGATGCACCCCCGCCCCCAACAC
>JALWZT010000247.1 GCA_027002405.1 Anaerolineae bacterium | reverse complement strand
GGGGGGTACAGAAGTGGGGGAGAGACACTCCCCGGCGGGGACTTCCTCGGGCGGGAGGATGGTAATGGGTTCGACCTGAGGTTGGCGAGCCACAAAGAGCGCATATCCCACGAAAAGCACGAGCCAAAATGCGGAGGCCCCCAGGATACCAGGCAGGTGCGGACGAAGGTCTGGCATAGCCCCTCCTGTTCCGAAAATAGGATTTGGATCAGGATTAGGAGTAAGATCGTCAGGACGACGTTGAGCGAGTCTGCAACGAACGTCAAACGTGAAACGTCAGGTCATGACGCATGACGTTTGACTGATGACGTTGGACGTCCTACGGCAGGCGCCACGATAAATGGTATATTCCCATGAGCGATAGCTTACCACATAACGATGAAAATAGGATGCAGGTTTGCAAGTGGCAAGTGGCAAGTGATCCTCACACCTGCTACCTGCCACCTGCCACTTTTCTTCTTCGTGCCTTCGCCTCCCCCGCGTGCGGGGAAGCCGGAGGAGAGCCTTCGAGCCTTCGTGGCTCTATTTACGAAGCAGCTTCATCGCCGATACAACTCCCGCAGTTCTTCCAGTGTCTGCACCGTGCGGATGGCTTTTTCCAGGATGCGCAGGATACCCAGATCGGTGATGGCCTCGATCTCCGGCATAAGCTTCAACCCTTCCACCCCGAATTTCAACTCCAGGCCCAGGGCGATGGCTTCCAGCACGCCTTCGCGATAGCCTTCCTCACGGCCCTCCTCGCGCCCGCGCATCAGGCCCTTCTCCAGGCCCTCCTCGCGCCCGCGCATCAGGCCCTCCATCAGGCCTTCTTCCCGCCCGCGCGTCAGGCCTTCCTGAAAACCCTGTTTGAAGCCTTCCTTCAGGCCCTTCTCCAGGCCTTCTTTCAGGCCCTCTTCCAGGCCTTCCTGCTTGATCAGTTCATAGCCAAAGGATTGTATCATCAGGTCCCTCCGTCTCTTCAAGAGGTGCCGGGCCAGGTCCTTGGACACCAGCCCTGCCATGAGAGTCATGTTCGTCAACATATCCGCCTTGGCCTCCTCCGCCAGATCGCTCTCCACGATGGCCCGCTCCGCCTCCACAGCTACTTCCACCCCTCCTTGCATCAGCGGCGTCAGGGGCATCAAACACACCCTGTTCTGGCGGAGGACCTCGGCTGCATCCAGCTCATACGGTTTCACCAGGCGGAAGCGGTAGTCCACCTCCCGGTCGTGGTAATGGTCCGTGGCCGAGGGGGAGGGCCGGAGGAGCATGACCACGGTGATGGCGTCCAGGCCCTCTCGCAGCACATGCCGGGCCCGATACTCCAGCAGGCGTTGGGGCATGTTCCGCTGCCAGTGGGTCTGGAACTCGATGAGGACGAGGAATTCTTCGCCATCCTCTTGCACGACGCGCAACAGGAAATCGCTGCTGCGCACGCTGGTGGTTTCCCGGGGGCGTTCCTCCATGAGGGTGCTGCTGGTCACGGGGATGTCCAGCAGGTCGCGCAGGATGGCCGCGTGACAGTGGCGGAGAAGTTCTTTGAGCGCGGTGTCATACTGCATGATCTATAAGAAGAGCAAGGGAGGTGTTTGTAGGGGCATTGTAGCATAGAGCGGCGGGTTGGGCAACAGCTTGTTCGGGTTAGGATAGGGATCAGGATTTAGGATCAGGATTAGGATTGGGGTTGGGCGATATGGGCGATGGCTCGCCGGTACCGGGGGGGGAATGGGGACGCTGATTTGCGCAGATGATTTGTAACTATACAAGTGTCCCATACAACGCTTTGCCACGAAGGCTCGAAGGCCCCCCTCCGGCTCCCCCCGCACACGGGGGGAGAGGCGAAGACACGAAGAAAACCTTCTATTTTTTCCTTCGTGCCTTGGTGCCTTCGTGTCTTCGTGGTTTTTGCCTTGCTGTGAGAGAGTACCTGTATAGTTACCCAAGAAATTGGGACACACCCGAGAATCCGGGCCGGGTTGACGTTTTATGGGGTCGCGTCTATACTTGGATTATGGGTTCGCGTGATAAAACCTTCCTAGTTCTCCTCCTTCTATTCGGGCTTTTGGCTGGCCTGCTCCCGGGAAGTGTTATCGCCCAGGAAGGCGATACCCCGCCTACACAACCGGCCCCTGTCACCGATGCGTTGATCCAGGCTATCATCGATAGTATGAGCGTGGAACAACGCGTGGGGCAGCTTTTTCTGATCACCTTCCCGGGCCAGGATACAGGCCCGAACAGCGATATCGCCCGATTGATCCGGGATTATCATGTGGGCGGGGTGGTGCTCACCACGGCCAACGGCAATGTTCGTAATGAAGGGGATACCCCCACCCAGGTCTTGCAGCTCACCAATGATTTGCAGACTTATGCTTTTCGCGAGCCCAATCAGCCCGTTTTATTGCCAGAAGGAGGGCTGAATCCCAAAATCGCGCAAAATGACGCGTTGGGTTTGCCGTTGCTGGTGGCTGTGAACCAGGAAGGAGATGGGCTACCCTACACCACCTTGATTCAGGGATTCACCCCCTTACCCAATAATCTGGCCATCGGTGCCACCTGGAATCCGGATGATGCCCGTCGGGTAGGGGAGATTGTGGGGCGAGAACTCAGCGCCGTGGGCATCAATATGGTGTTGGGGCCTTCTTTGGATGTGCTGGATAATCCACGGCCCGAACTCAAGGGATACGCGGGGACCCGGACCTTTGGTGGGGACCCCTATTGGGTGGCTCGTATGGGACAAGCCTACATCCAGGGGGTGCACGTGGGCGCGCAAGGTCGCCTGGCCACAGTGGCCAAACATTTCCCGGGCCAGGGCGCCAGTGATCGACGCCCCGACCAGGAAGTGGCCACGGTCCAAAAATCCCTGACGGATCTCCAACAGGTGGAGCTTCCCCCTTTCCTGGCCGTAACCGAACAAGCACCTGTGCCGGACGCTATCACGGACGCGATGATGACCTCCCATGTGCGATACAAGGGTTTTCAGGAAAATCCCCGTCAGCTCACCCCTCCCATTTCGCTGGCGCCCGAACTGCAAACCATTATGGGCAATTTCACCCAATGGCGGGAGCAGGGTGGGGTTTTGGTTTCCGACGCGTTGGGGGTGGGCGCGCTGAAGCGCTATTACCAGATCTATGAACCCAATCGCTTCCCCCATCGTCGAGTGGCCCAGGAAGCTTTTCTGGCGGGAAATGACCTCCTCTTTTTAGCCGAATTTGATCGAGATGGGGTGTGGGAACAACAGATGGCCAACATGATCGACGTGATGGCCTATTTTGCCCAAAAATATCAGGAAGACCCTCAATTTCGGGCTCGGGTTGATGAATCCCTGGCGCGCATTCTGCGCCTGAAGCTCAAACTCTATCCTCATCTCAGTTGGCAGGAAACGCAGCGTGCTCCCGAAGTCCTGACCGAAGCCCTTAATCAAGGAGGGGATGATGTCGCGGCCGTGGCGCGGGAGGCCAATACGCTAATTTACCCGGGGGTGACCGAACTCGCGGACCGTTTGCCCAGCGCCCCCCTGGCTTCGGAGCGCATCCTGATCTTCACCGATGCTCGTGCCTTGCAGGAATGCCCCCAATGCCCGGCCCAGCCCGCGATCCCGGTGGATGGTTTAGAAAAAATCGTCCTGCACCTGTACGGGCCCGATGCCAGCGATCAGGTGAACCCTGACCATATCCACAGTGCCAGCTTTGCGGAACTCAACGCCTTGCTCATGGAAGAACCTCCGCCGGAGCAATCCCTTGGTCCGGAACGAACCGGCGAACTCAACGGTTGGATCAATGCCGCGGATTGGATTGTCTTCAACATGCTCGATGTGGACAAGGAGAGCTATCCAAACTCTGTGGCCTTGAAACGTTTTCTGGATCAGCGTGCGAACATTTTGAAGGATAAACGCATCATTGTTTTCGCGTTTAATGCGCCTTATTTTCTCAGCGATACCGAAATTGGCAAACTCACGGCTTATTACGGTCTTTACAGCAAGACCGGGCCCTTCCTGGAAACCGCGGCCCGGACCCTTTTTCGCGAGCTTCAGCCTGCGGGCAATTTGCCCGTGAGTGTGGCTGGCGTCAATTACGATTTGGGTCGGGCGTTAGAGCCTGATCCCGCCCGACCTTTCCCCTTACGGCTTCTTTTGCCCGATCCAGAGACCGGTCACCCCGTCCCCTTGGACCCCGAACAGGAGGTGGTGGACCTGGAAGTAGGGGATACGATCATGGTGCAGGCGGGCCCGGTTCTGGATCACAATGGTCATGTGGTCCCTGATGGCACCCTGGTGGAATTCATTTTTCTGGACCAACAAGCGGGTGTGGAACTGCCCCGTCGCCAGGTCGCCACGGTGAATGGTATTGCATCCACCCAATTGGTCATCGAACGGGCGGGCACGTTTCAGATTTCGGCCACCGCGGGGGAAGGCGCGCATGAAGAAGCTGCCATTATCTTGACCATTGGCGGCCAGGAGGGGGCCCGTTTGGCCACAGCCACACCGACCATCACACCCACGCCCACGGCCACGCCTACGGTCACCCCCACCTCTACGCCCACAATGACCCCTACCCCCAAGCCTACAGC
>JALWZT010000246.1 GCA_027002405.1 Anaerolineae bacterium | reverse complement strand
GCCAATCCCCGCTGCCTACCCCCACCCTGGCCCCACAGGCCAACTTGGGCGCATTCCCCAACGCGTTCGGCCAACTGGTTTTCCCCAGCGCCCGTTCCGGCAACCTGGACCTGTGGATCATGGACCTGAAGGACCCGGCTCATCCCCGCCAGCTCACCACCAGCCCCGCGGCCGATGTGGAGCCTCGCTGGTCGCCCGATGGGCAAACTATCCTCTTCAGCAGCCCGGAAGACCGCCAATACAACGATCTTTTCGTCATCCATGCCGATGGCACAGGACGCCGACGCCTGTTGGACTGGCCCGATACCCACGAATGGGGTGCGACCTGGTCTCCTGATGGCCAACTCATCGCCTTTACCACGGAAAAGGATGTGTATTACCAGTTGTACGTCATGCCTTTCGAAGGCGATGAAGAGCCGATCAATCTGATGCAGGATGAAAATGTGTACACCTATCCCGATTGGTCGCCCGACGGGCGTTGGTTGGTTTTCGTCAGCGACCGCAGCGGCAATTGGGATATCTGGAAATTGGATGTGCAGGCGTGTCTGGAAGCCCGCCGCGCGGGCCAGCAAGGCCCTGATGTGTGCCAGCCCCAACAACTCACCGACAATGTCAGCGACGATCTCTTCCCCCGCTGGTCATCCGATGGCACCCGCATCGCCTTTTCCAGCCTGCGCAACGGGGATCGAGACATTTACATCATGGATGCCGACGGGAGCCATGTGACCCGGGTCACTCAAACCCCAGGCAACGACTCCAATCCCATCTGGGCCATGGAGGATCAGGCCATCATTTTCAGCCGTCGCCCCCAGACCGATTGGGACCTTTACATCATTGGCATCGATGGACAGAACATGCAACCTCTGACCCAGTCCCCGGGCCAGGATCGCTTCGGCGATTGGAAACCCTAATCATCCAGGAGCTTCGCCATGACACCCCACACCTACGATGCCATCGACCAACAACTTGCCAATACCCTGCGTCTCCTGGCTGTCGACGCCATTCAAGCCGCGAATTCAGGCCATCCTGGCTTGCCTTTGGGCGCGGCGGATGTGATCACCGTGCTGTGGACCCGCTTTCTCAAACATGATCCCGGCCAACCCACCTGGCCCGATCGGGACCGATTCGTCCTTTCGGCCGGGCACGGCTCCGCCTTGCTCTATGCGTTGCTTCACCTTTTTGGCTATCCCATCTCCCTGGATGAACTCAAGCACTTTCGGCAATGGGGGTATGTCACTGCCGGGCATCCGGAATATGACCCGGAGCGAGGGATAGAGATCACCACCGGGCCATTAGGCCAGGGGATCAGCAATGCGGTGGGCATGGCCCTGGCCGAACGCTGGCTCGCGGCCCGCTTCAACCGCCCTGGCTTCCCTGTGGTGGACCATTTCACTTACGTCCTGGCCGGGGATGGGGACCTGATGGAGGGGGTCTCGGCCGAAGCCGCGTCCCTGGCCGGGCATTGGGGCCTGGGCAAGCTCATCGTCCTTTACGACGACAACCACATCTCCATCGATGGCCCCACCGAGATCGCGTTCACCGAAGATGTGCTGAAGCGTTTTGAAGCCTACGGATGGCACACCCAGCGGGTGGATGGCCACGACATGGCCCAGGTGGATGCGGCCCTACGCGCGGCCCAGGCCGAAATCCAGCGCCCTTCCATCATTGCTTGCCGCACCCATATCGGGTACGGCAGCCCTTATCAAGACATGGCCAAAGTCCATGGCGCACCGCTCGGGCCGGAAGGGGTTCGGCAAACCAAGCGCTTCTTTGGCTTTCCCGAAGATGAAACGTTCTACATTCCGGCAGACGCGCGGGCCCGGGCCCAGGCCATGACCGCACCTGGCCGAGACGCGCGGGCGCAGTGGGAGGCCATGATGACCACCTATCGTCAAACCTATCCTGAACTGGCCGCGACCTGGGAACGTTTCCTCGCGGGCGAGCTGCCCGCCGGTTGGGAAGAGGCGTTGCCCGATTTCACCGGGGAAAAACCTCTGGCCACGCGCGCGGCCTCGGGCCGGGTGTTGGATGCGATAGGGCCTCACATCCCCATGCTTCTGGGCGGCTCCGCAGACCTCACCAGCAGCAACAAAACCAAGCCCCAAAACGCCCATGACATCCAACGGGGCGATTATGGGGGCAACTACATCCACTATGGGGTGCGAGAACACGGCATGGCCGCGATCATGAATGGCCTGGCTACCCATTATGCCCGGCCTTATGGCGGCACGTTTCTGGTTTTTTCCGATTATATGCGGGGCGCGCTGCGGGCCGCCGCCATGATGAACCTGCCCGTGATCTACGTCTTCACCCACGATAGCATTGGCCTGGGCGAAGATGGCCCCACCCATCAGCCGATTGAGCACTTGATGTCTTTGCGGGCGGTACCCAATTTGGTGGTGATCCGCCCGGCCGATGGCAACGAAACCGCGCAGGCCTGGAAAGTCGCACTGCAGCGCCGCGGGCCCACCGCGCTGGTCCTTTCCCGGCAGGGGGTGCCACAAATCACACCCAAGGATAACGCACTGGCTCGCGGGGCCTACATCCTGGCGGACCCCTTAAGCGGGGACCCGGATGTGGTGCTCATAGCTACCGGTTCGGAAGTCTCTCTGGCTCTGGACGCGGTGGGCCCCCTCCTGGCGCGGGGGATCACCGCGCGGGTGGTGTCTATGCCCAGTTGGGAGCTGTTCGACGCGCAGGAAGAAGCCTATCGTCGGGCCGTGCTCCCGCCCGACAAGCCCAAACTCGCCATCGAAGCCGGCGCGACCTTGGGTTGGGCCCGGTATGTGGGCCCCCAGGGCGCGGTGCTGGGCCTGGATCGCTTCGGCGCCTCGGCCCCGGGCCGGGTCCTTTTTGAACAATTCGGTTTTACGGTGGAACACGTGGTTCAGATGGTTGTAGAGATGCTCCATGGTAACCAGGCATCTACCATGAAGTAATCAGTGATGGCAAAAAAGTTTTTCAACACGGAGACACGGAGGACACAAAGAAAAATAAGGGGGGGCACGGAGAAAATCCTCTCCAAATTCTATCTTTTTTCTTCTCCGTGCTCTCTGTGTCTCCGTGGTTAAGGTTTTTTTCAGGAAATCCAGGGATGGCGCCTGGCGACTTCATCGCTGGGCGGATTCTCTCGGACCTCGGAGCTCTGCGCAAACCTCCGAGGTCTCATGCGCCTTCGTCAACATGCACCCATGGCTATCTTCACCCCGCGTCGATTTTGGTTTCTGTTCGCCTTGCTTGTGGGCATAGCAGGGATGGCCGGGTGTGGTAAAAAGCCCGCCCCCGCGGACATCCAGCGCACGCCCGTGGTCGTGGCCGTGCCCCCACAGCCCACAGAGGGCATGCCACCTGCCTCCGCCGCAGAAAGCGCCCAGGCTGCGCCCGACCCTACCCCTGCATCCCCCACCAGGGTAACACCCAACGTCACGCCCGAACCCCCCACCCTGTTCCAAACCAAAAAGCTGCTGCGGGGCGCCAAACCGGTCTCCTACATCGAGGACCCGTGCGAATATCTCCGTTTGCGGTGGCAACCGGGCCACGCGGCCCCGGGCACCATCATCGTGCCCATCATGTACCATCGCGTGCGTCATCCTGGCGAAAAGCGTGGGGTTCCTCAAGCTTATTTCAAACAAACCATGCGCGAGGCGAAGCGCCTGGGCTTCGAAACCATCACCGCCCAAGAAGCGGCCGATTTCCTGGAAACCAATGCCTGGATTCCCCCACGCTCTTTGATGCTTTTCGTGGATGACCGTCGCGTGCCCGTGATCATGAAGGATTTCATGCCTTTCCTGAAGGCATACGATTGGAAGGTTATCTCAGCCTGGATTATCGCCAACACCGATCAACGGCCCGGGCTGTGGGAACGCATCGAGGCCGCATACGCCACGGGCCATGTGGATGTGCAATCTCACGGGCTGCGGCATCTTTACATTGTCCCCGGCACGCCCAAAAAGAAGATCCAGGAAGAGCTTTACGGGCCATTCCCTTATTTCGAAAAGCACTTTGGCTACCGGCCCGTGGCCTTCATCTGGCCTGGAGGCAACTACAGCCCCTACGCGGTGCGGGTGGCGCGGGCCGCGGGTTACCGTATTGGCTTCACCATCTTCCCCAACGGCCCCATCATGTTCAATTGGGTTCCTTTGCAAAAAGCAGAACGTCAGGTGGGGGATCCCCTGTTGCTGCTGCCCAGGTACCACGCCAACACGGTGAAGGAACAGCTCCCCATCGCGGTGGAAATAGGCGAAAAGGCCCGAGCTCAGGCCCTGGCGCACTATCCCCCAGAGGCCGCCTGGTATCGGGCCCATTGCGGGGGTGAGCTTCCTCCGCCTTCACCTTAAATGAGTTATTCTTGATCACGAGGCTTTTGGGAGGTGAGCTCCCGGGCCCGTTGATTCAGCACATAGAAGAAAACCGCCAGCACCATGACCCCAATCAGGCCCAGGCCAAAAAGGAAATAGGCGCCGTAGTAGACCATGGTGTCGATGAGCTTGATCAGGTTTTCGGGGTTGGCCGTGGGCGTGGTGCTGGTGATGGTAGCGGAGACCAATGAGGTGGGGGATAGGGTGACCGTAGGGGAGAGGGGAGGCGACAAGG
>JALWZT010000245.1 GCA_027002405.1 Anaerolineae bacterium | reverse complement strand
GTCGTCCGGTCGACGGAGGTCGACCGTCGGCGCGAAGCGCCTAAAGAGTCCGAGTTCACTCGGATAGGAGGCTGGCGCCAACTCATTTAGGACGCACCCGTTGGATATCTGGTTACAAAGCAGTCACCACGAACGGCAGTTCGCCGATACGGATGAAAACATCTCGCGGCCAGGCTGGCGCGGGAAGCCGAGCCCGGGATGCGTAATGCGTGATGCGTAAGGTTCTCACGTTTCACGTTTCACGCATCACGCCCGTTGCCGCCTCGCTCAACGTTGTCCTGACGACCTCAATCTTAATCCTGATCCGAATCCTATTTACATAGCAGCTGGATTGGGAGCATAAAGATCCCGCCGATCGCATCATTGTGGCAACAGCGAGCCTGCTTGGCTGTCCACTGGTGACGTCGGATCGACGGATACGGGAATTCTATGCGTTGGCCATCTGGTAATCCCAATCATCCTTCCAGCGGAAGCCCTGGGCCTCGAAGGTGGGGATATCCTTAGGCAAAACGCACTCATGCCTCCTGGGGCCTCATGTTGCTGGGAGGCTGGGATGTGGTTTATGATATTGTTGGCATTCCCGCCACCCTTCAGCATGCCTTGCGTTGGGCGCGGGCCGGAGGCACCGTGGTCCTTATCGGCGCCCATCTCCGCCCCATGCAACTGGACTTCACCCCGGTTCGGTTTCAGGAAGTCCGCCTGATAGGCGCCATTGGTCACGATGTGGTCACCTGGCAGGGGCGAGTCATGTCGACTTTTGAGCTGGCCATGGCATGGATGCTTGAGGGCCGGCTTCGCACAGATTCTTTGCTGACCCATCGCTTTCCCCTGGATGCCTATCGAGAGGCCTTTCTGGTGGCGACCATTCACAAAGCCCGGACCCGTTCGGTGAAAGTGGCTTTTGCTCTCATCGAAGGTGATTTCACCACCCATTGATCAAGGAGGCACATGTGACCCCCGTGACGGCTGTTTCCACCCGCAAGGAACGTATCGCCTGGTACCTGTACGATTTTGGCAATTCGGCCTATGCGGCTGTGGTGCTCCTGGCCATTTATTCGGCCTATTTCCAAAGCTCGGTGGTAGGAGGGGCAGAAGGAACCAAGTTGTGGGGGTATTCGGTGTTTGTGGCCATGTTGGTCGTGGCTGTGATCTCCCCTTTTCTGGGCGCGATTGCGGATTATTCGGGCGCCAAGAAGCGTTTTCTTTTCTTTTTCACCGCGCAGGCCGTTCTTTTCACCGGGTTGTTATTCTTTGTGGTCAAAGGCGCCGTGCTCATGGGAATGGTATTTTTTATCCTGGCCGAGATCGGCTACCGGGCGTCTCAGGTTTTCTATAATGGCTTCTTGCCCGAGATCGCGGCGACCGAGGAGATGGGCCGGGTGGCAGGCCTGGGTTGGGCCATTGGTTCGGCCGGAGGGGTGGTGTGTTTGTTATTGGTGCTGGCATTGATCCTGGGCACAGGAGGAAGCAACCTGATGGTGCGTTTTTCTTTCGTGTTTACGGCTCTCTTTTTTGCTTTGGCCGCCTTGCCTATTTTCGTGTGGCTGCCCGAGCGGGCCGAAAAGCGTCAGCTTCCTCCGGGCGAAACCTATTGGTCCATCGCTATTCAACAACTGAGACATACGATCCGTACCGCGGCCAGCTTCAAAGAATTCCTTAAATTCATGCTGGCGTTCCTTATTTATAATGACGGGGTGATCATGGCGTTGGACTTTGCAGCCATTTTGGGGGGCGTGCTATTTGGTCTTGATCAGCAGGGGCTCATCCTCCTCATGATCATGGTCCAGATCACCAATGTCGTGGGGGCTTATGCGTTTGGTTGGCTGGTAGACCGCATTGGGGGCAAGTCTACCCTGGTCCTCAGCATTTCGCTCATGGTGCTGGATGTGTTTTATCTTTACTTTGCCCATGCCAAGACGGAATTTTTCATCATTGCGGCCATTGCCGGATTCGCCATGGCCGGGATTCAATCCACCAGCCGCACGGTGGTCGGGCTTTTTAGTCCTCCCGGTCGCAGTGCAGAATTCTACGGCTTTTTCGCGCTCACGGGTCGTACCTCTTCTTTTATCGGCCCGGCCATCTTTGGCTGGCTGGCCGCCACCATGACCGCCCACTACTTGAACCTGGGGCTTGATGCTACCCTGGCCGAACAGCAGGGGCATCGGGTCGCGGTGCTTTCCATCGCGGCCTTTTTGCTCCTGGGTATGTTCCTTTTGCTGTGGGTGAATGAAAAACGGGCCGTCGCCGCGGCAAAAGGGACATCTTGAAGATTCCCCGGCCTCATGTTATCATCTCGATATGCCCGATCGTCTTCTTCGGCCTGACCAGTTGGATGACGCGGTGGCCCTTTTGCGCGAAGGCGCGTTGGTGAGTTTTCCCACCGATACGGTCTACGGGGTGGCCGCGCTGGCGTGGGACGCGGACGCAGTGGCTCGATTGTATGAGGCCAAGGCCCGGCCTTTCTCCAAAGCCATCCCGGTCATGGTGGCCGAGCCCGAAGCTGTGCCAGCCATGGCCCATCCCACGGCCGCGTTCTGGCGATTGGCCGCGGCCTTTTGGCCCGGTCCCCTGACCATGATCCTGCCAAAGACCGACCTTCTGCCCGCCGTGGTCACTGCGGGGGGCGATACCGTGGCGTTGCGCATCCCGGATCACCCTTTGGCTTTGGCCCTGTTGCGGCAGGTGGCGGCCCCCCTGGCCGTGACCAGTGCCAACCTGTCGGGGCATCCTCCGGCCCGCACCGCGGCCGAGGCTTTGGCTCAACTGGGGGACCGGATCGCGGCCGTATTGGATGGCGGCCTCGCGCCAGGGGGGCAACCTTCCACCATCCTGGACCTCACTCAGTCGCCTCCCCGGATTCTGCGCGCGGGCCCTATCCCGTTGGACGCGATCCGCAGGGTGCTTTTGACTGAACACTGGATGCCTGATCCCTACCCCCCTGCGGAAAGGTTACTTACCGCAGAGAACGCAGAGGACGCAGAGTCAACTGAACACTGATTACTGATGGCTGATCACTGATCACTCCACCGTGACACTCTTGGCCAGGTTGCGGGGCTGATCCACATCCGCGCCTCGCCACACCGCGATGTGATAGGCGAAAAGCTGCAGGGGCACCACGGTGAGGATGGGCAGCAGCCAGGGGGAAGCCTCGGGCACGACGATGAGATCGTCTGCCTTGCCCGCGATGACGTGATCCTCGGGATTCACCACCGCGATGACCCGCCCCCGCCGGGCCTTGACCTGCTCTACCTGGCTGACCATTTTTTCGTACACGTGGTCGCGGGGCGCGATGGCCACGGTGGGCATGGTCTCATCGATGAGCGCGATAGGGCCGTGCTTCATTTCCCCCGCGGGATACCCCTCCGCGTGGATGTAGCTGATCTCCTTCAGTTTCAGCGCGCCCTCCAGCGCGATGGGGTATTGCAATCCCCGGCCCAGATAGAGGAAGTCCTGATAATTGGCGTAGGCGATGCCCAGTTTGCGGATGTCTTCATCCATGGCCAGCACATGACCCAGCTTTTGGGGCAGCAAGGCCAGTTCATGGGCCAGCTCCAGGGACGCGGCCGGGTCCATGAGGCCCCGCTGTTGGGCCAGGTACATGGCCAGCAGGAGCTGATCCACCACCGAGGCAGTAAAGGCCTTGGTGCTGGCCACGCCGATCTCCGGCCCGGCCTGCATATAGATGACGCCATCCGCGACCCGCGCGGCCTGGGACCCCACCGCGTTGACGATGGAGAGGAGGAAGGCATGGTGTCGCCGGGCCTCCTCCATCGCGGCCAGGGTGTCCACGGTCTCGCCCGATTGGGTGATGGCGATGAACAGGGTGCGTTCGTCGATGATGGGCTCCCGATAGCGATATTCGGAGCCGTAATCCACCTCCACGGGCAGGCGGGCCAGGCGTTCGATGTAGAATTTGCCCATGAGGCCCGCGTAGTAGGAGGTGCCGCAGGCGACGATGGTCACCCGCTCGATGCGTTGGAGGACCTGGGGGGTGAGATTGGCCGCGGGCAGGGCCACCTCGCCCGTGACGAAATCGATGCGCCCGCGGATGGTATCGGTGAGCGCATTGGGCTGGTCGAAGATTTCCTTCTGCATGAAGTGGCGGTAGGGGCCCTTGGCGGCCGAGACCGAGTCCCAGGGGATGGTGATGATCTCTTTGTGGGGGATGAGTTCACCATCCAGGGTGCTGTAGCGTGCGCCCTCGCGAGTGACCACGACCATTTCCTGGTTTTCCAGGAAGGCCATGCGGCGGGTGTGTTCGAGGATGGCAGGGATGTCCGAAGCCAGGAACATCTCGCCTTCGCCGTAGCCCACGACCACCGCGCCGGCGTTGCCCAGGCGGGCGGCAATGAGCCGGTCGGGTTCGTACGCGCTGAGCACCACCACCGCGGAGGGGCCTTGCAGCAGGCGCAGGGCCCGCCGCACCGCTTCTTCCAGGTCCTCGGTTTGGGTGAATTCCCGGTGGATGAGCTGTACAATGACCTCAGTGTCGGTGTCCGAGGCGAATGCATAGCCCTGGGCCATGAGCTCCTGCCGCAGGGGGAGGAAGTTTTCCACGATCCCGTTTTGCACCACCACGATGCGTCCATCCTGGGCGCGATGGGGGTGGGCGTTGTAGGCCGTGGGCGGGCCGTGGGTGGCCCAGCGGGTGTGTCCGATGCCGATATGGCCGTTGGTGGGGGCTTCGGCCACCCGTTGCCGGAGATTGCTGAGCTTGCCCGCGTCACGCCGGATCTCGATCTCGTTCCGGGCGTTGATCACGGCCAGGCCCGCGGAATCGTAGCCGCGATATTCCAGTCTTTTCAGGCCATCGAGAAGGATGGGGGTGGCATCTCGAGGGCCGATGTATCCAACAATGCCGCACATGGGATGCTCCTGTTTTGTAAATAGGATCAGGATTAGGATTGAGGATTGTCAGGTCGAGGTTAGGCGCGGGCAGGAGTAATCAGTGATCAGTTATCAGTAATCAGTGGGAATCTGCGTCGCATCTGCGCAAATCTGCGTTCTCTCCACTTGCCACTTGCCACTTGCCACCTGCCACTTGCGACTTGCAGACCTGCTTAGCGGTCTTGGCGTCTTGGCGTGAGATTCTCTTCGGTATCCGCGCGCTGCCGCGCGTGGCGCCTGTTCCGCACCTGCGTCTCGACTCTTGCCACGGCCCCTTCCCTTGTCCCGCGGTCGCCCGGGGGCTTTCGGGTGGGGCTTTGCGTGTTCCCATGACGTCCGGTGGTGGCTGCACCGGGAAGGCATCCGCCGATCTCTCGATTTTCCCACTGGCCCAAGCCAGGGTTAGGCCGCCCTTGCGGACGACAACCTTCTCCTCGTCAACTGCGCGCTCCCAAACGGGCGCAGTCCTGGCGCTGCGTCATGGTGGATTGGGGATGGGGTTGGCAGGTCAGGTCATAGGCGGGACTCCTGCTATGAAAATAGCATGATCGTCGGTTGCGGAAGGATCGCCAGGCCTACGTTGAGCGAGATGACAACGGGCGTGATGCGTGAAACGTGAAACGTGAGAGCCTTACGCATCACGCATTACGCATCACGTGCTCGGCTTCCCGCGCCAGCCTGGCCGCGAGATGTTTTCATCCGTATCGGCGAACTGCCGTTCGTGGTGACTGCTTTGTGGATAGGATTTGGACCAGGATTAGGATTGAGGATTGTCAGGCCGAGGTTAGGCGCGGGCAGGAGTAATCAGTGATCAGTTATCAGTAATCAGTGGAAATCTGCGTCGCATCTGCGCAAATCTGCGTCCCCTTTTCCTTCGGTATCGGCGCGCTGCCGTGCGTGTCGCCTGAGGGGTATGGGGGTTGGGAGGATTATAGGGGATAGGGAGGAGAAAGGCAAACCTGGCAGGTGTGTCCCAATTTCCTGGCAAGCATTTGCCGAGCCAGCGCCGGGGGATGAAGTCCCCCGGCTAAAAAACAGCGCCCCTGCGGGGCTAGCCGGATTATGAACGTTTACAAAACAATCCGGTAATAGAATGAGGCCTATGACCCGTTTAATTTGTAAAACTCCATCATCCGGCGCCGTTCTGTAGCCCGGCGACTTCATGATACTGTTGGTTTACTGCGCGAGTACGCCGAATAAATTCAGGTCTGAGGGCGTTCCGCCGCATGTCCCCCTTCGGGGACATGTTTTCCGCCCGGTTGGACCTGTCTGCGCAGGCAGACAGGCGGCCAAAGGCCCCCAGCCCCGACTTCGAGTCGGCGGGGCCAAGGCGCCCAGCAGCCTGCATGGAGTTTGCCAACAGGTTCACTTCATCGCCGGGCGGGCGTGGTGAACGCAACTTCAATCGGCTGAATGACGCCAGATTTCTGGAACACACCCTGGCCCCTGCCTCGCATTTACAAATACGGCCTTTTACCATATAATTGGATTACCTTGAACGAAACCATCCTTTACCTTATCCGACACGGCGAAACCGATGCCAACGCCTCGGGCTCGTGGCAGGGGTCGACCGATAGCCCGCTCAACGCCCGTGGCTGGGCTCAGGCCCGGGCTTTGGCCCAGCGTCTGGCCCGGGAGCGGGTGCCCCTGGCTGCCATTTACAGCAGCCCTTTGCAGCGGGCCTGGCAAACCGCTCAGACGATAGCCCAGGCATTGGGCGACGTCCCTCTCATCCCTGATCCCGACCTGGAGGAGTTTCATTTGGGCGAGTGGGAAGGACTGACATATGCCCAATTACGGGATGAAAAGGGCTTGTGGGAGCATATGCGTCGTGATCCCGACTTCGCACCCCCGGGCGGAGAATCGGCCCGAGGGTTTGCCATGCGCCTGTTGCGCAGTTTTCAGCGCATGCGTCAGGCCCATCCCGGCCAGCATGTGGCCGTGGTCTCTCATGGAGGCGCGCTAGCCACCGTGTTGGCGTTGGTGGTGGATCAAGACGGCTCCCGTTGGCCTCAGTACCGGGTGGCCAATGCCTCTTTGACCCAATTGGTGTGGGGGGCTGAGCCTCGGGTGGCAATGCTTTCGGACGTGTCTCATTTGCAAGAGGTGGGAGGCTTAGACCCATGGCATTGAAGACATCCTCTATCCGTACATTGGCTGTGATGACCAGTGGGGGCGACGCGCCCGGGATGAACGCGGCCCTGCGCGCGGTGGTGCGTCGGGCATTGGCTCGGGGGCTGCGCGTTGTAGGGGTGCGTCGAGGATGGTTGGGCGCGGTGGAAAACACCATGGTCGAGATGACATGGTCTTCAGTGGGAGGCATCTTGCAACGCGGGGGCGCGAGCCTGGGCACCGCGCGCTGTCGGCGTTTTATGACCCGCGAGGGCCGACGCCAGGCCGCGGTGCATCTCTACCGAGAAAAGGTCGACGCGCTGATCGTTATCGGGGGCGAAGGGTCTCTGACGGGCGCGCAGGTGCTGGCCCGGGAATGGGCCGATCTGCTGGCCGAAGCCGCGGCCCTGGGCGAGATCGATCCCTGGCCCGAAGAGCATCCCCCCCGCCTGGATGTGGTAGGCCTGCCCGGCTCCATTGATAATGATATCTATGGCAGCGATATGTCCATTGGCGCGGATACGGCCCTTCATCGGATTGTCACGGCCGCGGACCAGCTCACCAGCACCGCGGCCGCGCATCAGCGCACCTTTGTGGTGGAGGTGATGGGCCGCCATTGTGGCTATCTGGCCCTGGCAGGGGGATTGGCCGCGGGCGCGCAATGGGTGATCCTGCCCGAGGAGGAATTGGACCCCCGGTGGCATCACACCATGGTGCGTTCTCTGCAACGAGGGCGGGACGCGGGGCGCCAGCACGCGCTGGTCATCATGGCCGAAGGCGCGCGGCATCCTGATGGCCTGCCCCTGGAAGCCCATACGGTGAAACAGATCCTGGATAAGCAGGTGGGGGAGACCCGGGTCACGGTGCTGGGGCATGTGCAGCGGGGCGGTTCGCCCACGGCCTTTGACCGGATTCTGGCCACCAGTTTGGGCGCGGCCGCGGTGGATTATCTGCTGGATACCGAAGACCCCGAACCGGTGATGATGGGGTTGGTTGCCAACCAGATTAAGGCCACGCCCCTGGATGAGGTCATTGCCAACAGTCGTCAGGCCGTGGATTGGATAGAGGAGGGGCAGTTGGACGCGGTGTTGGACCTGCGCGGCCCTGGTTTTCAATCCCAACTTCAGTTACTGAAAATCCTTACGGCTGTGAAACCCCGGCCCGCCAGTCCGCGAGGGAATTTGCTGATCCTCACCACCGGACACGACGCGCCAGGCATGAACGCGGCGGTGCGGGTGGCCACACGGGTGGCGTGGAACGAAGGGTATCAGGTGTGGGGCGGGCAATACGGGTTGCCCGGGCTTTTGGAGGGCCGGATTCAGCCGTTGGGGTGGATGGATGTGTCGGGCTGGGCCTCGCGCGGGGGATCGGAATTGGGCACCGGATATCACGTGCTCCAGGCCCAGGACCTGCCCGCGTTGGCGCAAATCCTACAGGCTCACGAGATCCAGGCCATGGTCTGGGTGGGGGGCACCAGCGCGTATCTCAGCGCCCAAACCATCATCGAATATGGGCAGGACATCCCCGGACTCCATATCCCCTTGGTGGTTATCCCCGCCAGCATTAACAACAATCTTCCCGGGTCCGATTTCGCGGTGGGGGCCGACACCGCGTTGAATAACATCATTCAGGCGGTGGACAAGATCAAAGATACCGCGGGCGCCAACCGGCGGGTATTCATCGTGCAGGTGATGGGGCATGAAGCAGGATATCTGGCGATTCTGTCCGGTTTGGCCAGCGGCGCGGAGGAGGTGTTTATCCCCGAGGAAGGGGTCACATTGCAAAAGATTTTGGATTTGGTGACCCGTTTGCGGGCCTCCTTTGCCCAGGGGCGGCGTCTGGCGTTGCTGATCCTGAATGAGAAGGCCTCCGCCACCTATGATATCGAGATGATCCGGCGCATCATGGAAGAGGAGGGGGGCGAGTTTTTCGATGTGCGTTCCATTATTTTGGGCCACATTCAGCGGGGGGGTGCGCCCACGCCCTTTGATCGCACCCTGGCCGCGCGCCTGGCCGCGGGCGCGATCCATGTGCTCCTTCAGGAGGATTGGGAGCAGGTGCAGGCCCGAGTGGTGGGTTTGCGGGGGAATCGGCTTCAGGCCCTGGCTTTGACAGAGGCTATCGAAGAGATGGCCTGGCCGGTGGAACGCCCCAAGGATGCGTGGTATCTGCGTTATCTGGATCTGGTACGGGGGCTGGATATTGTCAGTAATCAGTGATCAGTAATCAGTTATCAGTAGGGACGATCACGGCGCGGATTCGATGTCCATGGTGGGCAAATCCATGGGGATGGGGCGGGGCTCGCCTTTGCGGAAAAGGAGGCGTGCCCGTTTCAACGCCTCGGGATCATCAGGCTTCCCTTCGATCACCGCGTCCACCACGATCAAATCTCCGGTGCCAAATTCCCCTTGCAGCAGACGTTTGCTCAGGGGGCTTTCAATCTCCCGTTGCAGAACCCGTCGGAGGGGGCGGGCTCCGTATTCGGGGTTGTACCCGCGCGCGGCCAGGGCCCGCCGGGCCGCGTCGGTGAGTTGCAGGCTCAGGCCCTGTTCTTCCAGCCGGGCCGCGATCTCCCGGGTTTGCAGGTCCACAATTTGCAGGATCTGCTCGTTTGTGAGTACGTGGAAGGGGATGATCTCATCGACCCGGTTCAGGAATTCGGGGCGGAAGGTTTGTTTCAGGTCGCGTTGGATGTCGCTGAGCAGTCGCGCTTCATCCACACCCCTTTGGGCCTGGAACCCCAGGCTGCGGGTTTCGGTGACCCGACGGGAGCCCACGTTGGTGGTCATGATGATGACCGTGTTACGGAAGTCCACGGTGCGGCCCTGCCCATCGGTCAGGCGTCCATCCTCCAGGATTTGCAGCAGGGTATTCCACACTTCGGGATGGGCTTTTTCCAGCTCATCGAAAAGGATGACCTGGTAGGGCCGGCGACGCACCGCTTCGGTGAGTTGCCCGCCTTGTTCGTACCCCACATACCCGGGCGGTGCGCCCATGAGTCGGCTGGCGGTGTGGGCTTCTTTGTATTCGCTCATATCCACCCGCAGCAGCGCGTCGGGGTCATCGAAGAGGAATTCGGCCAGGGCCCGGGCCAGTTCGGTTTTGCCCACGCCGGTGGGGCCCAGGAAGATGAAGGAGCCAATGGGCCGACGGGGGTCTTTGAGCCCGGCCCGAGAGCGGCGGATCGCGTCGGCCACCGCGGTGATGGCCTCGTCCTGACCAATGATGCGGCGGTGCAGGAATTCCTCCATGCGCAGGAGTTTCTCCATCTCGGATTCCAGCATCTGACTGACCGGGATGCCGGTCCAGGCATGGACAATATGCGCGATCTCCTCTTCGTCAATAACATTATTCAGGCCCAATTGGGCTTGCCAGCGTTCCCGATGGCGTTTGTAAGCCTCTTCCATGCGGATGAGTTGGGCTTTGAGCTCGGCCCCGCGGGCATAATCCCGTTCGGTCCAGGCCTGTTCTTCCCGTTCTCGCAGGTCCGCGAGTTCCCGTTTCATCTTTTTCAGGTCCGGGGGTTCGGAACGCAAAGCCACATGCTTTTTGGCTCCGGCCTCATCGATGAGGTCGATGGCTTTATCGGGCAAGCGGCGGTCGGTCACATAGCGATGGGAAAGGCGCACGGCCGCGCGCAGGGCTTCGTCGGTGTAGACCACGCCGTGATGGGCCTCATACCGGGATTTCAGGCCTTGCAGGATGGCCACAGCCTCTTCCACCGTGGGCTCATCCACCCAAATGGGGGCAAAGCGGCGTTCCAGGGCTGCGTCCCGTTCGATGTGTTGACGGAATTCGTCGGGGGTGGTGGCGCCAATGACCCGCAGTTCCCCCCGGGCCAGCGCGGGTTTCATCATGTTGCTGGCATCCATGGCGCCGGTGGCCGCGCCCGCGCCCACTACGGTGTGCAGCTCGTCGATGAAGAGGATGACTTTGCCTTTGGAGGCCCGGACTTCATCCATGACCGCCTTCAGGCGCTCTTCGAACTCCCCCCGGAAGCGGGTGCCCGCGATGAGCGCGCCCAGGTCCAGGGCCATGATGCGCACGTCGGCCAGGGTTTCGGGCACGTCGTCCTGGACAATGCGCTGGGCCAGCCCCTCGACGATCGCGGTTTTGCCCACCCCTGCTTCGCCGATGAGCACAGGGTTGTTTTTGGTGCGGCGGCTGAGGATCTGAATGACCCGCATGATCTCGGTTTCGCGACCGATGACCGGGTCCAATTCGTCTTCCGAAGCGAGCCGGGTCAGGTCCCGGGCGTATTTTTCCAGGACTTTGAACCGGGTTTCGGAGCGGGGGTCCTGGATTTTTTTGCCCTGGCGCAGTTCATCGATGGTGCGTTTCACCTTGTCCAGGGTGATGTGGTATTTTTTCAGCAGGTTGGCGCTGGGGGTGTTGCGTTCTCGCAGGATGGCCAGGAAGAGGTGTTCGGTGGATACATAATCATCCCCCAACCGGGCGGATTCTTCCAGCGCTACCTGGTTCAGACGGTGCAGGCGTGGGGTGATGTAGATTTGCCCGGCCGCGGCCATGGCAGGATTGGGCCCGCCGGTTTTGGGCGCGCGGTCCAGGATGTGTTCCAGGTCCGCGCGCATGGCATCCACGGGCACGGCCAGGGCCCGCAGGATGTGCCCGACCATGCCATCGGGTTGTTCCAGCAGGGCCAGGAAGAGGTGCTCGGTATCGGCCTGGCTGTGCTGATAGCGATGAAGGATTTCGTACGCGCGCATGAGCGCGTCTTGAGCTCGTTCCGTGTAGCGATCGAATTGCATCATATCGGTATTATACGGCAGAGATAAGGCCCAGGGCAAGCAAGCCCGGGCGGGGCAATGTGACGCGATGTTGTGGATGACGAGCGTTTCAATTCGCCACGGATGCCGCGGATGCGACGGATTGACACGGATTTTTGCTGAAAAAAAGATTGGCATCTGGTCCGGTAAATAGAGTAATCAGTGATCAGTTATCAGTAATCAGTAGCGCCTTGCGACGTCATTCCGAGGGAGCGGAGCGACCGAGGAATCCAGCGAAGCGCAACAGACCACGGCATGGCGCTTGCTTCGCTCGCTAGATGCCCTTCGATTCTTCAAGGAATTTCTGAAACGCACCCCTCTGCCGGGAGGATTTGAGGTAGTCGCCGGGCCGTGCTATACTTTTTGTGTCGATGTCGTTTACTCTGGCATTTTCTGGTTTCAACGGAGCCGCGTATGAAAAAGAACACCAAATATGTGATCGCCATCGTCTTGGGATTGATTGCGGCCTTTACTTTTGGGATTTATATGCTCAATAAATCACCGTTGGGGAACAATGGGATGTGGGCGTTGTTGAGCGGCGCGTTTTTTATGGCGCTGGTGATTCTAGCGAAGATTAGCGATATCTGGCCTCTGGCTGAACGCCTGGCTGAACCAGGAAGACAAAAGCAGGAGCTCGATGAAGGGTTGCGGGCGTATCTGGATTGGGTGAACCGATTTTATGGCAGGCTGGACCTGCGCGGCATCGAGGAGCGAGAACGACGTCCCCATGAACTTTCTCTGGATGACGTCTATGTCTCGTTGACGGTCGCAGTAGAAAAAGAGGACAAGCGGAAAAATCTGTCGGCGCCGGGGCAGGAACAACGCACCATCGACATGCGCGACCTGCTGAAGGAAGGGCGACATATCGCCATTGTAGGAGCGCCGGGCAGCGGCAAAACCACCTACCTGCGTATCATCGCCGCGTCCCTGGCCCGCGCCCATCTGGAGGACAACCCTCGCCCCATTCAACGGCATTTGGGGATCGATGGCCCCTTACCTGTGCCCGTTTTCATCGCCCTGGGTGAATACAATCGTTACCGCCGCACCCATAACCACAATCCCGACGATCCGGAACAAGGCACCATCCGGGGTTTTATCAATTATCTGGCCCGCAAACGAGAATATAAAGTTCCGGAAGATTTCTTCAATCGCTTGCTGGACGACAAAAGGCCCATCATGGTGCTGCTGGATGGTCTGGACGAAGTGGCGGATGAAACCGAACGTCGTCTGGTGGCCACCGAGGTGCAGCATTTTGTCGATAGCAACCCCCACGCCATTGTTTTCATCACCAGCCGCACCCGCGCCTATTATGGACAGAGCCGCCTGGCTGATTTCCGACTGGTGGCTGTGCAGCCCATGACGCCGGAGCAGGTGGCGGAGCTGGTGAAACGCTGGTGTGACGCGGTTTACACCACCGATGAGGAGCGAAAGAACGAGCGGGATGCCTTGCTGAAAGAGATCGAAGCCCTGGAAAAGAAACGTAGAGAACGCCATGAGCCGCGGCTCATCGATACGCCGTTGATGGTCACGGTCGTGGCCATCGTCCATTACAACGAACACAAATTGCCGGAACAGCGGGTGAAACTGTACGACAAATCCGTCGATATCCTGCTGGCAGAAAGACACCACACCGCGGATGAATCCACGGAAGAACTGCGAAAGTGGGGCGGGGATGAAACCGACAAGAAGCAGTTCCTGGCCCTGCTGGCGTTCAATATGATGAGCGCGGGCGAAGAGGCTGGCAGGGAAGTGGATGAAGAACAATTGAAGGCCTGGCTGGCCCCTGCCTTTCGTGAACAATATGGCGAGGAGGCCAAAAATCAGTTGCAGACATTCATTGCCGCAATTCGGGAAAGGGGCAGCCTGCTTCAGGAACGAGATGGCCTGTACAGCTTTGTTCACCTCACCTTCCAGGAATTCCTCTGCGCCTATTACCTGGCCCAGACAGTGCGTGAAACCGACAAGATCGTTTCGTTCCTCATCGAAGAAGAGCGGGTTACGCAATCCTGGTGGCGGGAGACCATTCTGCTGACCATGGGGTATATCGGTCTGGATAGCAAGCCCACGGCCCGGGAGCTGATCAAAAAGCTGGCGGAAGTCGATGGCGGCGATGAACGTCAGCTTGCCGCGGCGGAGCTGGCCGCCACCGCGTTTGTGGAGCTGGGTAGCCAGGCGAAGGCTGTCCGCCGATTATTGCACGACCGCCTGGTGGATTTGCTGACCACGCGCGGCAGGCATGTGCAGCCTGCCACCCGTATGCTGGCCGGGGATGCCCTGGCCCGGCTGGGCGATGAGCGGCCCGGCGTCTGCACCCTGGAGCCGGAGATGATTCTCATCGACTCGGGCCTGACCTTTAAGATGGGAGAGGAGCTCTATGAGATCACCCTGGAACAGCCCTTTGCCCTGGCCCGTTACCCCGTCACCAACGCCCAGTTCCGTTTCTTCGTGGAGGATGGCGGTTATAGCAACCCCAATTACTGGCAATTGGCCATTGCGGCGGGAAGATGGAAAGAAGGGAAATATATTGATCATCAAATTTTTGGCAGCAGACAGCGTGAACAGCCTGCCCATTGGCATGATCCTGCGCTTTCCCAGCCTAATCAGCCCGTAGTGGGCATTACTTGGTACGAAGCCATGGCCTACGTCACCTGGCTGCGGGAGAAAACCGGCAAACCCTATCGTCTACCCACCGAGGCGGAATGGGAGCGGGCCGCCCGCTTCATCGATGGCCGCATCTATCCCTGGGGCGAAACCGAGCCGCCGGGCCCTGCCAGCGCCCTGGCCAATACTAGGGAACTGGGCCTGGGCCGCCCCACCGCGGTGGGCATCTTCCCCGACGGCGCCGCGAAGGAAGGCTTTCTGGACATGGCGGGCAACGTGTGGGAATGGTGCAGCGCCATCGATCTGAATGGAGGCCATGACGCCCCGCGAAGACTGCGAGGAGGGTCCTACTTGCACGGTAAAAAGACAATACATTGTGTAAGCAGCATAAAAGATTGGCCCGGACGTTGGGACATCGACAGGGGATTTCGGTGTTGCGCCACGTCTTCTCTCACCGGTTCTGAATCCTGATGGGCTGGTTTCTGAGTTCTGATCCTGCTGATTTTCTGTGGGGGGTGTGGGGATCCACCGGAAAGGCCACATAGAGAAAAGCCCTGCCTGGTCCAGTAACCTTCTGGCGACCGACCGAGCAGGGCGCTTTGGTGAAAAGTCCGCCCGGCGATGGAGTGAACCTGTTGGCAAACCTCAAGGGGGTTGCCGGGCAAACCGGCAGGGGCGGTGATCCGGCCGTTCGGCCC
>JALWZT010000244.1 GCA_027002405.1 Anaerolineae bacterium | reverse complement strand
AGGCAGAGGGGGGAAAGGGGCGGATGGTAAAATGTGACAAAATCCCTTGTCGTTTGTCACACCTTATGAAGCAATCGCCACCCGCGACAGTGCGCCGATACCGATGAACATGCTGCGGTTACGTCATTCCGACGACCGAAGGGAGGAGGAATCTAGCGAAGCGCCCTGCGGGCTAGATTCCTCGGTCGCTGCGCTCCCTCGGAATGACGTCGCAAAGCTCTTTTTTAATTGCAGTCCGACGGCGGGCCAGCCCGCGCCGATACCGAAGAAAACATCTCGCGGCCAAGTTGGCGCGGGAAGCCGATTTCGTCAAGCGTCAAACGTCATGCGTCATGACCTGACGTTTCACGTTTTACGTTTGACGCCTGTTGTCGCCTCGCTCAACGTTGTGCTGACGATCCTCAATCCTAATCCTGATCCGAATCCTATTTACAAAGCAACACGAAACGGAGCCTCCAATGCCTGAATCTCCCACCGATATGGGTTTGAACGCCTCCATTGCGGTCACTTCCCCACCCATGGATTTGAGCCAAGAGGTCGTCCGATTGTTCGACGCCCACCATCGGGCCATCTTTGGGTACCTCTACAGGATGGTGGGCGAGGATCGCGAACTGGCCGAGGAATTGACCCAGGAGACGTTTCTCAAAGCTTTCGAGGCCCGGCACCAATTGCCCGAGATAGCCAATACGCGGGCCTGGCTCTACCGCATCGCCACCAACTTGGCGTTCAACGCGCACAAACGGCGGAGTCGTTTCCGCTGGCTTCCCTGGTCGCGAGAGGTGGAGACGCATGGCCCCCAAGGCGCCTTGCAGGCCGCGGAAACCCGCGTGGACCTGGAACGGGCCCTGGGGGAGCTGCCTCCCTCCTTACGAGCGCCCCTTTTGCTCAGCGCGGTGCAGGGATTGAGCGGTCGCGAGATCGCCCAGGCCCTGGGCATCAGCGAAGGCGCGGTGCGCACGCGCCTCTATCGGGCCCGAGAACAACTCCGCGCCTACTTTCAGGATGAGGTGTGACATGTTTCGACACGAACGCATACGACGCGCCCTGGCATTTTACAACCACTTGCCCGCAGAAGAGCGAGCCACCGTGGACGCCCATGTGCAGACATGTGAGGATTGCGCTCGGCGACTGCGGGCCTATCGGGCCATGGACGAAGCCCTGGCGGCCCTGCCCATGCCCGCACCATCGCCCGGACTTCGGGCCCGCTTTCTGAACCAGATGCAAGGCCTGGAGGCCATCGAACCGGCATCATCCCCTGGTTCCCGTCTGACGCTGGCTCGCGGGCTGGCTTTGGCCGGGCTGGCCGTGGTGTTAATCCTGTTTGGGGGGGTGCTGCACTGGATGAGTTCCAACGGATTTTCCCGACCAGGCATGACCATCTCCTCACCCTCACCGCTCACGCCGACCATGATGGGGACCTCTACGCCTGCGGAACAGGCTGGGCTCCAGCAAGTCCCCTTCCATTTCGACATGGCCCAATGCCTCTATGCCCCTGACGGGTGGAATCAGGATGGCCTGGTGGTGCTTCAGGTGGATCGGGTGCTGCTTTCCGTACAGGATTGGGGCGCGCATCAGCGCTGGCGCGTCGAAGGGCATTATCGCTCCGCCGCGGGGGATTTTTATCTTTCCATTTTCCCCAAGGCCAAAGATTATTTCACTTACACCACGCAGGGTGATTCAGTGCTACGGGAGGGAGAAGGCACCTTCACCATGGAAGGTCATGTAAGCGAGGGGACCATCGACTTGCCCCGCTCATTCGAATTGGTGATTTTCGACCAAACAAGTGCGGTCTCGTCTATGGGAGCCTCCTGCACCATCCAGATCGGCTCGTCTCAACCACCCACACCCCCACCTACGCTGAATCCGAACACTACCTCTCGCTCCACGGGCTGGCAGCGGGACTATTGGAAGCAGGAGCGAGAACGAGCGCTACACTATGCTCCCGCGATAGTGACCTGGATCGCCCAACGCACCTGGTTCACTCTGCCCGCGAGCATCCCCTGGGATTATCATCAGCCCATGAACAACGCCATCGGTTCTGTGGAGATGGGTCAGGTGCAGTTCACCTATCTGGCTCCCAAAACGCCCTTTGACCATGCCCAACGACGCTTGAGCTTGTACTGGCGGCGGGGCGCGCCTAAAGGCTGGGATGATACGACAGACTTCCCCCATGAATTCGTGCGCCCCAGCATCGATTACACCTTGCCCATCCAGGAACGGATGCAGGCTGGCCGCGATCTGCCGGGGAGGTTCGTGTGGTCGGGGACTCGCGAGATCGACGGCTGGAGGGGTAAACTCTGGCGCCGCAAGCTGCTGGGGCGGCCCGACGAATACTGGCTGCTGTGGCATGACGCGGATGCAAATCTCACCTACGTCATGATCCTCGATGCCCGGGATGACTCTATCCTCGATACCCTGTTGCGAGACTTCCACGCCCAAAATCCCGATCAGGTCTCGGCCGTGCAACAGGCGGTCATGTCCTGGACCGATTTCTCCCTGACCTGGGTTCCGCCCTGGCTGACGGAGGACCTGCGCGATGTCCCCTTCACCTTCGATCCGGGCGCATGCTTCAACCCCGATGACGACGCCCCACCCCCTCTGGAGCTGAACCTGACCCGCCTGGCTGTGAACCATGCCGAAGATGGTGTGCTGCGATGGGTGTTGGAAGGGGAGTATGCCATAATTGCCGATGCGTCCGGCGCCATGCCTCAGATCCTGTTGGGACTTTATCCCGCCCATGACGCCATGCTCAACGGGGGTGCGCTGGCGCCCTTCCGCACCTCGGTTATGCGCACGGGCGTGGACCTGCTGCCCGAATACCGTCGCTTCGCCATGCTCACCGAGATGCAACCCCCTGCCGACGGTTCGCTGCCCCAAGAGCTGATCCTGACCATCCAGGTTTCCCCCCAGGCACCCGGCTGGCAATGCCCAGTCAGAGTGATTAGTGATCAGTGATCAGTCATGGATCCACTGCAAAAAGGTTTTTCAACACGGAGACACGGAGGACACAGAGAAAAATAAAGGGGGTTCACGGAGAAAATCTTCTCCAAACCTTATCATTTTCTTTCTCCGTGCTCTCTGTGTCTCCGTGGTTAATGTTTTTTCAGGAAATCCAGTCATCAGTAATCAGTGGAAATTTGCGTTCCTATTTCACAGAAACGACGATGACATCCTCCGCGGTTTCATGGGGATGGGCGATGGTCGCCACCCAACGCCCGTCGGGCGAAAGCAGCCAGGGCTGATGGCGGAAGGTGAGTTCTCGCACGGCCTCTTCGGCGGATGGCGGAAAGGTATCCGTTCGGACGTAGGCGATGGCCTCGGGCGCCTGGGGCATTGCGTCCAACGGGGGCAATGGGCCTTGCCATAACCGGGGATAGGGGTCTTCGTCCGGGTCAAAAGCCCATGTTTTCGTGCCGCTCACCGGGCATGTCTCGCTGTAGTAGAAGACCGAAGCCTCGTCCCAACCCAGAAGCGTGTACCTGCATCCTGGAACCTCGAACCAATCCTGATGCGTTTCCCAGCGGATGCGCTGGAGGAAGGTGCGGGGCTGGGTAGGCACCAGCAAAACGTGGCCTGGCGCGGGTTGGACGGGCGGGCGATAGTGAAAGGGCGGATGGATGACATAGAGCGCCGCGGCCACGTACCCTGCCAGGAGCAGCCTCCGCATCCAGCGGGCTTTCGCCACAAACCACGCGAGAAGCATGATGCCGAACAGGGCCAGGAGAAGAAGGTAGAAGGGAATGGGGCTCAGAAAGATGTAGGTAAACGTATGGGGAGAAGCCAGCAACCACGCCAACGCAAAGCTTACGCTGCCCAGATGAGCATGCCAGATGTCGATGAACGCGGCGACGAGCCCGGAGAGAAAAAGGCCCACGCCGATGATGGCCAGGAGGATGATGGGGGTGCGGAATTTCGCGAGATGAGCCATGGGGTGCTGTTCCGTAAATAGGATCAGGATTAGGATTGAGGATTGTCAGGCCGAGGTTAGGCGCGAGCACGAGTAATCAGTGATCAGTCATCAGTAATCAGTTGCGGGGCTAGCCGGATTATGAACGTTTACAAAACAATCCGGTAATAGAATGAGGCCTATGACCCGTTTAATTTGTAAAACTCCATCATCCGGCGCCGTTTTATAGCCCGGCGACTTCATCGCCGGGCGGGCGTGGTGGCCCCAGACCTCGGAGGTCTGCGCAGACCCTCCGAGGTCTCATGCTCACCTGCCACTTGCGCCCCATTTTCGTCGTTATGTGGTGAGCTCTTGCTCATGGCGACTGTTCCGTAAATAGGATCAGGATTAGGATTGAGGATTGTCAGGCCGAGGTTAGGCGCGAGCAGGAGTAATCAGTGATCAGCGAGTGTTCAGTGTTCAGTAGCACTCCCGTGGCCAGCCCGCAGGGCTTCGCAGAGGTAGCTCGGAGGTTTAGCTTCGAGCAAAAGAAACAGCGCTGCGGGGCTAGCCGGAATTATCCGGCGCCGTTCCTTCGCGCCCGAGGCTGAACCCTCGGGCTACGGGTACAAAGCCCCTCCGGGGCTCACGTCCCCAGCCCGCAGGGCTTCGTATTTGTAGCTCGGAGGTTTAGCTCCGAGCAGAAGAAACAGCGCTGCGGGG
>JALWZT010000243.1 GCA_027002405.1 Anaerolineae bacterium | reverse complement strand
CACCTGGACCCCACAACCGACCGCATCGCCACCCCCTTACCAGACCTGTACTCTCATTCATGAGCAGGACCTTTCCATCGGGCCTCATCCCAAGAGCGTCGCCACCTGGCCCCAGGGGGTTTTGGTCAGCTTGTTCGAAAGCGGCGACCTGGCCATTGCCACAAATTCGGGGAGCGTGCGTTATTTGAATATGCCTGGTTCAGGGGCAAATGAGCTCCTTTATCGGCAGGGGCGAGCTTATCTGATCCATCGCAATAGTGGCAGCGTCAGCATCGTGGATCCCGAACAAAAACGTGTGATCGCCTCGGTGAAGGTGGGCCGTTTGCCTTGGGGCGCGGCCATCAATGATCAACGGTTGTTTGTTGCCAACTTCGAAGATGACTCGGCCACGATTATCCAGGTAAGCAACCTGGCAACCCGAGCTACCATTTCCCTCAAACCCATGCCCGCGCTGGTCGCGGCCGATTCCCAACAAGCGTACATCACGCATCTTTCCGGCTATATCAGCGTGGTGTCCAACAATGGCACGCTGGCGCATGTTTGGGGGCCATTGCCTGGGGGCGAAGCCTTTGGCATCGCGGTGGATCCGGGCCGGCACCGGCTTTTTGTCAGCAGTCGTGGACAACGGGCCGTTTTCATGCTGGATACCCGCGATGGGCACCTCATGAAACGGCTTGATCTCCCCCAAAATACCCCCTACGCCCTGGAATTCGATCCGGTTCACAACCTGGTTTTGGTGGTGGACGCAGTGGCCAATCAGCTCATCGCCCTTCAACCCGACACCGGCCGGATCGTGGGCCGGGTGGACATCAGCGCCCTGGATCCCCAACATGGCGGCCAGTTCATGGACATCACAGCCGATGGCCGACGGGTTTACATTCCTGCCTTGTCCGCCAATCAGGTCAACGTGATCCGCATCGGGCCGTGCCAATGAGGTTGGGCAGGGGTTTATTGAACTTGACACGGTGCGTCCCAAATGAGTTGGCGCCAGCGTCCTCACCGAGTAAACTCGAGCTCTTTAGGCGCTTCGCGCCGATGGTCGACCTTCGTCGACCAGAAAAATGGACGGCGGAGGCCGTCCACTGGCCGCAGGCCTTAAGTGTCCGACTTTAGTCGGTGAGTACAGCTTCAACCGAAACAGGACACACCCACTTGACACATGCTGCCAGGTCTTTTGTAGCGAGATAGTCGATATTGGGTATTGGATATGGGGTATTTGAATCGTCTCAAAGCAAGGAAAATAGCCAATATCCAGTATCTACAACACACAATTCACAGTCTCTTTGAAAAGCTTTTGGAGCCGACTGCGTTCTCGACGCACCCAGTATTCTTCGTACCCAGGTAAAAGGGGCCCCCCATAGAGGACAATGGCTTCTTTGCAAGCCCGGATCCGTGCATCCTTATCTTCGGTTTCTTCGGCTCGTTGCCGGGCGCTCAGAAAAGCCCATACATCCACCCACAGGTCCGGGCTGGGCGTTAGGCGAATCTCCTTTCGGGTATTGGTTACATAGGGGAAAGTCTGTTTCATCAACCACAAAGCTTTGGAAAGATTACGCCTGGCTTCTGATTCCCTTTCCCCGGGCCAGATCAGCCGGGCAAGCTCTGCGCGATCATGAGGGAATTCTGGGTGGAGCAGTAAATAGGCCAAAACGAGCCGCGCCGCATGGGTAGCAGGCAAGGGCACGGGCTGACCAAGTTGTTCAAAACGAAACCCACCAAGGAGGAAGACACGAAAAGGCGGCAGGGAAGGCATAATGTACGCGAGAAGATATATGAATATAGCGAGAGGAGTGTGAACTTATTATAAACGATGGAAGCTTAAAAGGAAAGCGCGTTTGGAGGAAAATCTTAAAAAAAGCGCATAAAGAATCAAGGTGAAAGGAAATTCTTTAACACTATGCATTAGAACGTATATCTTTATTCTTGTGTTCCACAAAATCAAGAAATAATGTTGATTAAAATCACAAAAGTTTCCTAAAATTATTCGTAACTCAAAAAGCCGTGAAGGCTCGAGGTTCTGCGAAGCCAATGCAGGCTTGCAGGTCCTTCTGGCAGCGACGTTTTTTTGCTTGCTAATGGCGCTGGCGGCAGGCGAGAAGTCGTCCTGTTTACCATGTAAATTTCATTTCAATCCGCGTATCTTTTGGAGGAGAATTTCGTCATCATCCATGATGAACCTTCCTCCCCCTTGGTTTCCGTTCCCCCGACACGCTTTCACGCGCATTCTTTTGATTGTGGGCCTGATGGTCACCCTCTGGCCCCGTCCCGTCGCGGCCCAATCTTCCAGCAAGGACCCTGACCCCGACGCCTCGCGGATCATTGAGCTCATCACCCGCCTTACAGGAGAACGGCCTTTTCAGACCACCCGAATCTATGACCGACGGGGAAAGGTGTTGGCCGAGCTTGCGCCTCAAGGGCGCCGCACCATTGTGGGGTACAACGAGATCCCTTCCTGCCTGATCCAGGCCACCGTCGCCACGGAAGACCGCCGATTTTGGCAACACCAGGGGGTGGATTACCTGGCCATTGCTCGCGCCACCTGGCAAAACGCCCAATCCAACCGCATCATCTCCGGCGGCAGCACCCTCACCCAACAATTGGCCCGCTTGCTCTTCCTTTCCCCCGAGGAACGCTACCAGCAAACCCTGGAACGCAAACTGCGCGAAGCCGACCTGGCTTTATACCTGGAAACCTACTACACCAAAAAAGAAATCCTGGCCATGTATCTCAACGTGGCTTATTATGGCCATGGGGCTTATGGGGTGGCGGCCGCGGCGGAAACCTACTTCGATAAACCGCTGGATCAACTCAGTGTGGCCGAATGCGCCCTCCTGGCAGGCCTGCCGCAATCCCCTGCCTTGTATGACCCCTTCCGCCATCCCGAGGCCGCGCGCCAACGACAACGGGATGTGCTTTCTTTGATGGTACGGGCCGGGTACCTCACCCCACGCCAAGCCCAAATCGCTGGCCGTCAGCCCTTACTCTTCCGCCCGCCTCGCCCCCGCCCCCTGTTGGCCCCTCATTTCGTCTCCTATGTGGAAGGCTGGATCATCGAACGCTACGGCACCAAGGCCCTGACCCAGGGCTTCCAAGTGCACACCTCCCTGGATATGCGTTATCAGACCATGGCCGAGACCATTGCTCGGGCCCAGGTCAAGGCCGTAGGCAAAAAATATCGTTTCAACAACGCGGCCGTGGTCATCCTCAACCCCACCACCGCCGAGATCCTGGCCATGGTGGGGAGCATCGACTTCAACAACGAAGCCATCGATGGCCAGGTGAATATGACCACCGCCCTGCGGCAGCCTGGTTCTTCCATCAAGCCAGTGATTTATGCTGCGGCTTTTGAACGGGGTTGGGACCCTGCTTTTGTTATTTGGGATTTGCCCGTGAGTTATGCCACGGCCCACGGACGACGCTATGTTCCCCACAATATCACGGGCCGCAATTATGGGCCCGTACGACTGCGCATGGCCCTGGCCAACTCCCTAAATATCCCTGCCATCAAGCTCCTGGAACAAGTGGGGATCCCGGCCGCGCTGGAAACAGCCCGGGCCTTGGGCATTCAATCCTGGCACGGCGCCCCGCAAGACTATGGCCTTTCCCTGGCTGTGGGGGGATACGAAGTTTCCCTGCTGGAACTCACCCACGCATACGCCACCCTGGCCCATCAAGGCATCTACACCCCCCTTCATCCCATTCTTTTGATCCGGGACGGTTCAGGGCGGGTCTTGTATCAGGCCCGACCCAGGGCCGAACAGCGCCAGGCCGTGTCCCCGCTCACCGCCTATCAGATCGCCAGCGTTCTCAGCGATGCCGCGGCCCGGCGCACCATGTTCCCTCCCCCTTCGCCGTTGGAAGTCAGCCACACCGCCGCGGTGAAAACAGGCACCACCGACGGGTGGCGCGACAACCTGACCGTGGGGTTTACCCCTTACCTGGCTGTAGGGGTATGGACGGGCAATGCCAATGGCCGTCCTATGCGGCGGGCTGTGGGCTTCTACACGGCCGCGCCTATCTGGCATGATATCATGGAAGCGGTTTGGGCCCACCCCGAATGGCACGATACCCTGGGCTATGGCGGCCAGCCTCTGGTGGAGGATTTTCCCCGTCCCAAGGAGGCCGTCCTCCTCCCCGTGTGTTATTGGGCCCCGGGCAAATTTCAACCAGACTGCCCCCGGATGGCATCGGAAGTCTTTTGGGCCCAGGCCTTGGGTACCACCACCTTGCCCGGAGGACGATCCCAGGGATACTGCCTTCCCACCAGTGCCATCAACGCCCCACCGAGCGCCTATTTCCTCCCCCTCCCCCAACGAAAAGACCAGGCCGCCCGAGCTCGATCCTGGATCCAAACCCGCTACGCCCTCACGCCGCGTCCCCTCAATCGTTGCGATCGTACCACGGTTCAGCGCCCCTTGATCCAACAGCCCCCCAAACCACGACCTCGACAGTGGGTGCGCATGCCTTCTGAGCAGAAAAGTTCCCAGACATCACCTCGGGTGCCCGTTGCATCTGCCCCATGAGACGGTCTTTCCTCAGCATCTTCTTCCTCCTGGGAGCCATGACCTGGCTTCTGATCGGATGCAACGCGACTTCCTGGCTTCTGAATGCCCCCGCCC
>JALWZT010000242.1 GCA_027002405.1 Anaerolineae bacterium | reverse complement strand
TCGCGGTCATGTATTTCGCGCTCTCCGCCCAATTTTTGGGCATCGTGCAGGTCATCGTCTATGCCGGCGCCATCGTGGTCCTGTTCCTCTTCGTGATCATGCTCATTGGCGGCACGATAACACCCATCGTCCATGAAACGCGGCCCTATGCCCGGGCGGCTGCGGTCGTTCTGGGAGCGGTCTTCCTGTTGGGCCTGTTGTTCGTCGTGGGCAAGGGCGCAGCCGCGTTCCCCGCGCCCGCGGGCGCGCCCGACGCGGGCAGCGTCCAGGCCGTGGCCGAACCCCTCTACACCACCTACCTCCTGCCCTTCGAGCTGGCGTCGGTGCTGTTGCTGGCCGGTATGCTCGGAGGGATTGTGCTGGCGCTTCGCGAGAAGAAACGTCGTTCGTCAACGTAATAATTCGTAATTCGTAATCCGTAATGCGTAAAAAGGTTGCGTCATGACTGAAGATCGGCGTCCTTCCTGGGCCAGTTTTGAGGAATGGCAAGAGTCAGTTCCTGACGAGATCAAATCAGATGCGTTGTGGACGCTGAAAGTTTATCGCCTTGCTCTCTTTGCTTCAGATATCGGATGGTATGACGTCACGAAACTAGCTCAAGACGCCCGAACAAAGGATTTGTCAGGCCAGTTATATCGTTCTTTAGGTTCTGAATGCGCCAACATCGAGGAAGGCTATTCCAAAGCCAGCGCCAAAGATCAAGCCAGATTTTACGAGTATGCGCTTGGTTCCGCCCGTGAAAGTCGAGGCTGGTACTACCGAGGTCGGTTCGTCCTCACAGAACGCGTTGTAACCCATCGCATCAAGCTCCAAACCGAAATCATCCGCCTCCTGCTAACGATGGTTCCCCAACAGCGTCGGGCCCATGCTTTGCGGGAACCTGGCCCAACTTATCGCCTCACCCCACAAGCAGACTCACTTTCTGCATTATTGACAGAAATCCCCTTCGTCTAATCCACCCAATCCCCACATCCGGCCAAACCATTACGCATTACGAGTTACGCATTACGCATCATCGCTTTTCCGCAAAATTCCCACAACCGGGTACTCACGCATTCCGCTATGATCCCTACGACTTACATCCTCCTCCTCTCCGCCCTCATCTTTACCATCGGCGCGGTGGGCGTGCTGGTGCGGCGCAACGCGCTGATCATCTTCATGAGCATCGAGATGATGCTGAACAGCGTCAATCTCACCCTCATCGCCGCGGCCAACCAGTGGGGCAACCTCACTGGCCAGATTTTCGTCTTCATTGTCATCGCCGTGGCCGCGGTGGAGGTCGCGGTGGGCCTGGCCATCATCATGGCCATCGTGCGGCACAAAGACACCACCAACATCGATGAAGTCCATCTGCTGAAAGGGTGACGCCCATGCTCTCATTCGCCTGGATCATTCTGGTCTTCCCTGCCCTGGGCTTGCTCATCAACTGGATTTTCGGCAAGCGCATGGGCAAATCGTACATCGCCCTGGTCGCGAGCGCGGCGGTGTTCGCCTCCTTCCTCACCGCGGTGGGGTTGGCCGCGGGCCTGGCCGCCCTGCCCGCAGACGCCCGCGCGGTCACCGTCCCCCTGTGGTCGTGGATCCATATCGGTGATTTTCAGGTGGATTTCGCCCTGCTCATCGACCCCCTGTCCGTGGTGATGGCCCTGGTGGTCACGGGCGTGGGCTTCATCATCCACTGGTACGCGGCCACCTACATGCTGGTGGATGACCATCATCGGGAGCTGAGCCTGCGCATGTATGGCCGGTTCTTCATCTACCTGAACTTCTTCATCCTGATGATGCTCACCCTGGTGCTGGCCAACAACTACCTCCAGCTCTATGTGGGCTGGGAAGGCGTGGGCGTGGCCTCCTACCTGCTCATCAGCTTTTGGTTCTACAAGCCTTCGGCCGCGGATGCGGGCAAGAAAGCCTTCATCGTCAACCGGGTGGGCGACTTCGGCATGGCCCTGGCCATCATGTGGCTCTTCTTCCTGTTCGGGAAGGAGGCGGGCAGCCTGGCTTTCGCGGACGTGTTCCACGCCGCGGAGGACGCGGCCGCGGGGGCCGCAGGCGCGCTGACCGGCATCACCCTGCTGCTTCTGCTGGCGGCCACGGGCAAATCCGCGCAAATCCCCCTGTTCGTCTGGTTGCCCGACGCCATGGAAGGCCCGACCCCGGTCTCCGCCCTCATCCATGCTGCCACCATGGTCACCGCGGGCGTGTACATGATCGCGCGCAGCCACCCCCTGTTCGAGATGGCACCCACCACCATGGCTGTCGTGGCCTGGATCGGGGCCCTGACCGCGCTCATGGCCGCGTCCATCGCCATAGTCCAGACCGATCTCAAGCGCATCCTGGCCTACTCCACCATCTCGCAGCTTGGGTACATGTTCCTGGGTGTGGGCGTGGGCGCGTATGCCGCGGGCATCTTCCACCTGATGACCCACGCCTTCTTCAAAGCCCTGCTCTTCCTCACCGCGGGCTCGGTGATGCACGCCATGCACGGCGAACTGAACATCGATCTCATGGGCGGACTGAAACAGAAGATGCCCAAGACCTACTGGCAATTTCTCATCGGCGCGGCCGCGCTGGCGGGCTTCCCCCTGCTGGCCGGGTTCTGGTCCAAGGATGCCATCCTCTTCGAGGCCTACCTCAAATCCCCCGCGCTTTGGGCGGTGGGTATCTTTACCGCGCTGCTCACCGCGTTTTACAGCTTCCGGGCCGTGTACAAAGCCTTCCATGGCGAACCCCGCAGCGAGCACGCGGAACACGCGCATGAGCAATCCCCGGGTATGACCTTCCCCCTGTGGTTCCTGGTGCTCGGCTCGTTGTTCGCCGGGCTGGTGGGCATCCCCGCCATCATCTCCCAACGTCTACAGATTGTGCAGCACTGGCTGTCGCCCGTCTTCCCTGCGGCCGAGGCTATGCATGAATATGTCAGCCTGGAACTGACCCTGTTCATTGTGTCCGCAGCCGTGGCCCTGTTGGGCATCTTCATCGCCTACGCCCGTTACATCCCCGAATGGGGCTGGGCGAAGTCGCTGCAAAACCTCTTCTCGCCCCTGCAAAATGTGCTGGAGCACAAGTATTGGGTGGATGAAATCTACATGGCGGTCATCGTCAATCCCTTGCGCCGCCTGGCGGAGGGCTTCTATCGGGTGGGCGATGGCCGCTTCATCGAAGGCATTGTCAACGGCGTGGGCACGGTCACCGTGCGGGCCGGAAGCCGAGTCGCCCGCTTGCAGACAGGCGTGCTGGGCATGTATGCGCTTTCGTTCTTTGTGGGCGTCGTCCTTGTGCTGCTCTGGTTCCTGCTATTTGTGACATAACGTAATCCGTAAAATTAGGATTGTCGGTTCACCTTCTTACGCATTACGCATTACGAATTACGCTCCGTGCCGGATAGTCTTTCATTCATGACGGTCTTCTCAATGTTGCGCTAATCGTCTATTATCTTATGAACAACCTCGCACCTTTCCCCTTGCTCTCCCTCATCATCTGGCTGCCGACCCTGGGCGCGTTGTTGGTGCTGTTCTTCCAGGACGAGGAACGCATCAAAACCGTGGCCCTGACCACCGCGCTGGCCGACTTCGCGGTGTCCTTGTTCCTGCTGGCCTGGTGGGTCAATGACGGGAGCATGCAGTTCCAGGAATTCGTCCCCTGGGTTCCGAACCTGGGCATCAACTATCACCTGGGGGTGGATGGTATCAGCCTGTTCCTGGTGTTGCTGACCACGTTGCTGGGCCCTATTGTCGTGCTGTTCTCCTGGCGGAATGTGAAGGATCATCTCAAGACCTACATGTTCCTCATGCTGGTACAGCAGACGGGCATGCTGGGGGTGTTTCTGGCCCTGGACCTGGTGGTCTTCTTCATCTTTTGGGAATTCACCCTCATTCCCATGTACTTCCTCATCGGGCGTTGGGGCGGCAAGAACCGGGTGTATGCCGCGGTGAAGTTCTTCCTCTACACCATGGCGGGTTCCGCGCTGATGCTGGTGGTCATCCTGATCCTGGGATGGCAAGGGGGCAGTTTCGATTGGATGCAGCTTCAGGGGTTGAAGATGCCTTTGTCGTTGCAGACGTGGGCATTTCTGGCCTTTGCCCTGGCCTTTGCCATTAAAATCCCCTTGTTTCCCTTCCACACCTGGCTGCCCGACGCCCACGTGCAGGCGCCCACCGCGGGCTCGGTCATCCTGGCGGGCGTGCTCCTAAAAATGGGCTCCTACGGGTTCATGCGCTTCAACCTGCCCTTGTTCCCCGAATCCACGCAACTATACGCGCCCCTGCTGGCTTTCCTGGCCATGGTGGGCATCATCTACGGCGCGCTGGTGGCCCTGGTACAGAAGGACGTCAAATCTCTGGTGGCGTACAGTTCCATCGCCCACCTGGGGTTTGTCATGTTGGGGGTGGCCAGTCTCACGCGGCAAGGGCTTTCGGGCGCGGTGTTGCAGGGCGTGAACCACGGCCTGGCCACGGGCGCGCTCTTCCTCATGGTGGGCATGATCTACGACCGCCGCCACACCCGCCTCTTCTCTGAATACGGCGGCCTGTGGAAGCAAATCCCTGTCTGGAGCGCGTTCTTTGTCATCGTCGTGCTGGCTTCGGTGGGCCTGCCCGGCCTCAATGGCTTCGTGGGCGAATTCACCATCCTGGTGGGAACCTTCCAGGCCAATCCCTGGTGGGCAGCCATCGCCACCGTCGGGGTCATCCTGGCCGCGTGGTATCTGCTCACCGCGGTGCGGAAGATGATCTTCGGGCCGTTGGATGAGGAAAAGAACGGGCGTCTCCTCGACCTGAACACGCGGGAGATCGTGGTCCTGGTGCCTCTGGTGGCCCTCTTCTTCATCATCGGCCTCTATCCCAACTTCTTCCTGGACAAGATCAACCCGGCGGTGGACGTTCTCCTCCAGACCGTGCAATCCTCCCCACCGCCGTTCTGATAGGAAAAACCACGAAGACACGAAGAAGAAAAAAGATCAAAGACTAAAGACTAAAGATTATCTGCGGAAATCTGTGTCGCATCTGCGCAAATCTGCGTTCCCTCCACTTGCTACTTGCCACTTGCTACTTGCTACTTGCAAACCTGCAAACTGCGTTCCCATTTTCATCCGTTTCGGCGAGCCGTTGCTCGGGCCGATTGCCTGAACACTGAACACTGATTACTGCTCACTGATTACTGATAACTACCCCAACAATGACCCTACCCAATCTCGATCTCACCCCCCTTCTTCCCGAAATCATCCTCATCGGCATGGCGTTGTTGCTGCTGGTCGTTGATATGGCGGCCCGGTTCAGGGACGCGCGCGCCGAGGGTTCGCTCATGGCGGGGTTGACCTTCGCCAGCGTGCTTATCGCCGCGGGAGCGACGGCCGCGGGCTTGGGCCGTGGCGCCATCCCGGTGACGAGCGCGGTGCTGGTGGATGACCTGGCCCGCTATCTGAACCTGGTGGTGCTGCTGGCCACGGGCCTGGGCGTGTTGCTGGCCTGGGCTTATGTGCCTCGGTTCAGCAAGGAAACCAGCTCCTTTTATGCGCTGGTGCTGCTGGCCGCCGCGGGCATGATGTTCATGGGCAAGTCGGTGGAGCTGATCACCCTGTTTGTGAGCCTGGAGATTCTATCGGTTTCCCTCTACATCCTCACCGGATTCAACCGCCACCAGCTCGCCAGCGCTGAAGGTGCGCTCAAGTACTTCTTGCTGGGTGCGTTCTCTTCGGGCTTCTTCCTCTACGGTCTGGCCTTGTTCTATGTCCAGACGGGCAGTACCCAACTGGCGGAGATCGCCGCGCAGGACAGTGGGGGTGTGCTGCTCCTTATCGGCCTGGGCCTGTTGTTGGTGGGCTTTTTCTTCAAACTGGCCGGAGTGCCCTTCCACATGTGGGCGCCCGATGCCTATCAGGGCGCGCCCACGCCCGTGACCGGGTTCATGTCCGTGGCGACGAAAGCCGCGGCCTTCATCGCCCTGTTCCGCATCCTGGCCGCGGTGCCGGGGATTCCGCAGGATGCGTGGGTGTGGGTGGTGGCGGTCATCGCCGTGCTGACCATGACCTGGGGCAATTTTGCAGCCCTGCGCCAGAAAAGCCTCAAGCGTATGCTGGCCTATAGCTCCATCGCCCACGCGGGGTATATGATGACGGGCTTGGTCGCGGGCACCGACGCCCTGAACGCGGTGCTCTACTACCTGTTCGCCTACGCGTTCATGAATATCGGCGCGTTTGCGGTGGTGGCCATGCTGGAGCGCCCGACGCCCGACGCGCCTCAGGACGCCACCATCGACGCGGCCCGGGGGCTGTTCGACCGTCGTCCCGCGCTGGCTGCGGCCATGGCCATCTTCATGTTCTCCCTCACGGGCATCCCGCCCCTGGTGGGGTTCTTTGGCAAGCTGTATGTGTTCGCCGCGGCCGTGAGCGCGGGCTGGGCCTGGCTGGCCGTGTTGGGCATGTTGAACAGCGTGGTCAGCGCCTACTACTACCTGCGGGTGGTGGTGGTCATGTTCATGGCGCCCGAGGATGAGACCAGCTATGTGCGCTCACGCATCCCCGCGGGGGCGGGCACAGCCATTGCCGTGGCGGTCACGGGCGTGTTGCTCATGGGCCTGCTGGCCACGCCCGTGTTCGTGGAGTTGAGCCGGGCGGTGGTGGCGCTACGGTAGGGAAGGGGGATTGGATATTGGGGATTGGATATTTTGTTTGAAGCATGTTGTCAGATTTGCAAGCACCTGCACCGTGGGGACGGGCGCTTTTTTCATGACCGTCTTACTCATCTCGAGAGTCAACGTACTCCAAAAAATCAGCGAAAGCCAACAATTCTTTGCTGACCTGGCTGAAAACTTGAGGCAGATCAGCCACTAATTGGATTCGCATGGCCAGTCGTAACAATCCTCCGCTCAAAGTTCAATCCCCTCACTTTCAATGACGGTTCGCAAGGAAGCACGACACGATTCGGGATCGACCAGATCAATCCGAAAAACGGCGCTCATGCCAGCGAGTGCAGCTACAGCCTGATAAAACAGTTCCGGAGGGATGCCCCAAGCTGCCAAATCGATATCCGATTCCAATGAAAACCATGCTGGGTGTATGAGTGAACCAAATACGACGACCTTCTTCGCTCGATATTTCTCATACAACAACCTGGCTGCTTCCCTGGCCACGCGCCAGGCTTCCTCACGGTGGCGTTGGACGGGTGGCTGATAATTCTTTTCTGGCCTGGTAGATGGTCGAAACTCCTGCCAGTCTTGTGGAGTCAATTCAAGGGCTGTTTTTGGCATAGCTTTTTGTCCGCGGTTGGAAAACGTCAAAATAGGGTCCAGTCACATTTTACCATACCCCCATGTTATGTGCAGAGCATTAAGTCCGCCCGGCGATGAAGTGAACCTGTTGGCAAACCTCAAGCAGGTTGCCGAACAATCCAGCAGGGGCGGTGATCCGGCCGATTGGCCCCCACCCCTGCCCCTCCCCCGCTTGCGGGGGAGGGGTGATCGCCCGGAACGGAGGGGCTACGTAAGACTCATCCCCCCTGCAGAAGTGGCTGGGAGGGCGTCAACCGCTGCCCGCCCGGCGATGAAGTCGCCGGGCTATAAAACGGCGCCGGATGATGGAGTTTTACAAATTAAACGGGTCATAGGCCTCATTCTATTACCGGATTGTTTTGTAAACGTTCATAATCCGGCTGGTCCCGCAGTGCGACGGCAGGCGCGCCCGCGCCGATACCGAGGAAAAGGGAACGTCACTATACAGCTCCTTCTGTAAGACGTTTTTACCACGAAGGCACAAAGGCCCCCCTCCGGCTCCCCCGCACGCAGGGGGAGAGGCAAAGACACGAAGAAAATTCTTTATTTTCCCCCCTTTGTGCCTTAGTGTCCTTAGTGTTCTTAGTGGTTTTGCCTTGCTATGAGAGGGTACGTGTATAATTACAAGGGAACGCTGATGACGCAGATGCTCCGCAGCGCAGATTTCCGCAGATATTCGTCATGCTGAGCGACCGGAGGGAGTGAAGCATCTAGCGAGCGAAGCGAGCGCCATGCCGTGGTTTTTGCGCTTCGCTAGATTTCCTTCGACGAGGTCCTTCACTTCGTTCAGGGCAAGCTCAGGACATGCCTCGGTCGCTCCGCTCCCTCGGAATGACGTTGCAAGGCTCTACTGAACACTGAACACTGATTACTGATGACTGATCACTGATTACTTTCTTCGTGCCTTCGTGGCTTATTTTCGGAACAACGGGGGATGACCACACCGGGGAACTAAATCACTCGTTTTAACGTCACAAATAACGGTTTACCCATTCCCCCTCCTCCTTCACCCCAAGAAGATTCTATGTGGAGAAAACTCGTTTCGATTCCGATGCTGCTCGTCTTGCTGATGATGGCCATTGGCTGCACGACCGGTCTGCCCACGATTGAGCATGTCCCGCAGGTTTTTCCTACGCCCGCGCCTACGCCCACCCCCACCCCCACGCCCGATCCCTGGATGCAGGCCGTGGCGGACGCCCAAAGCACGTTGGCCGACGCCGATCTGGAGGCCCATTTCCAGTTCTATCAGGATACCACCGACAAAATTGACGCTTACCTCGCCCAATTGGAGAAACTACGGCCCGCGCTCAAGCTTTTCGACACCCTAAAAACCACCGAGTTGCCCCTGGTCGGCAACGCCTGGAATCTGATCATCAAAGCCCTGGACAAAGCCTTCTTGGGCGCGGGGACGGGCCTGGAACAGGTAGACGAAGGCCTACGTGACCTGCTGGATTCCCATCACCGCTTGCAGCGGGTGGACGAACTGAACCAGACCCTAGACGCTGTCCATGTGTTCGAGGCAAACCCATCCCGACAGACCTTGGAACCCATGGGCGAGACCATGGCCCGGGCCGATTTCATCCTGGCGGGCGTGGACAAAGACGCAACCGCGTTCCAAGACAAAGTCACCGCCCTATTGAGTGCCATCACCAAAGTACAGCAGGGGTTGGGGCTGGTCAGTGGCCTGACTCCCCAGCTCCAGGGGCCAATGAATAAAATCAGGCAATTCATCGACGAACTGGCCGCGCCGGTGCAGGGGCTGGCCGACACCCTGGCGACCTTGCGGGCCTACATCGCAGAAGATCGGGATCTCTTCTGGCGGATTCAGGATATCATCGAGAAAGCGAAGCATCCGCCCGGTTCGCTCAGCGAGCGTCCAGAAATAACCTCCCTTTTTCGCCGCGACACTTGCCGAGTAAACTCGTGCCTATGGAGGCGCTTCGCGTCAATGGTCGCCCTTCGGCGACCCCTTTTGTCGCCGTTTTGGACGGCGGAGGCCGTCATCTAATCCCCTTCCGCTGTTCTCCCCCGCTTGCGGGGGAGATGAAGAGGGGGCGGGCCGTAGGCCTTAAGTGTTCGACTTCAGTCGATGAGCACAAAAACGGAAACTAATTTTTAGACGATTACTAAAACCTGCAAGGGGCGCGCCAAACTCTCGCAACGCCCTATAGACGGCTTGGGCATTCACTTGATCCGTACTGATCCACAAATCCAGGTCCTTGGTGTAGCAAGGTTCCGCGTATTGAATGACGGCATATCCCCCGATGACCAGGTATCTAACGCCGTATTTGTTGAAAAGTCTCAATAGATCGCTGAAGTCGGAGTTGACGAACATCGAAACCCTTGACCTTACTGGCATGGACGACCAATTCCCAAGCCGCGTCGAAACGAGCCTGGGGCGTCTGTTCACGCCAAAATTTTAGATCGAATGACCGGTCAAGGTCCTGAATTCGACCTCGCCGCTCGACAAAACCTGTACGTTTCATGAATTTATTATACCACAAGTTATGTTGTTGGCAGACCTCCGGGAGGTAGCACCAAACGCTTCATTCTATCCCAAACTGATTGACTGCCCCACAGTCATGTATCATAATGCGTGGCTTTTGCAAAACAGTCACCACGAACGGCAGTTCGCCGATACCAAGGAAAACATCTCGCGGCCAGGTTGGCGCGGGAAGCCGAGCCCGGGATGCGTAATGCGTGATGCGTAACGACCTCACGTTTCACGTTTCACGCATCACGTCCGTTGTCGCCCCGCTCAACGTGGGCCTGGCGATCCTTCCGCAATCGACGACACGCTATTTTCAAAGCAGTCCGACGGCGGGCCACCCCGCGCCGATACCGACGAAAATGCCTTGCGGCCAGGGCGGCGTGACTCGTATTCCGTATTGCGTATTGCGTAACGACTGGACGGAATACGGAATACGCAATACGAACCTTTGCCGCCTCGCCCAACGTCGGCCTGGCGATTCCTCAGCAACCAGCGATCATTCTATTTTCATAGCAGTCCAACGGCAGGCAAGCCCGCGCCGATACCGATGAAAATGAGAACGCAGATTTGCGCCGATGCGACGCAGATTGACGCAGATATTCGTCATGCTGAGCGACCGAAGGAGCGAGGCCTGCCCTGAGGAATCGAAGGGCATCTAGCGAGCGAAGCGAGCGCCATGCCGTGGGTTTTTGCGCTTCGCTAGAGGCTGTTATGCACTTTGTTTCCCTCAAAACTCAGGATCGCCGCATCGGAGGTTGAAATTGGCCGCAGATAACGCGGATAAAGCAGATTTTCGCGGATTTTTCAACGGATACCATGCTTTTTCCAAAAAATCCGTGTCGATCCGTCGCATCAGCGTCATCCGTGGCGAATTGAAACGCCTGCCATCCACAAAATCGCGTGAAACTGGCGATAAGTTCATAACAGGTTCTACTGAACACTGATTACTGATGACTGATCACTGATTACTCTATCTTCAAGGCAGGCGCAAGGATTGACACATGGTCGAAAATAGGCTATAGTTTCACCATGATTTTATGGCCCAGGCGTTGCACCTGAAGGGACGAGATCAGATGCTTCATCTGATCCCCTGGTGCGCGCTTGCATCTGAGCTCGAATCCCACAAACCACGATGGCACTCTGCCTCGTGGTTTTTTCTTTACTATCATTTTTACGGAGGCACTCCATGTCATCAAAACATCAAATCAACAAGGTCGTTCTTGCTTATTCCGGCGGATTAGACACCTCGGTAATCGTCCCCTGGCTCAAAGAAAATTACGGGTGCGAAGTGATTTGTTTCAGCGCCAATCTGGGCCAGGAAGACGAGCTAGAAGGCCTGGAAGAAAAAGCTCTGGCCTCTGGGGCCAGCAAAATCTACATTGAAGACTTACGTTTAGAATTCCTGACAGAGTATGTGTTCCCCACCATGCAGGCGGGCGCGGTGTATGAACGTAAGTACCTGCTGGGGACCAGCATGGCCCGTCCCCTCATTGCCAAGCGCCTGGTGGAAATCGCCGAAATGGAGGGAGCCGATGCCGTGGCTCATGGGGCTACTGGCAAAGGCAATGATCAGGTGCGCTTTGAACTCACGGTCATGGCCCTGAACCCTAAGCTGAAGATCATCGCTCCCTGGCGGGAATGGGAGATTCGCGGGCGCAAAGACGCATTGGCATACGCTGCCGAACATCATGTGCCGGTCCCTGCCACAGAAACCTCGATCTACAGCCGAGATCGCAATCTATGGCACATGAGCCATGAAGGCGGCTTGCTGGAAGACCCCTGGAACGAGCCCGAAGAGTCCATGTACACCCTGACCCGGGCCCCTGAAGATGCACCCGATGAACCTGAGTACATCACGATTGACTTCAAGGAAGGGATCCCCATTCGGCTGAATGGCGTAGCCATGGGGCCTGTGGAGCTGATGAATGCTCTCAACAATCTGGGCGCGAAGCATGGCATCGGCCGGGTAGACCTGGTGGAAAATCGTCTGGTGGGGCTGAAATCCCACGGCATCTACGAGACCCCGGGCGGCACCATTCTTTATGAAGCCCATGCTGCTTTGGAGCAATTGGTACTGGATAAAGATACCCTTCATTTCAAACAGCAGATCGGCCTGCGCTATGCGGACCTGGTGTATAACGGCCAGTGGTTTACCCCCTTACGAGAAGCCCTGGATGCCTTTGTCAAGGTGACCGAAGAGAACATGACGGGAACCGTACGATTCAAGCTCTACAAGGGCAACGCGATCCTGGTCGGCCGGAAGAGTCCTTACAGCCTCTACCGTGAGGATTATGTGACCTTTGATGAAGATGATGTCTACAACCAGAAGGATGCGGAAGGGTTTATCAAGCTGTTCGGCCTGCCCATGAAAGTGCGAGCCTTGCTCGAAATCGAAGGCTCGGGCCGCTCCAAATACCGCGCGCCCGATTACAGCAATTTTAAGCGCGATTAAAGGGAAATAGAGGATGTCCTGAAAAAACCTTAACCACGGAGGCACAGAGAGCACAGAGAAAGAAAACAAGGATTGGAGGGGATCTTCTCCGTGAGCTCCCTTCTTTTTCTCTGTGTCCTCCGTGTCTCCGTGTTTTTAAGCGGAGTCTAAAAAACGTGAAAAATGCTGAAGATGGTGTAAAATAGAAGGGATGTATGATGTGCTTATGAGTCAGCTTCCCACCTGGCTGGGCGTGCTTGAGGTCGGAAACCAAGTTCTCGCAGCAGCCATTCTCATCCTCAGCTTTTCCCTGCTTGCCTACGTGCTCACCTTCAATCTCCACAGCAGGGTAGGGCGTTCTTTTGCCGCGCTGTTATTGGGGATGGTGATCGTCTATTCCGGGGATGTGGTGTTGCCGCAAGTGGATTGGGCCGAGAGCTGGCTGCGTTTCCAGTGGATTGGCATTGCTCTGGTGCCCGCGGCCTATCTGCATTTCACCCGCTCTGTGCTCCTGGCGGTATGGCTGCGCTCCGACCGCCATCGCTGGGTTTGGATCATTCGCACCGCGTATGGCATGAGTGTGCTTTTCGCGGTCCTGGCGCTTTTCACCGATGTGTTGGTGCAGGCCCCTGCAGAGGCGGACCCGGTCTCCAACCTGCAGCCCGGTTCCCTTTTCCCCTTGTTCACCTTGTATTTCCTGGTTGCCACCTTGTGGGGCGGTTGGACCTTGTTGCAGGCCAGGGCTCATGTGCGCACCCACACCGCGCGACGTCGACTCAACTACCTGTTGTGGAGTTTTGTGGCGCCCGGGTTGGGCGTCTTCCCTTATCTTATTTTGATCTCGGGCGGAGGCGCCAGGGACCCAGAACGCGTGTTGATCCTGGCCAGCATTGCCAACGTGTTGGTGGGTATCATGCTGGTGGTCATGGCGTACAGCGTGGCCTACTATGGCGTCTTCGCGCCCGACCGGGTCGTGAAACGCCAGTTATTCTACTTCTTGCTGCGAGGCCCCGTGGTGGCCTCCATCGTGGTGGGGCTGATTTTTATCGTCCCCCGGGTAGAAGCTATCCTGGGCCTGCCGCCCGATACCGCGCTCACCTTCCTGGTGGTCATGACCATCGTCCTTTCCCAAATTCTCATCTATCTTGGCCAACCCTGGCTGGATCGCCTGCTCTATCGCACCGAAGTGGAAGAAGTCGCCTGGTTACGCATGTTGGAAACCCGCCTGATGACCAGCGGCGATTTGAGTCAATTTCTGGAAAATGTGCTGGTGACTCTGTGTAATGTATGTGAGGTGGACCGGGGTTTCGTGGCTCTGCCCGGGGAAGAGGAAGTACGCCTGGAAGCCGTCGTGGGAGATGCCGAAGAAGCTCGACGCATATTGGCCCTGCCCGAAACCCAGCAATTGCTCACCACGCCCACCTCTAACGGTTTCCATCATGTCAATGGTTACGTGATCCGGCCTTTGGTGAACCGCCACACGGAAGAGATCATGGGGATTCTGGCCCTGCACGCGGATTGTCCTTCCTCGGAATCCACAGATGAAGAGACCGAGGCCGTCATTGAACATCTGCTGAGAAGAGCGGAAATCGCGGTGGAAGACCGGCGGTTGCAATTGGATGTCTTCGAGGCATTGCGTCCGATTTTACCTGAGATTGAAGTGATGCAAGCTCTGCGGGGGGCTGTTCCTTACGTCATTACCTCCAAAGAAGAAACCCTGGTCAACAGCCCCGAGTTCACGGAATGGGTACGAGGCGCACTGACTCATTTTTGGGGCGGTCCCAAACTCAGTCGAAGCCCTCTACTCAATCTTCATATTGTGCGAGAAAAACTCGCTGAATATGAGCATTCCCCCACCCGGGCTTTGAGGGCCATTTTGCAAGAAGCCATCGAGCGACAGCGCCCGCCGGGCGAACGCCAATTGACCACCTCGGAATGGCTCCTTTACAATATCCTGGATTTGAAGTATCTTCAGGGGAAGAAAGTGCGCGAGGTGGCCCAAAAACTGGCTATCAGCGAATCCGATCTCTATCGCAAACAACGGATTGCCATCGCGGAGGTCGCCCGCACCCTGGCAGAAATGGAAACCGAAGCGGCTCATAATCATCATCATAACCCGGCGCCCGGCCCGGAAGTAAGCCACGAAGGCACGAAGAAAGAAAGTAATTAGTGATCAGTTATCAGTTATCAGTAATCAGTTGCGGGGCTAGCCGAATTCATTCGGCGCCGTTTTATAGCCCGGCGACTTCATCGCCGGGCGGGCGTAGCAGACGCTACTCCGGTCGGCTGGACGACGCCAAATGTCTGGGACGCACCCCGTGACCACCTGTCCCTGCCTGCCGCAATACTTGCAAACCCGCCTGGCGATCTTTGCGTGAGATTTTTATCTGTGGTACACGCCCCTAATCAACATGATGAGCACCAAAAAACGCACGCGAGAGCAACAACTGGCCGCACTGGGCCTGCTGGTAATCCTGTTCGGCGTCATGATGGCCTATGAGCTGGTCAGTGACGCGTCGAAATGGCATATCTCGCGGGCACTTTTCGGCCTGGGGGCCTGGCCCCTGGCCTTGTTCTTGATGGCCTTGGGATCAGGGCTTATTTTTTGGCCTCTGTTGCAAAAACGTTGGCCAGAATATTGGTACCCAGAGGCCTTCTTGGGGATGATGTTGCTTTATCTGGGGGGGTTGGCCATGGCCAGCATGCGCGTGGAAGCGCCGGATCGCTATGTGGCCGCGCTGCATGGCCGTGGTGGCGGCCTGGTAGGATGGGCCCTGGCCGAGACATCCTTGCGGTATTTGGGATTGCTGCCCGCATGGGGATGGTGGCTTGCTCTCAGTATCGTGGGGGTCTATCTTCTTTATCTTTACACCCCCTTGCGCCTGCTTTCTCTACCCGGCGTCCCCATCCTCTGGGAAGCGCCTAAGCCTCCCCAAGATCCTCCTCCACCAACCCCCTCCGCGC
>JALWZT010000241.1 GCA_027002405.1 Anaerolineae bacterium | reverse complement strand
GCTGATGCTCTCTCCGTTTTATTCGCTGCAGGCGCGCGGCGAGCGGCCGCCGCCCCAGGTGTGGCCGCTTCCCGAGTACACGGTGGAGGCGGCGGTCTATGCCTTCGTTCCACGCGGCGGGCGGAGGTTGGATGGTGGGGATGGGGGGGAGTTGCAGTGCGGCGTCAGCAGCAGGGTCGATGACGACCACGGCCTCCAGCGCGAGATCGGGCTGGGGCGTTGAGGGGAGAGCGGCGTTTTCAGCCCGCATGGCGGAGAAGGCCAGCCCCGCCCATCCGCCCAACGTGCCGCCCAGGGCCAGGGTCAGCAGCAGGGCCCGGGCGCCCATGGGTTTCGACGGCTTGCGGCGCTTTCGGCTCCTGGCTTTAGTCCTCGTCTTTTTCGTATCGGTCATCGTCATGGTCGTCATCGTGGTCTTCCTCGTGGCGGTCGTCATCGTGGTCGTTTTCCTTGTGATCGTCGTCCTCGTAATACGCCGCCGTCGCGGGGGCCGACTGGCTGGTGGACATGGCTTCGATGATCTGGGCGCTTTCCTGCAAACGCTGCTGATAGATCTGCTCCCGCTTCATCAGCTCTTGATTCAGGGCTTCCAGTTCCTGCAGGCGCTGATAGGCTTCGTTGAGCTGCTGGTTGGCTTTCTCGATCTGGGCCCGATAGGCGGCGTCCCGGGCCTCGATGGTGGCCATTAGGGTTTGAGCGTCCACGGCCGGGGCGCTGGCCTGCGGGGCGTCGGAAGGAGCGGTCTGGGCCTGGACGGGCGTGGTGGGGATTTCCTGAATGACGAGCTGGGCCTCGGGCTCGTTGGCTTGCTGAATGGTGGGCCAGGCCAGGGCGATGGAGCCCACCGCCACCAGGATGAAGGTGGTCAATCCCAGGGCGATGTAAAGGGCGGTTTTCTGTCTCATAATAAGCCTCCAGAGAAAGCAGATGAGATGGATAAGTGTGGATTACGCATTTGTCTTATCTTATCGGATTTTCCCAGGACTGTGGTTAAGGGCACATCATGGAAATTTTAAGAGTAGGTTAAATGGCCCGCGTTTCATTCTCCTTCAACCTGCACATAGAAAAGCAAAGCCGCTCCCCTTGGCGGGAAGCGGCTTGAAAGGCCCTGACGCTATCTATCCTATCGAACGACGGGTAAGTAGATGACGCCTTTATCCAGCACTCTCACATAGCCAGACTGGATAGCGGGCTGACACGCGGCGCCGCGGGTGTCGATCATCTTGACTTCAGACATGCCCAAGGGCGAACTGCCTGTCGTGCTGGCATGAAAGCGGATGCTGGCAAGAGTCCCCGCGCCTTGCAAACAAGGAAGCAAGCTGGTTTCGTAGACCGGCAAAAAATGAAAGCGTTGGCCCGGCGGGTGCTGGCGCATCCGTCGGCAGCGTGGTAGCATGCCAGGGAGGCCGCCCGGCGATGAAGAGTACGCCGAATAAATTCAGGTCTGAGGGCGTTCCGCCGCCTGTCCCCCTTCGGGGACATGTTTTCGCCCGGTTGGGCCTGTCTGCGCAGGCAGACAGGCGGCCCAGGCAATCTGCCTTCCTCATGTCCTCCCCCACCGGGGGAGGAACCCAAGGTGGGGGCCGGCCCCCAGCCCCGACTTCGAGTCGGCGGGGCCAAGGCGCCCACGCAGCCTGCTTGAGGTTTGCCAACAAGTTCATGAAGTCGCCGGGCTATAAAACAGCGCCGGATGATTCCGGCACCCCCCACAGGGGCGCTGTTTCTTCTGCTCGGAGCGAAACCTCCGAGCTACAAATGCGAAGCCCTACGGGCTGGCGACGGGAGCCCCGCAGGGGCTTTGTACCCGGAGCTCGAGGGTTCAGCCTCGGGCGCACCTGAACACTGAACACTGATTACTGATAACTGATAACTGATTACTCTATCCACTCTATTATCCACGGAATAGCCCCCGTCCCTCTGCTACCCTTTTTCAAGTTGGCTATTCCTCCGAGTTGCGTTACAATGATTGCATCCTTCCCTCCCGGCCCCTGGTACAAGGGAGCGACCTGGAGATATGATGAAAAAATATCACATTTGGACCATCGGCTGCCAGATGAATGTGGCCGATTCAACCCACGTTGCCGCAGAATTGGAAAAGCTGGGCTACGAGCCCACCGCGCGCATCGATGATGCGGATGTTGTCGTGCTGAATACCTGTGTGGTGCGCCAAAGCGCGGAGGATAAAGCCGCGGGGAAGTTGGGCGCGCTCAAGCCCTGGCGCATGCAAGACCCCAACCGCACCCTGGCTCTCATGGGGTGCATGGTGGGGGTGAGACCTTCGCCCAGGCTCCTGCGCGCGTTCCCCTGGGTGGATGTGTTCATGGGCCCCAGCGAGGCCCGTCCCCTGGTGGAACACCTCAAGAATCGAATGACCGCGGAGGAACTGCGGGCCCTGGAAGAGCATCAGCAGACCTTACGCCATCGCTTGCAGGATGCAACCTACCCCATCGCCTCCTTGAAGCATCTTTCCCTGGCCGGTGAACCGCCGGTGGCCGCGTATGTGCCTGTGGTGTATGGCTGCTCCCACGCCTGCACCTTTTGCATCATCCCCTTCCGCCGTGGGATAGAACGCAGCCGGCCCCTGGAGGAGATCGTGAGCGAGGTGCGGGGCCTGGTGGCCCAGGGCGTGCGCGAAGTCACCTTGCTGGGCCAGATCGTGGACCGCTATGGGTACGACTTCCCCGACCGTCGCCCGAACCTGGTGGACTTGTTGGAAGCCGTGCATGCCGTCGAAGGTCTGTGGCGCATCCGCTTCCTCACCAGTCACCCCAATTACATGAGCGACGCGCTTTTGCAGGCCGTGGCCCGACTGCCCAAAGTCATGCCCCATATCGAGGTCCCTATCCAGGCAGGGGATGACCAGGTGCTGGCCCGGATGAAGCGAGGCTACACCGCAGAAGATTACCGTCGCCTGGTGGGCCGCATCCGAGAACTTATCCCCCAGGTGGCCATTCATACGGATATCATTGTGGGATTCCCCGGCGAAACCGAAGCGCAGTTCCAGCGCACTTACGAGATTTTGGAGGAACTGCGGCTGGAAAAGGTGCACATCGCCCGTTACAGCCCCCGGCCCGGCACGGTCAGTGCCCGCCGCATGGTGGATGACGTGCCGCCCGAAGAAAAGAAGCGACGCCACCAGATTTTAGAGGCTCAGCACGAGCGCATCAGCCGGGAGCTGAATCGCCGCTGGTTGTACCAGACGGTCCCGGTGTTGGTCGAAGATCGTCACAAAGGGAAATGGCGCGGGCGCACCCCGCAAAACCGCCTGGTCTTTTTTGAAGATGAGCGCCCCCTGCGCGGGCACCTGGTGGATGTGACCATCACCTGGACCGGGCCCTGGAGCATGCAAGGGGTGGCCGCGGACCGCTTCGATCAGGTCCGAGCCTCCTCTCTCAACGCCGTGCCCGTGGCTCCGCCGGGCATGGTCGCAGGACGGGCAGGATCGAAGTGATGGGGGCCCTGGTGGAGGATACGATAGAGGGTGTCCCGCTCCGCGGGCACCCGGCCCATGTCCAGGATCACCCGCTCGAACTCCGCGGGCGGGGTATATTCGCCATAGGTGGCGCCGGCCATGCGACTGATGCTTTCGTTATGAAGGGTGCCGCCTAGATCGTTGGCGCCGGCCTGGAGCAACATCTGAGCCATGGGGAGCCCTAGCTTGACCCAACTCACCTGGATGTTGGGGATGTCTCGCCCCAGCATCAAGCGCGCGACCGCGTGCATGAGCAGGCTTTCCCGGCCCGTGGGGCCCGGCCGCGCCCGCCCCGACGCGTAGAGTCGTGTGTTCTGGTAGATGAAGCCCAGGGGTACAAATTCGGTGAAGCCGCGGGTATCTCGTTGGATGTCGCGAATCAGGGCCAGATGCGCGGCCCAATGGTCGGGCCCGTCGATGTGGCCATACATGATGGTGGCGGTGGAGGGAAGCCCTATCTCATGCGCGGTGCGGATAATCTCGACCCAGGCTTGGACGGAAAGCTTGTTGGCAGTGAGCACCTGGCGCACCTCGGGCACCAGGATTTCGGCCGCGGTGCCAGGGATGCTCCCCAGCCCGGCTTCTTTGAGTTCCAGCAGGATATCCCGTACCGGTCGGCGTTGGACCTGGCTGGCGTATTGGATTTCGAAAGGCGAAAACGCGTGGATGTGCAGTTCGGGCACGGCTTGTTTGATGGCTCGCACCAGCCGCACGTAGATATCCCCACCCAATAGGGGGTTAAGCCCTCCTTGCATGCATACTTCGGTACATCCCCAATCTCGGGCCTCGACCGCCCGTTGCACCACCTCCTCCACCGACATGGCATAGGCCTGGGGATGTTGGCGTGGTACACCAAAGGCACAGAAGGTGCAATCCGTGTAGCAGATATTTGTAAAGTTGATGTTCCGGGTTTGCACGAAGGTCACCCGCTCCCCCACCTGTTGCTGGCGCAGGATGTCCGCGGTGGCGGCAATGGCCAGCAGGTCGGGGCCTTGGGCCCGGAACAGGGTCGCAGCCTGGGCCTGGGTCAGGTCTCGGCCTTCCAGGCAGGATGCCAAAATCGTGCGCACGGGCGGAGACGCCAGGGCCAGGAACGTGGGATCATGGTTTGGGTTGGACATGGTTTTGGATTATACGTGTTTGGGAGGCTCCTGCCAAACTCCGTAAATGGAGTCATCAGTTATCAGTGATCAGTAATCAGTAGAGCCTTGCGACGTCATTCCGAGGGAGCGAAGCGACCGAGGCATGTCCTGAGCTTGTCCTGAACGAAGTGAAGGACCTCGTCGAAGGAAATCTAGCGAAGCGCAAAAAACACGGCATGGCGCTCGCTTCGCTCGCTAGATGCCCTTCGATTCCTCAGGGCAGGCTTTCGCTCCCTCCGGTCGCTCAGCATGACGAATATCTGCGAAAATCTGCGCCGTATCTGCGCAAATCTGCATTCCCATTTTCGTCGTTATGTGGTGAGCTACCCTTCCCTAATCCTAATCCTAATCCTGATTCTAATCTCACCACGCCCGAGCCGTTGCCCACCCCGCCGTGCTGTGCTACAATCTATTCACCAAGAGCCGTGTCCGCAGGCTGTGTCAATTCGCGTCCGCTTGTGCATCGGTACTGGTGAGCCGTGGCTCATTGTCAGAGATCCCCATGCCCATTCCTCGCGTCCGTTCCCCCTTTCCCACTCGCTCTCTGTGGTGGATCACCCTGCTGGCCTGGCTTTCGGTGGCCGCGGGCCCGCCCGTCTGGAAAAGCAATCATCCCCAGCCTATCCGCCTCACCTGGGGCGAAGCGCAGGAGGTGACCACCCTGGCCCAGGGGCCACCCATCCGCTCCCGGGCAGGGCTCTTGCAAGATCGGAGCAGTGGGACCATCCTATGGGCCTGGCGGGCTGAGGACCCTCTGCCCATGGCCAGTGTCACCAAACTCATGACCGCGCTCCTGGCCCTGGAAAGCCTGGACCCTGAACAGACCATCACCGTGCCCGCGGCCGCGGTGAAAGACCTGCCCGCCGACAGTGCCCGCATGGGCCTGCAGCCCGGCCAACAGGTGCAGGTGCGTACCCTGCTCTATGGCGCGCTGCTGCCTTCGGGCAACGACGCGGCCCTGGCCCTGGCCATTGCCGCTGCGGGCAGCGAACAGGCCTTTGTGGCCCAGATGAACGCCCGGGCCCAGGCCTGGGGCATGAAAGCCACTCATTTTGCCAATCCCCATGGCCTGGACGCGCCCGATCATGTGGCTAGTGCCCAAGACCTGGCCCTCCTGGCCCAACGGGCCCTGGCAAATCCCCTCATTGCCCGCATCGTGGCCACCCCGAGCATCGATCTGGAGGGCTTTCATCTGAAAAACACCAACGAACTTCTCACCCGCTTCCCCGGCGCTTATGGCGTCAAGACCGGCACCACCGACGCGGCCGGGCAGGTCCTCATCGCGGCGGCTCGCCGGCCAGGAGGGGACGCCCTGACCGTGGTGATGCACAGCCAGGACCGCTATGCAGAAACCATCGACCTTTTGAATTTTTACTTCCAGCATTGGGTATGGATGGATGCGGGTTTAACCCGAGACGTGCTCAATCGGGCCACGGGGCCTGATGGCACGCAATACCTGCTTGTCACCGGCCCTGCACCCCTCTTCCTCCCTCGTTGGCAGCAGCGCCAGCTCCGACCGGTGCGCCGCGTCCAATTCGACCCCCATGGTCGGCCGCGAGGGGTTTACCAGGTCTGGTTCGGGCCACAGAAACTTCTGGAAACCCCCATCACCTTTCAACCCTTGCCTCCACGTCCTCATGCGACTCAATAAATTCCTGGCCCAGGCTGGTGTGGCTTCCCGCCGTGGTGCGGACCGCCTCATCGCGGCCGGGCGGGTGCGCGTCAACCAGCGCGTGGTACGGGACATGGGCATCCAGATCGATCCCCACCGCGATCGGGTCACCGTGGATGGCCGTGTCATTCATCCTCCCTCCCCAACCGCGACCTATCTCCTCTTGAACAAACCTCCGGGCTATCTCACCAGCCGCCACGATCCCCAAGGCCGTCCCACCATCTACGACCTGATCCCGGCCCGCTTCCATCGTTTGCATCCTGTAGGCCGTTTGGATTTTCAAAGCGAAGGCCTGATGCTGCTCACCGACGACGGCCAACTGACCCAGCGCCTCACCCATCCTTCCTTCCAACACGAAAAGGAATACTGGGTGCAGGTGGCAGGGGAAGTCCCGGAGGGGACATTGCGGAAGCTACGGCGGGGCGTGCTGCTGGAAGATGGTCCGGCCCGGGCCCAGGTGCGGGTGCTGGGCAAAATCCCGCCTCAGCAACGTTTTTGGATTCACCAGGACCCCCGGCACACCTGGCTTGTCTTCATCCTGCACGAAGGGCGCAATCGGCAGGTCCGGCGCATGTGCCAGGCCGTGGGCTTGCAGGTCCGTCGCCTGGTGCGGGTACGGATAGCCACCCTTCATATCGGCGATCTCAAGCCGGGCCAATGGCGCCTGGCCAGCAAACGCCAACGCCAGGGACTGCTTTGTCAATAGGATTAGGATCAGGATTAGGATTGAGATCGTCAGGACAATGTTGAGCGAGACGACAACGGGCGTGATGCGTGAAACGTGAAACGTGAGAGCCTTACGCATCACGCATTACGCATTACGTTTCAAGACCGCCAACCTGGCCGCGAGGCGTTTTCCTTGGTATCGGCGAGCCGCCGCTCGTGGCGACTGCTTTGTAAATAGAGTAATCAGTGATCAGTGTTCAGTAATCAGTGTTCAGTAGCGCCTTGCAACGTCATTCCGAGGGAGCGAAGCGACCGAGGAATCTAGAGGCTGTTATGCACTTTGCTTCCCTCAAAGCTCAGGATCGCCGCATCGGAGGTTGGAATTGGCCGCGGATAACGCGGATAAAGCAGATTTTCGCGGATTTTTCAAACAGATACCATGCTTTTTTCCAAAAAATCCGTGTCGATCCGTCGCATCAGCGTCATCCGTGGCGAATTGAAACGCCCGCCATCCACAAAATGGCGTGAAACTGGCGATAAGTTCATAACAAGTTCTAGCGTAGCGCAAAGACCACGGCATGGCGCTCGCTTCGGTCGCTCAGCATGACGAACATCTGCGTCAATCTGCGTTGCATCTGCGTCAATCTGCGTTCTCTCCACTTGCCACTTGCGACTTGCCACTTGCTACCTGATTCCCTTTACGCTCTGCGTCTTTATGTGAGATATTTTCTTACCCAGCGAACAAGCATTCCATTGATAAGGTATTATGCTCTCATCACCACCAGTCATTACCATCGACGGGCCCGCGGCCGCGGGCAAAAGTACCGTGGGCAAAGGGGTTGCCCAAAAACTCGGCTTTCTCTTTTTCGATACCGGAGCTCTCTACCGGGCCGTGACCCTGGCCGCATTGCAGCGGGGCGTTCCCATCGAAGATGAAGCCCGGGTGGAAGCCCTGGCCCGCACCATCCGCATCGATCTCATCCCTGCCACCCAGGCCGATGGCCGGCCTTACACAGTCCTCATCGACGGCCAGGATGTGACCTGGGAGCTACGCAGCGATGCCGTGAATGCGCATGTTTCCACGGTAAGCGCTTACCCGGGGGTGCGCCAGGCCTTGAAGGCCCAACAGCGCCGGATCGCGCAACAGGGCCGGGTGGTCATGGCCGGCCGGGACATCGGTACCGTGGTCTTTCCCGAAGCCGGGCTTAAAATTTACCTGGATGCCTCGCCCGAGGTCCGGGCCCGGCGCCGCTGCCTGGAGATGGAAGCCCGAGGCGAACATCCCGATTACCAGGCGGTCTTGGCCGGTGTGCGTCATCGTGATAAAATCGACAGCACCCGCGCCACCGCGCCCCTGCGCATCCCCGATGACGCGGTCGTCATTCACACCGATGAGATGACCATCGAACAGGTCGTGGATCGCATCGTGCGCCTGGCCCGGGAACGATTTCGCACCACGGATGGCTCATGACATCATCCCGTGACTACCGTTGGGTGGCATCACCCCAGGCTCCGAAACGCTGGCAAACCACCTTTTGGATCCACTTTGTGGCCCTGCTGGATAAAATCCTCCTTCGCGCGGATGTCCAGGGGCTCGAAAGGATGCCTCGTACCGGCCCTCTCATCCTCTACTACAACCACATCCACTATCTGGACCCTTTCGCGCTCATGGCCCGCACCCGAGGGATTCGCTATGTGGTCCCGGTGGCCAAGGCAGAGCTGGAAGATGCCTTTTTCGTGGGTTGGGCCATCGGTTCCCATGGGGCCATCTTTGTCAAGCGGGGCGCGCCCGATATCCCTGCCCTGCGCGCGGCCCTGGCCGTGTTGCAGGCGGGCTATGCCCTCCTCCTCGCCCCGGAAGGCACCCGCTCCCCCACAGGCCAGCTCATCCCTGCAGAAAAGGGATTGGGGTTTTTGGTCTACCGTACCCGGCCTGTCCTCATGCCCGTGGGCGTATGGGGCACACGGGCTTTTCCGGGTAGCCTCAAGCGCCTGCATCGCCCTCTGGTGCATTATCGCTTTGGTCGCCCTTATCGCTTCCATCTGCCTTCCACCATGTCCCGTCAGCAGGCCGAAGAGGTGGTCACCGATTATGCCATGCGGCGCCTCGCCCAATGCCTGCCCCCATCCATGCGTGGTGTCTATGCCACGCCCCCATCCCCATCCCCATCCCCATATGTGGAGGATTTGTGATGTTCGAAATCATTGATCTGCACTTTCAAGGCGAAAAGGAGATCATTGCCAGCTATGTTTTGCGCGGGCCGAAGGGAGTGGCCCTCATCGAAACCGGCCCGGGTTCCACCCTGGACCATCTGCTTCAGGGCCTTGAGCGCCTGGGCATCGCGCTGGAGGAGATCACCGACATCCTTCTCACCCATATTCATCTGGACCATGCGGGCGCGGCAGGGCGGATGGCCCGGCTGACGGGCGCGACCGTCCATGTCCATCATGTGGGCGCGCCCCATATGATCAACCCCACCAAGCTGCTGGCTTCGGCCGCACGTATCTACGGCGACCAAATGGAACCCCTGTGGGGGGAATTCCTGCCCGTTCCCGAATCCCAGGTGCGAATCTTGCAGGATGGTGACATCATCGACGCCGCGGGAATCCCGGTCAAAGCCATCGACACCCCGGGCCATGCCTATCATCACATGGCCTACTGGCTGGATGATGGCACCTGCTTCACAGGGGATGTGGCCGCGGTGCGGCTGCCCGGTTACGACCACATCCGCCTGCCCACCCCTCCCCCTGAATTTCATCTCACCCTATGGAAAGAAAGTGTGGAAAAACTGCGGGCCATGAAACCGGACCGAGTTGTCCCCACCCATTTTGGGCCCTTCCAGGATGTGGACGCCCACTTTGATCAGGTGCTCACGAAACTGGACCAACTCACCGACTATCTGCGGGAGCGGGTCAAAGCCGGGGATACCGCGGACGCTTTGATGGCGGCCCTGCCCGGCTGGCTGGCGGACCAGGCCCGGGCCGAGGGGGTGGACGAGGAGGGGGTCCACCGCTACGAGGTGGTGGTGCCCAGCTACATGAACGTCACGGGCGTGCTGCGTTACTTCCGCAAGGTGGAAGGCATGACGATTTAGAAGTAGCCCAGCATCTCCTTGGCCTCATCGCTCATCATCTCTGGGTTCCAGAAAGGCACCCACACCAGATTGATGTTGATATCTTTGACCTCTGGGAAATTGCGCTGGATGGTGTAGTAGGCATCGGTGAGGATCTGCGGCCCGGCCGGGCATCCGGGCGCGGTCAGGGTCATATCCACATCCACCGATTGTTTTTCCTCATCAATACGAATATCGTAAATAAGGCCCAGATTCACCACATCAATGTGAAGTTCTGGGTCTTTGACGGTTTTCAGAGCTTCTTTGATTTCTTCGATGGTTGGCATGGGCATGGTTGGGGGGCTCCTGCTTTGGAAATAGAGTAATCAGTGATCAGTTATCAGTAATCAGTTGCGGGGCTAGTCGGAATCATCCGGCGCCGTTTCTTAGCGCCCGAGGCTGAACCCTCAGGCTAGGCGTACAAAGCCCCTTCGGGGCTCCCGTGGCCAGTCCGCAGGGCTTCGTATCCGTAGCTCGGAGGTTTAGCTCCGAGCAGAAGAAACAGCGCCGTGGGGCTAGCCGGAATTATCCGGCGCCGTTCTGTAGCCCGGCGACTTCATCGCCGGGCGGGCGTGGCAGATGCCACTTCGCTCGGCTAAACGACGCCAAATGTCTGCTTTGTAAATAGGATTCGGATCAGGATTAGGATTGAGATCGTCAGGACAATGTTGAGCGAGGCACCAACGGGCGTGATGCGTGAAACGTGAAACGTGAGCTCATTACGCATTACGTATTACGCATCACGAACTCGGCTTCCCGCGCCAACTTGGCCGCGAGGCGTTTTCATTCGTATCGGCGAACTGCCGTTCGTTGTGACTGCTTTGGAAATAGAGTAATCAGTGATCAGTTATCAGTAATCAGTTGCGGGGCTAGTCGGAATCATCCGGCGCCGTTTCTTAGCGCCCGAGGCTGAACCCTCAGGCTAGGCGTACAAAGCCCCTTCGGGGCTCCCGTGGCCAGTCCGCAGGGCTTCGTATCCGTAGCTCGGAGGTTTAGCTCCGAGCAGAAGAAACAGCGCCGTGGGGCTAGCCGGAATTATCCGGCGCCGTTCTGTAGCCCGGCGACTTCATCGCCGGGCGGGCGTGGCAGACGCCACTTCGCTCGGCTAAACGACGCCAAATGTCTGCTATGTAAATAGGATTCGGATCAGGATTAGGATTAAGATCGCCAGGCCGACGTTGAGCGAGACGACAACGGGCGTGATGCGTGAAACGTGAAACGTGAGAACCTTACGCATTACGCATTACGCATCACGTTTCACGGTCCGCCAGCCTGGCTGCGAGGCGTTTTCATTCGTATCGGCGAACCGTCGTTCGTGGCGCCTACGACGCGTCCTCCTCCTGTTCCCGCTCCCACGCGTCCAGGCCCCACACGCCCGCCTTGACCACCTTCAGGGGCAGGAGCGCGCATTTCAGCCGCACCGGGCCGATGGGGATGCCCAGCATGTCCAGGATGAATTGCTTGTTCATGGCCTTGACTTCATCCAGGCTTTTGCCCAGCAGCTCTGCGGCCAGCATGTCGGCCGAGGCCATGCTGATGGCGCAGCCCTGGCCGTGGAAGGCCACATCCACGACTTTATCATCTTCAATCTTCAGCTCGAAGGTGATGTCATCCCCGCAATAGGGATTGACATCGCGGAATTTGATATCCGGGTTTTCGAGATGGCCTTTGAAGCTGGGGTATTTGTAGTGGTCGAGAATGTTTTCGCGATAAAAATCGTCCATGTTGGATGGCCTTTGACAAAGTCAATAAGTGCTTCTATAATGAGAGTAGCCAGAAGGAGGTTTTTATGACATCAACGGTCCTTGAACTGAACGTCGACATGGAAGAGGTGTTGGAAGCGCTGGAAAGGAACGAGGAGGTTCCGGTATTCTATCGCGGGCAGTTGAAGGGAGTGATTGTCCCGATCCGCACAAAGAAGAAATTTATTTCGAAAGATCATCCGACTTTTGGCATGTGGGCCGATGACCCACGCTCTGTTGAAGAAATCATGGCGGAGCTAAGGAAGCCGCGCTATGGCGATCTTTGATACAGATATCTTGATGAGGGAGAGTAGTCGTGCGACCGTCAGAATGTCGATAGAATGCATGGCTGCCTTTTTGGCGGATCAAAGTAAAGCCAAGGGCAAACAGCACTTTTTCCATGGTCTTTGCATCCACCAAGGGCAACCGTCGACTCATGCCGCCACCTCAATTTGCTGGACGCCTACAAAATAAGGGAGCATTTCTTCCTGGCTTTCATCCAGTTCTTCCAGACAAAGCTCTAAAACCTCTTTGAGATTATGGTGCAATTCATCAAGGTTCGCGGCCTGGGTGTGAGCGCCAGGAACACCGGGGATCAATCCGACATAGAGTTCTGTCTCGGGATCATATTCAATGTAAGCCATAAAAACGCGTTGCATAGAAACCTCCAGGCATCACAACGGATTAGAATGTAAACATGGCCCGGGCCCGTTCCAGGGCCTCGGCCAGGATGTCCACTTCTTCCTTCGTGTTGTAGATGTAGAAGCTGGCCCGGGTGGTGGCAGGAACGCCAAAATGATCGTGCACGGGCTGGGCGCAGTGGTGCCCCGCGCGTACAGCCACGCCGTGCAGGTCCAGCACCGTGGCGATGTCGTGGGGGTGGACGCCTGCCAACACAAAGGCCAGGAGACCCCCACGGCGGTCGGGCTCCGGGCCCAGGATGCGCAATCCCTCGATGGCCGAAAGCCGCTCCCAGGCATAGGCCACTATCTCCCGCTCATGGGCCAGGACCCAGTCCATGCCCAGGTCGGTGAGATAATCCACGGCCGCGCCCAGGGCGATGGCTTCGGCAATGGCCGGGGTGCCCGCCTCGAACTTGTGGGGCACCGTGTTCCAGGTGCTGCGGTCCATGAAGACCTCCCGGATCATCTCGCCCCCACCCAGGAAGGGGGGCATGGCCTCCAGCAGCGCCCGCTTCCCGTAGAGGACGCCCACGCCCGTGGGCCCCAGCATCTTGTGCCCGGAAAAAGCGAGGAAGTCTACGTCCAGGGCCTGGACATCGGTAGCGAGATGGGGCACGCTCTGGGCGCCATCCACCAGCGTCAACGCACCCACCGCGTGGGCTTTTTCGATCAGCTCCGCCAGGGGGTTGATGGTGCCCAGCACGTTGGACATGGCCGTAAACGCAAAGAGCTTCGTGCGTTCCGTCAGCAGCGAATCCAGGGCCTCGAAATCCAGCTCGCCCGCGTCGGTGATGGGCACATAGCGCAGGGTTGCGCCCGTGGCCTGGGTCACCAACTGCCAGGGCACGATGTTGGAGTGGTGCTCCATTTCGGTGATGAGCACCTCGTCGCCCGGGCCCAGGTTGGCCCGGCCCCAGGCATTGGCCACCAGATTGATGGCCTCGGTGGTGTTGCGCACGAACACGATCTCTTTGGGCGTGGCCGCGTGGATGAAGCGAGCGACCTTCAACCGGGCCTGTTCATAGGCCGCGGTGGCTCGTTCCGCCAGGGCATGAACCCCACGATGGACATTGGCATTGTCCTGGCGGTAATACCGTTCCAGGGTTTCGATGACCTGCCGGGGCTTTTGGGAGGTGGCGGTGTTGTCCAGGTAGACCAGAGGTTTACCGTGGACTTCCTGGTGAAGGATGGGAAAATCCGCTCGGATGTGGGAGATGTCGGGCATGGTAGGATTGGGGATTAGGATTGGGATTGGGATTAGGATTAGGATTAGGATTGGGATTAGGATTAGGATTGGGATTGGGATTGAGGATATTATACCTCGAATCCTACTCCTGATCCTGATCCTATTCAATACCGACGCGATGGGCGATTTCGGCTTCCAGCTTGTTGCGCACGCCGGGCACCGGCACCCGGTTGAGGACCTCTTCGAAGAAGCCCTGGACGATCATGCGCATGGCGGTGCGGCGGTCGATGCCCCGGGCCATGAGATAGAAGATGTATTCTTCCGGCACTTTGGCGCTGGTGGCGCCGTGGGTGCAGCGCACGTCGTCCGCTTCGATCTCCAGCCCGGGGATGGAATCGGCCCGGGCGTGATCGCTGAGGATGAGATTGTCGTTTTTCTGATACGCGTCGGTCTTCTGCGCGCCGGGCCAGACCCGGATCAGCCCCTGGTAGACGGAACGGGCGTGGTCATCCAACGCGCCCTTGAAGAGCAGATCGCTGGTGCAATGAGGCACGCGATGGTTCTGATTGGTGTGGTGGTCGATGTGCTGATGATCCTGGGGGAAGTAAAGCCCGAGCAACTCGCCATGGCCGCCCGGTTCCTCCAGCTCCAGATCAATCCACACCTTGCTCAACTTGCTGCCCCAACTGGCCTGCAGATGGCGATAGAGCGCGTCTCGGCCCGTGCTGATGCGCTGGGTGCCGAAGTTCCAGGCGGTCTCGTCCAGGTTCTGCAGGCGCAGGTAATGAAGCCGCGCGGCCGCGCGGGTGAAGACTTCGGCCACGCTGTCGCTCATACCCTCTCTGGCCCCGCGGAAATCTTCCACAATCACGGCCTCGCTATCTTCTTCGCCGATCAGCAGCGTATGATGGAAGTGAGCCGCGCCCGCGTCTTGCTGGACCAGCACTTGTAAGGGCTTTTCCACCACCACATGAGGGGGCAGATAAAGAAAGGTGCCGTTGTGCCACAGGGCGTTGTGTAGGGCCGCGAATTTATTTTCGGTAGCCGGAACCTGAGCCCCCAGATGCACCTTCACCAATTCTTGATGCTGCTCCAGCGCGGTGCGCAGGTCTGTGAAAACCACGCCTTTTTCCATCAAATGGGCGTCCAGCTCATGGTACACAACCCGACCATTTTGCAAAATCAAAGCACCGGCGCTGTCGATCTTGGCCAATTCCTCCCGCAGATCCGCGGGCAGGGCTTCTCGGGAATCGTAAACGCGTTCCGGAGCCTGCGGCAGGCCATAATTTTCCAGCTTAAAGCCGGTCAAACGGGTGCGGCGCCAGGTTTCTTCTTTATAAGTGGGCCAGGGCGTGGCTGCAAAAACCTCCCAGGCCGCGAGCCGGGCCTGCCGCAGCCATGCCGGTTCGTTATAACGGTCGCTGATAGCCTGAACCGCCGCGACCGAAATAGGGGTTGCTGTCATGGTTTTTGTTGTCATCATCGTTTTTCTCCCTGTGCAAAGGGCGTCAAACGTCATGCGTCAAACGTCAGGGGAAGTCTATCGTATCCTGCCGTTTGACGTTTGACGTTTTACGCTTGACGTTACCCAATGCTCCCTTCCATCTGCAACTGGATCAGGCGGTTGAGTTCCACCGCGTATTCCATGGGCAGTTCTTTGACCAGGGGTTCGATGAAGCCGCCCACGATCATGGCCATGGCATCTTCTTCGGGAATGCCGCGGCTCATCAGGTAGAAGAGCTGTTCTTCGTTGATCTTGCTCACCGAGGCCTCATGCCCGACCTCGACATCATCTTCCGCGATCTCGATGTAGGGGTAGGTATCGGACCGGGATTCGGGGTCCAGAAGCAAGGCATCGCATACCACTTGCGATTTGGCCCCATGTGCGCCCCGGGCGACCTTGAGCAGGCCGCGATAGGAGGCCCGGCCGCCATCTTTGCTGATGGATTTGGAAATGATCTTGGACGACGTGTTGGGCGCGGCGTGGATGACCTTGCCGCCCGCGTCCTGGATCTGGCCCTTGCCGGCAAAGGCCATGCTAAGCACCTCGCCATGGGCCCGCTCGCCCAGCATGATCACCGCGGGGTATTTCATGGTGATGCGGGAGCCCAGGTTGCTATCCACCCATTCCATGGTGGCTCCCTCGTAGGCCAGGGCCCGCTGGGTGACCAGGTTGTAAACATTGTGGGACCAGTTTTGCACCGTGGTGTAGCGCATACGCGCGTTCTTCTTGACGATGATCTCGATGACGCCGGTGTGCAGACTGTTCTTGTCGTAGATGGGCGCGGTGCAGCCTTCGATGTAGTGCACGCTCGCGCCCTCATCCACGATGATCAAGGTCCGTTCGAACTGGCCTACGGCCTCTGCGTTGATGCGGAAGTAGGCTTGCAGGGGGATATCCAGCTTCACGCCCGGGGGCACATAGATGAAGGAACCCCCTGACCACACCGCGCTGTTCAGGGCCGCGAATTTGTTGTCCGTGGGGGGCACCACGGTGGCGAAGTATTCCCGGAACAGATCGGGGTGCTCTTTCAGACCGTCCTCGATACTGAGGAAGATCACACCCAGCTTTTCCCATTCCTTACGCAGGGAATGATACACCATCTCCGATTCGAATTGGGCCCCCAGCCCGGCCAGGAATTTGCGTTCCGCTTCGGGCACGCCCAGTCGGTCGAAGGTCTCGCGGATATACGCGGGCACATCATCCCAATCGCCCTTGCTTTCCATCTCGGTGGGCTTGATGTAGTAGTAGATGTCGTCGAAATCGATCTCGCTGAGGTCCGGGCCCCAGGTGGGCATGGGCTTGGCCCAGAAGATATCCAGGGCCTTATGGCGAAACTCCCGCATCCAATCGGGCTCGCCCTTCATATCGGAGATCTGATCGATAATCTCATGATCCAGCCCCTTACGGGCGACGTAGGCATACTGGACACCTTCGGTCTTCCAACCGTACTCGTATTCTTCTTTCAGGCCTTCCAGGGCTTTGAGATCTGCTTCAGTAGCCATAGGTTACTCCTGTTGGTGGGGTTCACGGTTCACCGTGAGGCATGGTCAAAATTGGATATTGGATATTGGGTATTGGGTACTGGATATTGGCCCTCTTTCGGGGTGAATCGAATATCAAATACCAAAAATGAGCCACGCCTTCATTGACCATGAGCCATTGACAATAGCCATTGATAATTAGCTATTGACAATTAGCCATTGACAATTACCTACCTGCTCAGTTCTTCCAGGTGTTCTTCCACCCAGCCGTAGCCTTTTTCTTCCAGCATGTGGGCGACTTCGGGCCCGCCGGTGAGCACGACCCGGCCATCGTAGAACACGCTGACCTTATCGGGCTTGACGTAATTGAGGATGCGCTGATAGTGGGTGATGAGCAGCGCGCCCATGCCGTCGGCCACCAGCTTGTTGATGCCATCCGCCACGACGCGCAGCGCGTCGATATCCAGGCCCGAATCGCTTTCATCCAAAATCGCGATCTTGGGCTTGAGCATGGCCATTTGCAGGACCTCGCCCCGTTTCTTTTCCCCGCCGCTGAAGCCATCATTCAGATAACGGCGGGCAAAGGAGCGGTCCACGTTGAAGCGGTCCATGGTCTCCAACAGTTCCCGACGAAACTCGCGCATGGGGATGAGTTCAGAACCGACCTCTTTCCATTGCCCTGTGCGCTCCATCTCCTCTCGCACGCGGTCGCGATAGCCGCGCACGCTGCTGACGGCCGCGCGCAGGAAGTTGGCGAAGCTGACGCCGGGGATGGCGACAGGATATTGGAACGCGAGAAAGATGCCCAGCTTGGCCCGTTCGTCGGGCGCCAGGTCCAGGATGCTCTCGCCATTGAAGAGGATGTCGCCTTGGGTGACTTCGTAATGGGGGTGCCCGGCGATGACATAGCCCAGGGTGCTCTTGCCCGAGCCGTTCGGGCCCATGAGCGCATGGACTTCGCCCTGGCGAATCGTTAGATTGACGCCTTTCAGGATCTCTTTGCCTTCCACGGAAGCGTGGAGGTCTTTGATTTCAAGTACGGCGGTCATGGTGGATCATGTCTCCTTGGATTCAGGATAGTGATTGGTTCAGGATGACGCGTTACCGGGATGGCACCTGGAACGCGATGGTTTCTTGTGCGCTGGATGCAGGACGTTTGACCACAAAGGAGCAGCGGTGATGTCCCTCTACAATTTTGTGAGTGAGCTCGACCTCGGCGCCCAACACGTCCGAAAGCATCTTCTGTTCCATCTCGCAGATCTCCGTATGCGCCGAGGCCAGTTCATGATAGGGACAATTGAACTCGTGAAGCACAAAACCATCATCCTCCTCCGCGACTTCGGCCATGATGCCACGCTCATCGAGGAGGCGGGCGTACATGCGCACGCGCTCTTGCAAGGCCCGACCCTGTACCTGGGCCCGATATTGGGCGGCCAGCTTCTGGCCCACTCGATCCAACAAACGCTGCACCACTTCCGGGCCCTGGTCCAGCAGCAATTCGTTGTACAAAGCCAGGGCCAGGGTTTCACATTCACAGGCAAAAAGATGCCGAGCCTGATCTGTAAGCACGTACATCCGGCCTGGCCGGCCCCGGCCTTTGCTGGAAGCTTTTTGCGAGGTCACCAAACCATCCGCGATCAACCGCTGCAATTGCTGACGGATGGCCGTATCACTGACCCCCAGGGCCCGACGCATCTCTTTGATGCCCATAGGCCCGTGGCGCTGCAGCAGTTTGATAATTTGCCCCCGGGGGGAATCGTCCAGGCGATGGTAGAGGGTGCTCATGGTGAGAGGGATTATAGCACGCCTCTTACTCCATAGTCAAATTTTTCCCTGTAAAAATAGCAAAAAATAGGTGGGGCTGCTATGAAAATAAAGTAATCAGTGATCAGTTATCAGTAATCAGTAGAGCCTCGCAACGTCATTCCGAGGGAGCGAAGCGACCGAGGAATCTAGCGAAGCGCAAAGATCACGGCATGGCGCTCGCTTCGCTCGCTAGATGCTTCGCTCCCTTCGGTCGCTCAGCATGACGACATCTGCGTAATCTGCGTCGCATCTGCGAAAATCTGCGTTCTCATTTTCCTCGGTATTGGCGAGCCGTGGCTCATGGTGACTGCTTTGAAAATAGAGCCTCGCGACGTCATTCCGAGGGAGCGCAGCGACCGAGGAATCTAGCGAAGCGCAAAGATCACGGCATGGCGCTCGCTTCGCTCGCTAGATGCTTCGCTCCCTTCGGTCGCTCAGCATGACGACATCTGCGTAATCTGCGTCGCATCTGCGAAAATCTGCGTTCCCTTTTCCTCGGTATTGGCGAGCCGTGGCTCATGGTGACTGCCTTGAAAATAGAAGTTATTTATGGACGCTCAAGATAGCCCGCACCTCATTTCTCCTGGCCCAGGGCAAAACCTTTGGTGAATTGCTCCTGTAGCAGGAGGAAGATCACCATGGGGGGGATCATGGCGAGGATAGCGGCTGCCATCACCAGGCCCCAATTGGTGGTGTCTTGTTGGTTGGTCAAACCCCGCAGCCCCACCTGGATCAATTGCATTTTATTTTCGCGAATGATGACCAGGGGCCAGATGTATTGATTCCACATGTAGATGAACTGGATGAGGCCCAGCGCGGCGATGGCGTTCCAGGAAATGGGCACCAGGATGCTCCACAGGAAACGCAAGGGGCCCGCACCGTCCACCCGAGCTGCATCGGCCAGTTCACTCGGGATGCTGGAAAAATGCTGTCGGAACAGGAAAACCCCTGTGGCGCTGGCCAGGAAGGGCACCGTAAGCACCGCGTAGCTGTTTTCCAGGCTCAGGGCTTTAGCCATATTGGAAACTTCGTTAAAGAGGGCGACAATCATAATTTCGGTGGGCATCATCAGGGTAAAGAGGATGAAATAAAACACCCACTCTTTTAAGGGGAATTCATAATAAACCAGGGCCAGCCCCGCCAGCATAGAAAAGAGGGTCTTGAAGAACATGACAATGCCCGCCACGATGAGGGTGTTCTTCATGTATAATCCCAGGTCGAATTGAGTCCAGGCCACCTTGTAATTGAAAAAGCCAGCCGTACCAAAGCCCAGTTTCGGGGGGAAATGATACACTTCGGCCCGGGTTTGGGTCGATTTAGCCAGGGCAAAAAGCACGGGCGCCATCACCAGCAGGACAATGAAAATTAAGGCGATGTGGGTGAGGATTTCGTCTCGGGTTTTGCGTCGCATCATCAACCTCCGTAATGCACCTGGCGGCCGCTGGTGCGGAATTGAATCAGGGTAATCACCACCACCAGTAAGAAGAGGATGACCGACTGAGCCGAAGCCAGGCCGGTCTTGTAGTATTCAAAGGCGTCTCGATACAGATTGTAGATCATTACATTGGTGGCATCCTGCGGCCCGCCTTTGGTGAGGATATCCACCAGGCCGAAGATATCGAAAAACGAATAGGTGATGTTGGTGATCAGCAGGAAAAAGGTCATGGGCGAAAGGAGAGGAAACGTGACGTACCAAAAGCGCTTCCAGCTATTCGCCCCATCAATGGAAGCGGCTTCCAGGACTTCGGTGTTGAGATTCTGCAATGCAGCCAGGTAGAAGACGATGTTGTACCCCAAATTTTTCCACACGCTGGCCATGATCACCAGAATGATCGCCAGAGTGGGGTCTCCCAACCAGTTGAGTTCATGTCCGGTGACCAGAGAGGTGAGATAGTTCACCGCGCCGAACCCGGGAGAAAACATGAAGAGAAACACCACGCCCGCCACCGCGGGGGAAAGGGCAAAGGGCCAGATGAGCAAGAACCGGTACACTTGCGCCCCGTGGATCTTTTGGTTCGCGAGCATGGAGATGGCCAGGGAGATGGCCAATCCCAGCAAAACCACCGCGGTGGTAATGACCAGGGTGACGCCTACGGTGTGGTGATAGGCGCTATCATGCAAAAGGTCGATATAGTTTTCCAACCCCGCGAATTTCGTTTTGAGCCCCAGAAAAGCCACCCGATAGAAGGAAAGGCGGAAGGTTTGGATGACTGGATAATACAGGAAGAGAGCCAGGATGATAAGCGTGGGCAGCAAAAAAAGCCAGGGGGCCCATCGACCTTTGAATTTGGCTGTACTCATGAAACCTCCTGCTTTGTAAATGGAGTAATCAGTGATCAGTTATCAGTAATCAGTAGGAATCTGCGTTGTATCTGCGCAAATCTGCGTTCCCATTTTCCTCGGTATCGGCGCGGGTGTGGCCCGCCGTTCGCCTGCTATGTAAATAGGATTCGGATCAGGATTAGGATTGAGATCCTCAGGACAACGTTGAGCGAGGCGGCAACGGGCGTGATGCGTGAAACGTGAAACGTGAGCTCATTACGCATCACGTATTACGCATCACGTGCTCGGCTTCCCGCGCCGCCCTGGCCGCGAGGCGTTTTCATGGGTATCGACGAATAGTCGCTCGTGGCGCCTGCTATGTTGATAGAACAAAGAGGCGGCTCGGCCTCCCAACGAAGCCGAACCGCCCGAGAGAGACAGCGCCAGGGATTACTCCACCGACTTGTTGTAGTCCTGGATGGCCTTGTCGGCCTTTTCCTTCGCCTCCTGCAAGGCCTCATCCACGCTGGCCTGGCCTGCCAACACCTTCTCGATGGCTTGCTCGATGATGGTGCGGACTTCGGGGAAGGCGCCGATGACCGCGCCCTGGGTTGCCCGTTCCTGCTTGGTGTTCAACAACTGATCAAAGGCCGCACGATACGCAGGATTGCGCTCGAACCAGTCTTCCTTCTCCAATACATCCACCGCGGTCTTGCGGATGGGGAAGTAGCCTGTGCCTTTGTGCCAGCGGATCGCGTTTTCCACATTGGTGAACCAGGTGACAAATTCCGTGGCGGCCTTCATTTCCTCTTCCGGATGTCCGCCGGAGATCCACAGGCTGGCACCACCCACGATCACGCCATGGCGACCGCTATCCGCAGGATAGGGCAGGTACCCCGTGCCCAGCTCAAAGCCATTCTGGGCCGCGTCCCGCTGCCGATTCACCACATCCGAGGTGGAGGTGATTTCCATCGCGGCCTGGCCCGAAACAAAGATGGCATCCGCACCATCCCAGTCTTCCAGCTTGCCGCTGTAGGCGTAATAGCCCTTGTCGTACATCTCCTTCCACCAGGAGACGATCTCCTTGGCCGCGTCGCTGGTGAGGTTGACTTCCGTGGCCCGGGCATCGCGGCCATTGCCATTGTTGGCCAGTTCCGCGCCCATGTTGGCCATCCATTGTTCAAAGAACCAGCTATGCAAAGGCCAGGACACGCAGTTCTTGGCCGCGCCGCTGCTCACGATCTTATCACACACCTGCAGCATCTCTTCGAAAGTTTCCGGCGGCTTCTCCGGGTCCAACCCCGCTTTGCGGAAGATATCCTTGTTGTAATAGAGGATGGGATTCGACGAGTTCCAGGGCATGGAATAGAACTTGCCGCCGAAGTTGTAGTAGTCCGCCACGCCTGGGATCAGGTCTTCGGTATGGGCCCAGGAGGGCGCGTTGTCCTCGAAGGGGACAAAGATGCCCGAATCCAACGCCAACTGGGACCCCACCTCGAAGATCTGGACAATGTGAGGAGGATTGCCCTGCTGGGCAGCCAGGATGGCCGCATTCAGAGTGTCGCGGTAGGAGCCTTTGTTTTCGACCTTCACGAAAATCTTGGGATGGGTGTAGTTAAAGTCATCCACCATGCGCTGGATGAGCAGCTTGCGACCGCCGCCAAAGGCATGCCAGAAGTTAATCACCGTAGCCCCTTCCGGAATCGTCACCTCAGCCTCCTTTTCCTTCTGCACTTCCACCACCTTGGTGACCTCGACCACTTTGGTCACTTCCACCACTTTTTGCCCCCCCTCGCTAGCTGCTTGCTGTTGACTACAACCTGCCACAATCATCACCGCCAAAGCTAACAGCAAAATTGTGATGGGCAGAAGGAGCCTGCTACGATGCTTCATGATTTTTCCTCCTTGGAAAAACGAAGGGAGTCCGGCATCCTTGCCGAACAGGGGGATTGGATAAGCATGAAAGACGAAAGATGGCCTCTCGGCCTTTCATTACGGCCTTTATTGTAAGCTATCTTATAGTCGGAGAGCAAATCCTCCTTTGGAGAGGGCGTTCCGTAAATCAGTAATCAGTGATCAGTTATCAGTAATCAGTGTTCAGTTGACTCTGCGTCCTCTGCGTTCTCTGCGGTAAGTACCCTTTCCGCGGGGGAGTCAGGGATCAGGCATCCAGTGTTCAGTGTTCAGTAGCGCCGAGCAGAAGAAACAGCGCCCCTCCGGGGCTTAGCCGGAATTATCCGGCGCCGTTTTATAGCCCGGCGACTTCATCGCCGGGCGGGCGGGCGTGGCAGACGCCACCCCGGTCGGTTAGAGAACGCCCAAAAATAGGGCCACTTCGTCCGTATCGGCGAGCCGCCGCGCGTGGTGCCTGCGATGAAAGTAGAGTCACGAAGATTAAAGACTAAAGACTAAAGACTAAAGACTAAAGATTATCTGCGTGCATCTGCGTTGCGAAGCATCTGCGTCAATCTGCGTCCTATTTTCATCGTTATGGGGTCCCCAGTATAATAGGCAGCACGATGACTTATTACGATGTCGATGTGCTCATTGTTGGCGGCGGCCCGGCCGGGCTTTCCACCGCCTGGCATCTGGTGCGACAGGATGCACGATGGGCCGAGCGCATGATCGTTTTGGAAAAAGCCCATTACCCCCGGCAAAAACTTTGCGGCGGTGGACTCACCCCCCTGGCTCTGGACATCCTGCACAACCTGGGCCTGGAGGTCACCCTCCCTCATGTTTCGGTTTATGAGCTTCGTTTGCGTTATCGCCGACACCATTACGCCCTTCGCGGCCGTCCTGCGATCCAGGTGGTGGACCGTGCCCTGTTCGATGCCTGGCTGGCAGAAAAGGCCCGATCTCAAGGGGTTCAGATCCAGGAAGGGGTGGTTCTGACCGGCGTGGAAATCGACGAGCAAGGGGTCACCGCGCATACTTCTCAGGGCCTCCTGCGGGCCCGGGCCTTGGTCGCTGCCGATGGCTCCAACAGCGCCGTGCGCCGGTTTTTGAAGTGGGGGCGCGGGCACAAAGCCCGCTTATTGGAGGTGCGGACCGGGGTGGAGCCGGATCATCCTTATTTTCGGGAGGGGATCGCGCTTTTCGACTGGGATGTGTTGGATATGGGGGTACAGGGATACTATTGGGATTTCCCCAGTTGGGTGGATGGCTCGGCCATGATGAATCGGGGGATTTTCGACAGTCAATTCCTCTCGCGCCGCCCCCCCATCCCCTTGCCCCAGATATTGGCCCAGATGCTGGCCCCTCGGGGCGTCAGCCTGGAAGATTACCCCCTGCAAGGCCATCCCATCCATTGGCTTGACCCTGGCATGCCTCCGGCACGGCCTCGGGTGCTGTTGGCCGGGGACGCGGCCGGGGTTGATCCCCTGTTGGGGGAAGGGATCAGCTTTGCCCTGGCCTATGGGCGGGTGGCCGCACAAACCCTGAATGCCGCCTGGGCAACGGATGACTGGCAGTTTCGGGATTACGGTGAACGGGTACGGCAGGATCCCTGTTTACGGCAGCTCTGGCCGCGGCGTTTGGGCGCGCGGCTTGCCTTTGGGAGTCTCCGCTGGCCGGGGGTCACCCGGGGACTATGGCGGATCGCGCCTCAGCTTTTTTCTCTCATGGCCTGGATGCGCCCCCAATACTTTCCGGTCACCCCCCGGCGGATGTTCAAGCTCCATGAAGGAATTCCCTGACCCGGGCCCGGATGTGCGCTTGAATGACATCGATGGGTTGGGTGGCATCCAGGACGAGCCATCGGTGGGGTTCGGCCCGGGCCAAAGCCAGATACCCGGCGCGGACCCGCTGATGAAACGCGAGGGTCTGCGCTTCCATCCGATTCCACTCCTCCGTGCCCGCTTTGCGGCGCAGCCCGATCTCCACATCCAGGTCCAGATACACCGTCAGGTCGGGTTTCAGCCCTCCCGTGGCAAATTCAGTGATACGGCGCAGGTCTTCCAGGGGGAGGCCGTGTCCGTAACCCTGGTAGGCGAGGGTGCTATCCGCGAAGCGGTCGCAAATGACAATCCAACCTTCTGCCAGGCGCGGGCGAATGAGCTCGCGCACGATTTGGGCCCGGGCCGCGGAAAAAAGCAAAATCTCCGCTTCGGGGGTCATGGCGGTATGGGCCGGGTCCAGCAGAATCGCCCGAATCTGCTCACCAATGTGGGTCCCCCCCGGCTCTCGGGTGAGCAAAACCCGATCATGTTGTGCTTGCAGCCATGCCATCAACAGACGGATCTGGGTGGTTTTGCCGCTGCCTTCCACCCCTTCGAAGGTGATAAAGGTCATCCGTCCTCCCCCATCATGCGTTGGAGCCGCGCCCGTACATCATCCGCGAATCGTTGGATATGGTGCATGGTCAGGGTGATCAGGTCCAGGGTATCGTCCTGAATCAGAGGGGTGAGGTCCATGGCATACGTGAGGAGGGTGGCCTGGTCCGTGGCATGGGAGGCGCTGTAGGTGGCATGGGCCCGACGTCGCCCCAGGGTGGCCAGGTCGTAGCGCTTCCCGCCCCGGATTTGAGAATCGAACACCGCGATGAGGGCCATTTGCAGATGTTCGGCCTGGGAGATATCCAGCACGACTTTATCCTCATCCAGCATCCAATCCAGGTCCCGCCACACTTCGCAGCCGTACAGGCGTTGGGGCCGCTGTTCGGGCGGAAGCTGACGGATGGCGGCGAGGGTTTTGTGCAGGACGCCGATATGGGTATCGTGTTTATCCGCGGGATTATGGGTATAGACCGTGTGGGGCCGGGTGGCGCGCAAGATGGCGACCAGGTCTGCCACCGGGGCCTGGGCTGTCGGGTCTTTGACTACGGCACTGGGATAATCCAGCAAAAATTGAGCCGCGTACTCCCCCAGGATGGCGGCTTTTTCTTGTTCTCGGGCACGGATGCGGCGCATTTGGTCATCGGTGAGGTGGCGATAAAGGCCATCGCGAGGGCTTCCTGCCCCGTTGGTCATAACCACCCCGGTGAACCAGGTATCGGAGCGCCCAAAGCCGGCCAGGATGCCATGCGCGGCCATGATTTCGATGTCATCCTGATGCGCGGCAATGGCCAGATGGGTGGTCCGGGCCAGGGCTTCGGTTTCGGCCATGGCATCGGGGATAAGGAGACGGGCGGCGGGTTGATGGAGTTTCATAGACCGAGATGACGTTCTTCAATGAGTTGGCGAGCCCGAGGCGCCCACGCCCGTTTCACCAGGATGCGGACTTCGGCCAAAGGACCGACCTGCATGCCATAGATGCTCCCCACGGCCTCCCCGCTGGTGACAGCAGGAATGCCTTCGCTATCCAGCAAAGCCACCACCAGCGCGGCTTCCAGTTCATTGGCCGCGCGATAGACTTCGACCAGGCGGTTTTCATCCCCGCCAAACGCGACGCGCGCAGAGGCTTTGGCACGCACCGCGCGCCAGAACCCCCGGGCCCAGGTTAAAGTGAGACTGCTCATCATGGTCATTATACACAAGGGAGGGGCGCTTTGGAAATCAATGGGTGGCGCGGGGCCGTCCCAACCCCTCATATCCATGTGTAACCCCGCTGCATCTAAATGGGTAGACACATCTAATAAGCGCCACGCGCGGCAGCGCGCCGATACTAATGAAAACGCCTCGCGGCCAGGCTGGCGGGCCGTGAAACGTGATGCGTAATGCGTGATGCGTAAGGTTCTCACGTTTCACGTTTCACGCATCACCCCCGTTGTCGTCTCGCTCAACGTGGACCTGGCGATCCGCAATCCTAATCCTGATCCGAATCCTATTTACAAAGCAGTCACCCCGAACGGCAGCTCGCCGATACGGATGAAAACATCTCGCGGCCACGTTGGCGCGGGAAGCCGAGCACGTGATGCGTAATGCGTGATGCGTAAGGCTCTCACGTTTTACATTTCACGCATCACGCCCGTTGGTGCCTCGCTCAACGTGGACCTGGCGATCCTCAATCCTAATCCTGATCCGAATCCTATTTACATAGCAGACATTTGGCGTTGTCTAGCTGACCGAAGTAGCATCTGCCACACCAGCCCGCCCGGCGATGAAGTCGCCGGGCTATAAAACGGCGCCGGATAATTCCGGCTACTCCCGCAGGGGCGTTGTTTCTAGCCTCGGCGCTACTGAACACTGAAGACTGAACACTGATTACTGATGACTGATCACTGATTACTCCTGCCCGCGCCTAACCTCGGCCTGACAATCCTCAATCCTAATCCTGATCCTATTTACGGAACAGCCTCCCATTCCTATCTTTCACCGCCCATGTCACGATCACCATCAACCACTATGCGTGCTCCTCGTTATCTCTGGGTGCTATTTCTCATCTCGCTTTTCATTTTCACCGCGGGGTGCAGTCCTTCCAAAACCCCCACCGCGGGGACCCCTCGCGTCCGAGTCGTCGCTACCACCTCCATCATTGCTGATGTGGTGCAGCAGATTGGGGATGATCACATCGACCTGGTCACGCTCATCCCCGCGGGCGCGGACCCTCATGGTTACGAGCCCAGCCCCCAGCAGATCGCGGCCCTGGCCGACGCGGATATCATCTTCGTCAATGGGTTTGACCTGGAAGAGAGTTTGCTTCCCATTTTGGAAAGCACGGCGAAGAAAGGCCGCATCATTGCTGTTTCCGATGGGGTGGAGCCCATCGCGTTTGATGAAGCCGCGCAGGAACAGGAAGCGCACCCCGACGAACATCATCATATCGACCCCCACACCTGGATGGATCCCAACAATGTGGTGATCTGGACTCAGAACATCGAACAGGCGTTGAGCCAGGTTGATCCCGCGCATGCGGCCGATTATCATGCCCGGGCCGAGGCTTATCGCCAGGAGTTGCAAGCGCTGGATGCCTGGATCCGAGCGCAGATCGAACCCTTGCTCCCCCTCAAGGTGGTCACGGATCACAAGGTGTTTAGCTACTTTGCCCGCCGTTATGGGATCGAGCAGGTGGGGGCCATTATTCCCGCGTACAGTTCCATGGCCCAGCCTTCGGCCCAGGAATTGGCTCAATTGGAGGATGCGATCCGAGCTTTGGGCGTGCGGGCTGTGCTGGTCGGCAACACGGTGAATCCCCAATTGGCGCGACAGGTCGCCGCGGATACGGGCGTGGCGCTTATTCCCATCTATACCGGCTCCTTGAGCGGGCCGGATGGTCCCGCGGCCACCTACCTGGACATGATGCGATACAACGTCCGGGCCATCGTGCAAGCGGCCACCGCGGGCAGTGGTTCATGAAATCTGCTATGTAAATAGGATTCGGATCAGGATTAGGATTGAGGATCGTCAGGACAACGTTGAGCGAGGCAGTAGCGGACGTGATGCGTGAAACGTGAAACGTGAGGTCATTACGCATCACGCATTACGCATTACGCATCACGTACTTGGCTTCCCGCGCCAACTTGGCCGCGAGATGTTTTCTTCGGTATCGGCGCGAGCTGGCCTGAAAATAGAGGACGCAGATGAACGCTGATAGAAACAGATTCACGCAGATAAAATCAAAATAAAAATCATCTGCGAAAATCTGCGTAATCTGCGGATAAAATACCGTTTTTGAGGGAACAAAATCCTTTTCGTCAGACTTCAGTTTCAAAGCAAAAGTCGGGGTTTCTCTCCGTGTCCCCCTGCGTTATAATAGGCTTTGGATGTCCTGCGGCGTATTGCAACTTCCCATGCCGCGGTCCTGACCTTGCAACCTTCCTCGGATTTCATGCGTACTGGATATAAGGCCTGCTATGTAAATAGGATTCGGATCAGGATTAGGATTAAGAGCGCCAGACCCACGTTGGGCGAGGCGGCAAAGGTTCGTATTGCGTATTCCGTCCAGTCGTTACGCAATACGCAATACGGAATACGAGTCACGCCGCCCTGGCCGCGAGATGTTTTCATCCGTATCGGCGAACTGCCGTTCGTGGCGACCGCTTTGAAAATAGAACCTTGCGACGTCATTCCGAGGGAGCGAGGCGACCGAGGCATGCCCTGAGCGCAGCCGAAGGGAATCTAGCGAAGCGCAAAAACCACGGCATGGCGCTCGCTTCGCTCGCTAGATGCCCTTCGATTCCTCAGGGCAGGCTTTCGCTCCCTTCGGTCGCTCAGCATGACGAATATCTGCGGAAATCTGCGTCCTATTCTGTTGTGATGTGGTGAGCCATTGCTTATGGTGACTGCGCTCCCATAGCAGCTATGTTCCTTTTCATTCCCTCTTCCTTTTTTGAGGCCAGCATCATGACAACCCAGCCCTCATCTTCCCTTCCCTGGTGGTCTTTATTGTGGGATGTGCTCACAGCCCCTCGGCGGGCCTTTGAGCATCTGGCCGAGGCGCCATCTCGCAGTTGGTGGCTGCCCGCGTTGTTGGCATTGCTTTTGCCCATTGTACAGGTGGCCGTTTCCAAAGACTTGTTGGCGGAACAGGCCAAGAAAGCCGCACTTCAGCAGCTTAGCGCGATGCCTCCGGATCAGGCCGAGGCCGCGCGGGCCGCGATGACCCGTTTCTTTCAGCCCGCGTTCATTCTGTTGACCTCTTCTCTCTCCTTGGTGGCGGCTTTGGTAACGGCCTGGATCTTTGCCATGATCATTCTGTATTTCGGCATCGCTTTGCTGGGGCGCCCTGTCAAGGCCGGTGTCCTTTGGCCCGCGGTGGCCTGGTCCTGGCTGCCATTGGCTTTGCGGCCTTTGGTGCAGTCGGCCTGGGTGCTTTATTCGGGCACCTTGATGGTGAACCAGGGCCTTTCCTTCTTGGTAGCCACGGGGGACCCCATCCAGGATAGTAAAAATCCCCTCTACATGCTGGCCAGCCAGGTGGACCTCTTTAACCTGTGGCATTTGGTGCTGATCTACCTGTTGCTGCGAGCGGTAGGCAAGCTGGGACGAGGCAGCGCGGTCTTTGTCTTGGTGGTCTATGTCCTCTTCCTGGGGGGCGCCCATGTCATCCCCACCCTGGCCATGCGGTTATTCGGTTTTGGATAGACGAAAATGGGGACGCTGATGCACGCAGATGCTCCGCAACGCGGATTCCCGCAGATAATCTTTAACCACAAAGGGCACCAAGAGCACAAAGACACCAAGAAACAGTCAACCTACTGAACGCACTGATTACTGATTCCTGATCACTGATTACTCTACTCCACCGCCCTCATCATTCCCCCTTCAAGGAACTCCTATGCGTCGCTGGATAACCCTTCTTCTCATCCTCGTGGTCGTCGTGGGCGGCTCGTTGGCCCTTTATCATTACGGCAACCAGAAAAAAGAGCCCCCGAAACCTGACTATGAAACCTACACCGTGGCCCGAGGCGACATCTACGCCACCGTATCCGCCAGTGGCATCATCGAACCCAGTCAGGAAGTCAAGCTCGCGTTCAAAGGCACGGGCAAAGTGGCCGAAATCCTGGTGGATATCGGGGACACGGTCAGCAAAGGGCAGTTGCTGGCCCGGCTGGAAGATGATGAGCTGCAATTACAGGTGAAGCAAGCTCAGGCCGGGCTGGCCCTGGCCCAGGCCAATCTGAACAAGGCCAAAGCCCCGGTTTCCCAGGCGGACCTGGCCGCAGCCCAGGCTCAGGTGGAATCGGCCCGGGCTCAGGCCGAGGCCGCGCGGGCCGCGTACCAGGCTTTGCTCCAGGGCCCTTCTGCAGCCCAACGCCGGGTGGCAGAAGCCCAACTGAAACGGGCCGAGGTCGCGCTGAAACACGCGCAAGAAGCCTACGATCAGATCGCACATCTGCCCAACGCAGGCTTGTTACCCCAGGCCATTCAGTTGGAACAAGCTACCATTGATTACGAAACCGCTAAGGCGAATCTGGAAGTGACTCTGGCTCCGCCCACCGAAAGCCAAAAAGCCCAGGCTTTGGCTCAGATCGCGGCCGCGGAGGCCGCTGTGGCTCAGGCCGAAGCCAGCCTTCATCGCCTGCAACAAGGGCCTACCCCAGAAGACCTGGCCGTGCTAGAAGCTCAAGTGGAACAAGCCCGCATTGGGGTGGAGGCTGCTGAGCTGGCCTTACAGAACACCCAGCTCATTTCCCCCATCGATGGGGTGGTGGGCGTGATTAACATCCGCACCAACGAGTTCCCTCCCCCAGGCCAACCCGCCATGGTCATCGCAGACCCCGAAGGATTCCACATCAAATTGAACGTGGACGAGCTGGATATCGGCCAGATTCAGGTAGGCCAGACTGCGTTGATCTCGGTCGATGCCCTGGACGATGCTCAGCTCACCGGGGTGGTGAGCCGCATCGCACCGGTGGCCACCAGCACGCCCGTGGGAGGCGGGGTCATCAATACCTACGAGGTGGTGATCAACCTGGACCCCACGAACCAGCCTTTGCGCAGCGGTATGACAGCGACGGTCTCCATCATCACCCAACGGGCCGAGAATGTGCTGGTCATTCCCAACCGGGTCATGCATCTGGACGAGACCAGTCGCAAGCCCTATGTGGAAAAACTGGTGGACGATATCCCCACGCGGGTGTATGTGGAGCTCGGTTTGCGGAACGAGCAGTATAGCGAAGTGGTCGATGGTCTGGAAGAAGGGGATGTGTTGGTCATCCGCCGGGTGGAGACCGGTGAAATCCTGCGTCAGCAGTTCTTCGGCGGCGGAGGATGATCATGAGCACGCAGCCGGTGATCCAGTTAGAGGACATCACCAAAGTGTACCTCATGGGCCAGGTGGAGGTCCACGCGCTGCGCGGGGTGTCGTTGCAGGTCTACCCCGGGGAATTTGTGGCCATCATGGGCCCCTCGGGCTCGGGCAAATCCACGTTGATGAACATCATGGGCGCGTTGGATGTGCCCACCAGTGGCCGCTATCACCTGGAAGGTGAGGATGTGGGGAGCATGGATGACGACCAGTTGGCCGACATCCGCAACCGCAAGATCGGGTTTGTGTTCCAAAATTTCAATCTGCTGCCCCGCACCTCGGCCCTGGCCAATGTGGAGCTGCCCCTGATCTACGCGGGGGTAAAGCACCGGCGGGAACGGGCTCTGGCCGCGCTGGAACAGGTGGGATTGGCGGATCGAGTCCATCATCGGCCCAACGAGCTTTCAGGCGGCCAGCAACAACGGGTGGCCATCGCCCGGGCCCTGGTCAATCATCCCAGCATCATCCTGGCCGACGAACCCACCGGCAACCTGGATTCCCGCTCCGGCGCGGAGATCATGCGCATCTTCCAGCAATTGAACGAAGAGCAAGGCATTACCATCATCTTCGTCACCCACGAGCCCATCATCGCCCAACATACCCGACGTATCGTGCGTCTACGGGATGGCCTTATCATCAGCGATGAGCCCGTGCTCCACCCCCGACGCGCGGGCGAGAGTGTCTACGATAACGGAGGGTAAGTCCCCATGCCATTCTCAGAAGCGGTTCGTATTGCCCTACGGGCCCTGGCCGCGAACAAACTGCGCTCGATCCTCACCATGCTCGGTATCATCATTGGCGTGGCCGCGGTGATTGCCCTGATGAGCGTGGGCCAGGGTGTGCAGGTTCTGATTACGGAACAACTGCAATCCGCGGGCTCCAATCTGCTCATCGTCATCCCCGGCCGGCTGCAGGAAGCCCAACCTGGGGACCCTCGCACCAGACGCCCCAGCAACCCCCTGACCAATGGCGATTGGATGGCCCTGAGTGACCCCTTGCAGGTTCCCTATCTTCTGGCCGTGGTGCCAGAAGCCGACGGCCAGGCCAATGTGAGCCGGGGGAAGACCACCCTTGCGGTGATGGTCACAGGCACCAATCAGGATTATCCCTTCGTGCGCAACTTCTACCCTGCTCAGGGGCGGTTCATCACCCAGGAAGATGTCGTAGGCGAAGCCCGCGTCGCGGTGCTGGGGCGTAACGTGGCTAGTAAACTCTTCGAGCCTAGTGAGGATCCCCTAGGCCAGACCATCCGTATCAATCAGATCCCCTTCCGGGTGGTGGGGGTGATGGAAAAGCAGGGCGGAGGTGGCTTTCGCAATTTCGATGACATGGTGTTCACCCCGGTGACGACAGCCCAGCAACGCCTCTTTTCCTACCTGCGCAGCCCCAAAGGGGAACCCATTCTCTCCCTCATCCTGGTGAAGGTGGATAGCGAAGAGCATTTGAAGGCCGCGCAGGCTGCCATCGAAGACCTGTTGCGAGAACGGCATCATATCACCTACCTGGATGAGGATGATTTCAGCGTCATCAATCAGGCCGACATCCTGGACATTTTCGGGAGCATCACCGCGGTGCTCACGACCTTCCTGGGCGGCATTGCAGCCATCAGCCTGCTGGTGGGTGGCATCGGCATCATGAATATCATGCTGGTTTCTGTGACCGAGCGCACCCGGGAGATCGGTTTGCGCAAGGCGGTGGGGGCCAAACGCCGGGACATTTTGCTGCAATTCCTGGTGGAAGCCGTGGTTCTGAGCCTGTTGGGCGGCTTCATCGGCATGTTGTTGGGCTTTGGGGGCGCCCAACTTCTGGCCAGTTTTTCCGAAGATTTGAAGGCAGTGGTTACCCTGGATTCGATCCTGCTGGCCACCGGGTTCAGCCTGGCTGTGGGACTTTTCTTTGGCATCTACCCCGCGCTGCGAGCAGCCCAACTTCATCCCATCGATGCATTGCGATATGAGTAATCAACCGCGCATGAAATCCATTCGCCTCCTCTCCCTGCTCCTTCTGGCTATTATGGCCGGGGTTGTGGTCGGCTGTGGTGGGCCCAAGCTTGAGCAAGGCAAGACGCCCACGGGGCCCGCGCCTCTCTTCCCCAGTCCCAGCCCTCTCCCCACGCGGCCTCCCATCACCCCTACCCTTCCGCCCGTTGCTCCATCGTCGCCCCAGCCCCGCGTCACGGCCACGCCCTCTCCCACGCCTGTGCCTTCCCCCACGCCCACGGTCGAGCTCCCCGCGGGGTGGGCCTGGGTGAGCGTGCTGCACACCTCCTTGCGGGATAATCCGGCAGGCCAGCCCGTGGCCTCTCTGCGCGCGGGCGAAAAGCTGGACCTCCTGGCCATGAGCCCCGACCGGGCCTGGTTCTACGTGCGCTATCAGGCTGCGCCGCAGGAGGCGCCTCAGGAGGGGTGGGTGTTGGCCCAGGATGTGCGTACCTTTGTGCCTTTGGATGCGGTCTCTACACTCATTCCGCAGGAAGGCCTGGCCGCGATGGCAACTTCCTCTCCCCCGGCCTCTCCCCAGGCCCAGGGGGTCGTCCTCGCGCACAAGCTGCGCCTGCGCGCGGGGCCTGGGCTCGATCAACCCATCCTGGGGCATGTGATGCAGGGAGAGGAGATCCGGGTTTTGGGGCGGAGTGATCACGCCGGGTGGCTGAAGGTTCGCACTTCTGCGGACCAGGTGGGGTGGGTCGCGGCCCCATGGGTGCGCATCTCGGTAGATGTGGTGTCGTTGCCGGTGGTGGGCCATGAGACCACAGGGGTGCCTCGGCCGCAGCCTTCGCCCCAAGGGACTATCCTCTTCCAGGATCGACCAGGGGGAACCATTTATCTGATCCGCGCGGATGGGTCAGGATTGCAGCGAGTGACCACGGGGCTGGACCCGGCATGGAGTCCAGATGGTCGCCAAATCGCTTTCACTCGCTGGCGCAGCGAGGGGGATGGCGTGTTCGTGCGAGACCTGCGCAGCGGCGAAGAGCGCCTGGTGGTCCGGGCCAATAAGCCCCGTTCGCCCACCTGGACCCGGGACGGCCGGGCTCTGATCTTTGATATGGAGGCCAGGGAGGAATCCTGTCGCCAAACACCTTTCGGCTGCATGGACGAGGCCCAATTGCGCGCCCTATTCCAGGGGCAGGATTGTGGCCCGTTGCCTGGGTTGGGGTGGGTGTGCATCGCGGATTTGCCTTTGGGGCATCGCGTCCAGTGGGGATTGCAGAAGGTGGATTTGCAGGATGGCAGTCGCTGGGACCTGCCCGCGTCCGATATCCGGGCCCCGCGGCATCATCCCACCCAGCCTGGCGTTTTGGCTCTGGGGAAGTCGGGCGCGGTTCTGGTGGATGCCGTGGATAGCGAGCCACCCCAGAGGATCATTGAGTATGGTTTTCTGGGCGCGCCGGTCTACAGCCCGGATGGCGCGTTCATCTATGTGAGCCGCAAGGATGGGGATAGCTGGAATATCTGGCGATATCGGGCGGATGGCTCGCAGCCCCTGGCCCTGACCCATCCTCCCCTATGGCGAGACCGTCCTGTGCACAATGTGGCGCCCGCGGTGTCGCCGGATGGGCGGTACGTGCTTTTCCTCACCAATCGGCGGGGCCCCTGGGAGCTGTGGATCATGACCCAGGATGGGCGGGACCCCCATCCCTTTGCCCCTCAGGCCCTGAGAGCCATCCATTTTCAGTTCGATTTCGGGCCCAGTCGCATGGTGGATTGGGGGCATTGAAACACCCGTCATCCACAAAATCACGTCAAATTGGCGATAAGTTCATATCCCCATGTCCCGTAATACAGATGCCGGTTCGAGCATATGGATGCCTTCTTGCTTTCTCAAAGCCCCTCGTAACCAGTAACCATGTTCAGCCCCAACGAGTACCAGGATCCGACACTCTGCACAACTCGTTGCAGCAGCAAGAATCTGTTCTAAAAAGTGTTGGTTCCAAAGTTCCCATCCTTCTTCCTCATCCTTCCCAAATAAGGCATTTTGATAGGTATGCTTCACTTCAAAATGCCGATCCGTTTCTGCCGAGTTGACATCCAAGGGCGATTTCCACCAGCCGAGCAGCACCTGATAAAGGGCATTCACATACAAACCGAATCCCTCCATGGCTTCGGGGTGCTCCTTTGCCAAGGTTTCCATGGCTTTTTTACCCTTTTGGACGAGCTCAGAGTATGTCGGTTCCCCTGGCTCCAAGGGGATCACGGACCACTGGTTTGTTTCCAACAAAGGATAGACACTATGCTGATATTCTCTTTTGATTTGCTGAGGCTTTCTGGCAGCCAGGTCGGCAGGGGTCAACTCTACGGCCAGGATGTCGGGGGAGAAATTTTCAATGATCTGAGATAAGTGCTCGTAGGTGTAATACGGGAGCTCTCCGTGCAATTGATGTAAGGTGGAGAGGACCAGGATGTCGGTCATCAGTATGTCTCCGTGAAGATTCACGTGGGTGCTGGCCCCGGGTTAGGATCAGGATCAGGATTAGGATTAGGATTGGGGTTGGGCGATATGGGCGATGGCTCACCGCATAACGACGAGAATGAGAACGCAGATTTGCGCAGATGCGCCGCAGATTTCCACTGATTACTGATGACTGATGACTGATTACTATTTCTTCTCAGGGCGTATGCATGGTCACCAACGGGAAGTAGATATCCTGGAATTCGGCTTCGTCCGCGCCGATGTCGTAGCCCGCGCCCAGGGGCCTGGGCTCGCCATCGATATCGGTGAGCAGCCAGGGGACGGGGACGCCCGCATCGATGGCCGGTGACCCCTCCAGCAGGTGGAAGTTCATGGCCAGCAGGGGATCCTGGCCCGTGATGGGGTTCATGTTGGTGATGGTTCCCGGGCCGCCGGTGTCGCCGCTGCTGTTGGCGTAGAAGAGGGTATGGTAGAGGGTGGCCGTGCTACCGCTTGTGGCGTAAAGGCCGTAAGTATGGCTGTAGATGAGGGTGTTGGTCAACACCAGGGTGACGTAGGGATCATTCAGATGGATGGCGATGCGGCCGTTGCCCTCGCCCCGGTCATTGGCGGCAAAGGTGTTGTGGACCAGCGTGCCGGTGACTGGCTGCGTGGCGCTGGTCTCAAAGGCCACCCCACCGCCTTCTCGGATGGCATAGTTGGCTGCTACAATGTTGTTGGTCATGGTGAAGACCGTCTTTCGGGAAAAGTAAAGACCGCCGCCCCTTCCCCAGGGCGCAAGGGAAGCGGTGTTGCTCAGGAAACGATTGGCATCCAACCGGAGTCCCCGGGAGGCGTAGGCATGGAAGCCACCGCCGTAGCCGTTGCCAGCATGGGAAGCCAGGTTGCCCCTGACGAGGTTGTCAGCGAGCGTGGTCTGATGGCAACTGGAAAGATACACGCCGCCGCCCCCGCCGGTATAAGGGATGCTGGCTGTGTTGTGCTGGATGATGTTTCCCTGGATGAAGATGTTATCCCCGGAGAAGCAGTAAATGCCGCCCCCGTGGTTGCTGGGGATGCGGATGGCGTCCTGCTGGGCAACGTTGTACGCTACCTGGTTGTCTGTGATTGTCACATCGTCACTCCCCATTACCGCGATACCGCCGCCGCTGCCACTGCCGCCGGTGATAATGGCGGTGTTGCTCAGCACCTCGTTGTCGCGGATGATCACGGCGTCGCTTCCCGCGTAGATGCCTCCGCCATAAGCCTGAGTGTTGCGACTGCCATCGCCCTGCCCGATGGCAACGTTGTACTGCACCACGTTGCCCTGCAAGCGTGCATGGTCACTTTCCCCTGACACGGCCACCCCTCCGCCATAGCCGCGGGTTGCCGAAAGAACCGCGGTGTTGCTCATAATCACGTTGTGGATCACCCGGGCTTCCGGTGCACTGAGCAGGGTGAGACCCCCTCCCGTGCCATGGTAATAGAGGCTGGCCGCGTTGGAGATGATCCGGCTGGCCGTGATCACGACCGTGCCGTTGGGTGCCCTGATGTGAATGCCCCCGCCGGAGCCAGATAGACTCATGCCCATGGAAGCCACGTTGCCCGTGATGGTGCAATGGGCGATGGTGGGGGTGGCCCGGAAGCTGCATACCCCGCCGCCGCACCCGGGGAAGTCGGGGGCATGGGTTGCATTCCCCCGGGCGATGACCAGACCATCCAGGGTGGGGGTGATGTTCCCCTCGATGTACACCACCCGCCGTTGGCTTTCGCCATCCAGCACCGAGGGATGGGCCTCCGGGTCGCGGGCGATGGGGCCCGTGGCTGCGCCATCCCATCCACCGTAGAGGGTGATGGATTTGGAAAGGGTGAGGACAGCGGAGCCGGACCCGGTGTAGGTGCCTTGGGCCAGGTAAATGGTGTCGCCATCGGCAGCCTGGGCTATCGCTGTCTGCAAGTTGCAGGGATGGGCCTGGGCACACGCGGTCCCTGGGCCATGGGGCTTGACGAAAAGGACACGGGCCGCGGCGTGTGCCCCTCGCGCCCCCGCATGCAACGGCAGAAGCAGCATGGCCAGGAGCAAGCCACCCATGGCCAGAGTCAAGAGGATGGATTTCCATTTGTTAGGGCCCATACGATGCCTCCTGTGGCCAAGCCGCGACGCGGCGGCTTCAATGAATTGGGTGCGTCCTATTTCGGTTGAGGCTGTACTCACCGACTGAAGTCGGACACTTAAGGCCTACGGCCAGACCCCCTCTTCATCTCCCCCGCAAGCGGGGGAGAACAGCGGAAGGGGATCAGATGACGGCCTTCGCCGTCCAAAACGGCGACAAAAGGGGTCGCCGAAGGGCGACCATTGGCGCGAAGCGCCTCCATAGGCACGAGTTTACTCGGCAAGTGTTGCGGCAAAAAAGGGACGTTATTTCTGGACGCTCACATAGCCGTTTCATCGGCGATACAACCGGCGCAACTCTTCCGGTGACTGCGCCGTGCGGATGGCTTTTTCCAGGATGCGCAGGATGCCCAGATCGGTGATGGCTTCGATCTCGGGCATGAGCATCAACCCCTCCACCCCGAATTTCAGCTCCAGGCCCAGGGCGATGGCTTCCAACACGCCCTCGCGATAGCCTTGCTCGCGGCCCTCTTCCCGGCCCTCTTCACGACCTTCTTCTCGCCCGCGCGCCAGGCCTTCTTCCAGGCCCTCCTGGAAACCTTGCTTGAAGCCTTCCTTCAGGCCCTCTTCCAGGCCTTCCTGCTTGATCAGTTCGTAGCCAAAGGATTGTATCATCAGGTCCCTCCGTCGTTTCAAGAGGTGCCGGGCCAGGTCTTTCGACACCAGCCCTGCCATGAGAGTCATATTCGTCAACATGTCCGCCTTGACCTCCTCCGCCAGATCACTGTCCACGATGGCCCGCTCCGCCTCCACGGCCACATCCACGCCCCCTTGCATCAGTGGCGTCAGGGGCATGAGACACACCCTGTTCTCCCGGAGGACCTCGGCCGCATCCAGCTCATACGGTTTCACCAGGCGGAAGCGGTAGTCCACCTCCCGGTCGTGGTAGTGGTCCGTGGCCGAGGGGGAGGGCCGGAGGAGCATGACCACGGTGATGGCATCCAGCTCCTCTCGCAGGACGTGCCGGGCCCGATACTCCAGCAAGCGTTGGGGCACGTTCCGCTGCCAGTAGGTCTGGAATTCGATGAGGACGAGGAATTCTTCGCCATCCTCCTGCACGACGCGCAACAGGAAATCGCTGGTGCGCACGCTGGTGGTCTCCCGCGGCCGTTCCTCCAGGAGGGTGCTGCTGGACACGGGGATGTTCAGCAGGTCGCGCAGGATGGCGGCGTGACAGTGGCGGAGAAGTTCTTTGAGCGCGGCGTCGTATTTCATGAACTATGAGAGGAACAAGGGGATTGTAGGGGCATTGTAGCACAGCATGGCGGGTTGGGCAACGGCTTCCGGGTTAGGATCAGGATTAGGATTAGGATTAGGATTAGGATTAGGATTGGGCGATATGAGCGATGGGTCACCGCATAACGACGAGAATGAGAACGCAGATTTACGCAGATGCAACGCAGATTGACGCAGATAATCTTTCACCACAAAGGACACAAAGAGCACAAAAGACACCAGGAAACAGCCAACCTACTGAACACTGAACACTGGATGCCTGATCCCTGACTCCCCTGCGGAAAGGTTACTTACCGCAGAGAACGCAGAGGACGCAGAGTCAACTGAACACTGATTACTGATAACTGATCACTGATTACTCCTGCTCGCGCCTAACCTCGGCCTGACAATCCTCAATCCTAATCCTGATCCGAATCCTATTTACAAAGCAGTCCGACGGCGGGTCACGCCGCGTCGATACCGATGAAAACGCCTCGCGGCCAAGTTGGCGCGGGAAGCCGAGCACGTGATGCGTAATGCGTGATGCGTAAGGTTCTCACGTTTCACGTTTCACGCATCACGCCCGTTGCCGCCTCGCTCAACGTCGGCCTGGCGATCTTAATCCTAATCCTAATCCTAATCCTGATCCGAATCCTATTTACATAGCAGTCGCCACGAGCGGCGGCTCGCCGATACCGAGGAAAACGCCTCGCGGCCAGGTTGGCGGTCCTGAAACGTGATGCGTAATACGTAATGCGTAATGAGCTCACGTTTCACGTTTCACGCATCACGCCCGTTGTTGCCTCGCTCAACGTCGTCCTGACGATCCTCAATCCTAATCCTGATCCGAATCCTATTTACATAGCAGGCCCACCCGCGCCTTCATCCCCACCACCGATCAGGGCGCAGCCGCCGCCCATAGCCCATCCAGCCATCCAGAGCAAAGAGGAGGCGGCACAGCCGCGTGCCCGCCAGCCAGCGGGCCGCGCGGTGCCACCACTTGCGATAATCCTTGTTGTAGGGGCAGGAACGGATACAGACCGCACAGTCGGTGTTCTGCGCGGCCCAAAACCCAAAACATTTCTCCGCGTCCACCGACCATTTCCTCACCCCTTTGCGATTGGAGATATTGTTGACACGGAAGGTGGGCTCGCCCAGGGGCAGGGCCTTGGCCGGGCAGGCCTGGGCGCAGCGCTTGCATATCTGGCAGAATTCCCGCACGCCAAAATGGATGGGGCGGTCGTGGGCCAGGGGCAGGTTGGTGTACACCTTGCCCAACCGCACTCTGGGCCCGAACTCTTTGGTGATCAGCAGCCCATTGCGCCCGTATTCGCCCAGGCCCGCCTTGATGGCATAGGGGATGCTGGTCGCGGTGTCATTCATGCTGGGGATGGCCTCATAGCCCAGGTTGCGGATGGTCGGGTCCCACCAGGAACGACGAAACATCTCGTTCTTTTGGGGGAAGGGCTCGAAATCGGCGTTGATCTCGAAGCCCGCTTCCTCATCGGTGGGGTCGGGGGGAAAGGTGACGTCGGGCATGATGAAGGGGTGCGATGGATGCGGGGAGGGGATGTGGTGCAGCTATCTCTCTTGCGTCCGCCAGATTGTATCCAAAAATTGCCGAAACAGCACGTTGAGTTGGTCCATGGGGGGCCAGGTGCGAGGGAAATGGCGGTCCTGGGCGTTCAGGCGCTGCAATTCAGCCTCTGCGAAATCCCACAGCGGCCCGATGGCCCCGGCCGTCTCCCCCTCCCCGCCGGCGCGCTTCACCGTCAGCAACCGTTCCAGCTCTGGATGCAGCGCGGGGGGCAGCATGGCTTCGGCCAGGGCCTGGATGGTGATGGGCGGCGGGGTTTCGTACGCGTCCACCCACAGGGCCGCCAGCAGAGGCCGCAGAATGTAGAAGAAGGTTTTGAGGGTGGGGCTTTTGCCCGTGCGAAAGCGTTTGTGCGCGGCCCGGGCGATGTGCCAGTAGTGATGATAGGCCCGCTCGGGCGAGAACACCGTGGGGATGAGCTCCCGCAGGGGGTTCACGACCTCGGGCATCTCTCGATAGACGATGGGCGAACGTAGCCATTCCAGCAGGGGCGGATTGGACTGACCGAACAGGCGCAGGGCCTTGCGCAGGTCCCAGCCGCTGATGTCGAGCCGCTCGTCAATGGGCTCCTCGATGACGTCCCGGCCCGGCTCCAGGCTGAGGTACCATGCCAGGGGATGGGCGTAGATGAAGCGCACGTCGTAATCGCTGTCGGCCGAGGCCATGCCCCAGGCCCGGCTGCCCGACTCGCAGGCGTAGATGATGCGCACCCCCTCCCGGGCCTCGATGCGATGCAGGCTGTGTTGGACGCGTTCTATCATGGCTTTTTGAGAAAGATTACCATGCCGGTGTCCGTCCGTATGGGCGAGCCCTCGGGCGTGTCAGGCTCAAGAATCGTCAGGGGATGGTTTCTCCAGTCTTCTTGAGAAACATCAAAGGCGCCCGTCGTATACCGCCATATCTCTGATGGTTCGCCATACGCGTATGCATTGTAGGCCTTCACATACCATTCGTATGTGGTGTTGGGCTTTCGATTTCTCACGACCTGCGAGGTGTCTGATGTGAAGTAGATTCTGCTCCCACCAGAACCGACTCGTCGGACCCATACCTGATAACCAATGGCATCGGTCATACTCTGCCAGGTCAAAGTTATTCGCTGCCCGACGCCTACAGTCCCACTTATGGGGCTGATAAGGGTGGGGCCTGGTAGGATGACGCCACCGGAGCCCGTGGTGAAAGAGTAAACCTGCGAATAGGGACTTTTCGTCCCTTCACAGACATCTTGCACTCGCCAGTAGTAGAGGGTTGCAGGCTCCAGATTAAAGAACAGCATGAGTTGGCGAGGTCCTATCTTCCCCCCGTATGAAGAATATCGTTGGACTGGCCTGTTGAACTGGGGGTTATCCGCGATAGTGATGGTCGTATAGGAGACGACGGTACTGCCGCGCATGTATGTCAGGACGGGGATGAGGGTGTCTAACAGGCTGCCATTCGTGGGGCTAATGAGCCTTGGGGCACGGAAGCACGGCAGTTCGTGACGTTGCACCAGGGGAAGATACTGGGTGAAAGGTGCAGTCCAGGCGATGGCCGCGGGACGGTCCATGTTCCGAGTCTGCTGGACTTCCATAAAGGAAGGGGGTGAGAAATTTGCGTCAAGTTCCTGGGCTTGTGTGCCTGTCGTCCACACAAGTAGCAAACTCAGCCCTGACGCCAGGGCAAAGGCAATAGCAAGCAATCGGAGTTTCATTTTCTGACCTCCTAAACTAAGCTGAAGTGCTTTTGCGGGCGCGGAGGTGCAAGAAATACGCGACCACCTGGGCGTCCTGGATTTCAGGCCGCGCCCTCACCACCTCATCGCTCGGCCTTGGCTCCTCCACTCGCTCAAGCACGAATCCCGTCTCAACCAACAAATTCAGCCATTGGCTCAGCGTCCGGGTGAATCGAGGCACCTGAAACTTCGGCAACCCCTCCCTGACTTGCGGTGGCGCTGCGCTAAAGATCCACTCCTCCACCTCGCCCTCCAGGTTTCGGAAATAATCCCCCACCTCCATCGCGTAAGTACGTCCCCTCTCATCCCGTAAGTTCCGTCGATGAGGGGTATCGAAGCAAGGATGCGTTATGGAGAACTGGAGAAAGCCCCCGGGCTTCAGGACGCGAGACACCTCCGCGAAGACTCGCTCGGTCTCGGGGATGTCCATAAAGCTCATAAATCCTGTGGCGAAATCGAAAACCGAATCAGCAAACGGCAACGCCGCCGCGCTGGCAACCAGGTACCGGATTCCCAACGGCTCTTTCTTTTCCAGCAAGTTGGCGTGCCGCGCAAAAACCTCCGAGATATCGATGGCCGTCACTCGGGCCCCGCGCCTGGCCAACAGCCTGGTGTTGTGGCCTTCCCCGCAACCGATATCCAACCCCAGAAGACCCTCTACATCAGGCAGCATGCCAAAGAACGCGGGGGTGTTGAGATAATCGCGATAGACATCATACCCCGCCCTGGCCAGCCTAGTCCACACATCTGCGTTTCGTTCCCAATAACCTTTGACGTCCATATGCTTCATCAACACTTGCCGAGTAAACTCGTGCCTATGGAGGCGCTTCGCGCCAATGGTCGCCCTTCGGCGACCCCTTTTGTCGCCGTTTTGGACGGCGGAGGCCGTCATCTGATTCCCTTCCGCTGTTCTCCCCCGCTTGCGGGGGAGATGAAGAGGGGGGTCTGGCCGTAGGCCTTAAGTGTTCGACTTCAGTCGATGAGCACCAAAACGGAAACACATTTTTAGACGGTTACTAAGCATCAAATGAAAAGGAAACGCTTAATTTGCGCGGACGCTTTGCAACGCAGATGCGCGCAGAGAATCAATGGGGAGAGACGACTTCGCCGATAAGGAACAATATCAGCAGGGCTCCTATCGCGGTAGATGCATAAACCAGAAGCGCTCTCTCCTTCTGCCTGACAATAGCCAGGAGACCTGTGATGAAGGCTGCAATTCCGGCGCCCATGCCCGCCAGCATGGTAAGCGCCAAAGCCGGGCGCGCGGCGATATCGGCCCAAATCGTTTCACCTGCTGGCACTGATTTATATAGCAAATCTGTGAATGATGAGCCGATGATAAACAGGATGGGCATCACGATGATAAGCCCAATCGACCACTTGCCCAATATGGTCTTGGGGGTGATTTTCCAGGATTGCCGGGTCATGCCATCCTCCTCCCATGGCAGAAAACCATCCAATCACCCAATTTGGGAAGTAAAGGTGCGTCGCCTGGGCTGGATGATGGTGGTGAGGTGAGAAAAATGGTAGGGATGCCGCGGCATGAGCCACGTCCGCCACCCGAAAGGGCGCTTCTTGCAGTCGTGGGGCATCCTTTACCTCCATTCTACACCACGCGAGGCTCCTGCGCAACTCACCCGCAGAGCAGGGGTGCCTCCCAGAAATTTGACGTTGTCTGAGTCTGCCAGGGCCGTCCAGAAGGCTATCAGGTGATATTTATCATCATTTTTCCGCATTTTTTCCAAAAAGTGTCATGAATTTTCCCACCTGTAAGGGATATAATAAGGTTGTCGATGACACAAAGCAGTCACCACGAACGGCAGTTCGCCGATACCTGAAAACGCCTCGCGGCCACGTTGGCGCGGGAAGCCAAGCACGTAATGCGTAATGCGTGATGCGTAAGGCTCTCACGTTTTACGTTTCACGCATCACGCCCGCTGTCGCCTCGCTCAACGTCGGCCTGACGATCTCAATCCTAATCCTGATCCGAATCCTATTTACAAAGCAGTCATCACGAACGGCAGTTCGCCGATACGAATGAAAACGCCTCGCGGCCAGGGCGGCGTGACTCGTATTCCGTATTGCGTATTGCGTAACGACTGGACGGAATACGGAATACGCAATACGAACCTTTGCCGACTCGCCCAACGTCGGCCTGGCGATTCCTCAGCAACCAGCGATCATTCTATTTTCATAGCAGGAGTCAAACATGCCCGCGAATGAAATCCGCATCGATTACGCGGCCATGGAGGAGGTGGCCCGACGCTTCCAGGCCCGGGCCCAAGCCACCCAAACGATGATCGCCCGGGTGCAGGCCAGCCTGGATCGTCTGGAATCTGGAGGATGGGAGGGCCGCGGCTCGCAGGCCTTCTTCCAGGAGATGCATCAGCATGTGCTGCCCGCCACCTTTCGTTTGGCCCAGGCCCTGGAGCAGGCTCATCAGGTCACGTATCAGGTGATACGGGTGCTTCGGGAGGCCGAGGAGGAAGCGGCCAGGCTCTTTGGTCAAGATTTAGGGGGCGGTCAAGGAGGAGGCAGCTCGGCGGGGACAGGAGGGGCGCCCGCCACAGGGGTCTTGCCATCGCCCAAGGACCCTTCTCAAATTTTTAACGATGATTACATGCACCGGATGGTGGGGCGCCAGATCCGAGGGGCGGATACGGAGGCGTTACGAGACGCGATGTATGTGCTTATGGATGACGACGCCTCGCCCGAAGCCATCGACGAGGCCTTGCATCGCATCGCAGAAGCCCGAGGTCTGCCCTATGAGACCATCCGGGCCCATTATCAGCGCTATATGCAGATCCGAGAACAGATCGCTGCCCGGGCGCAGGCGCAAGGGAAGGAGTTGCCATGGGAGCGGAGCTGGGCCTACGATTGGATTCACAAGGATTTCGTAGGCTCCACCCCTCATTTGCGGTTCGGTCAGGTGGTGGGCGATGCCCTGGGCATTGATCCGGTCTTTGGGGCGTTGCTTTCCCCCACAGGGGGCATGGTCGGCCCCGGTGAATTGCAGTTGTATCCGGCATTGCCCGAGGACCCGCTGACATATCATGGGATTTTTCACGATGCCGGAGGATTTTTGTACAATTATGTCGGAATCGGACCCGGCTATAATTACCTGGGCCAGGAAAATGCCCGAGACCCAGGCAGCCCGCTCACAGGCCAGGAGGCTGGCATCCGATATTGGAATGATTACTGGGAACGCACCCATGGCCCCATGGGCTATACCGATGACATCACGGAGGCCGCTGGCACGGGCATGGGGAAGTTCCAGGATTTTACGCAATGGGTCAAGCACACCTGGCGCCGGATTTTTTAATCATTCGCCTTTCACCTTCTATCACGGAGATTTCGTCCTATGCCACGTCCCCTCACCTTTCCCTTGCGCCTTTCCACTGTGGAATTGGCGTATCTTTTAGCCACCTTGCGGGCCTCTGCTCTCCCCGGCATCCCATTGCCCTCCCTTTTGCCCGAAGACCCGCAGGCCCGGCAGGAACAGCTCCGCCAGGGGTATGAGGTGCTGCGCGAGCAGGGCTGGATCGAGGAGGTGGAACAGCATGGTCGTGTGTACATGGACCTGAATAGCTATCTGTTGGAGTACGTGGCCGCTTTGGCTGACCCCGAGGTGGTGATTCAGGTGACGCGAAGCTCCGTGCCCGAGGCCACGACCCAGGTTATCTGGTTTGTGGTCTCCCCTCTGAAAGTGATTTCGGTGGGACAGACGGAGGATGGGATTGTGTTGTTGCCTTTGGCTTCGGAAGGGGAGATGGCCACGACGTTGGCCCAATGGTTGGATATCCCCGCCTCGGCCGAGGCCCCCTCCTGGCATGTTCAGGTCACCGAAGAGGCGCTCAAGTCCCTGAAGGAGGGGGCCGCGCCCCTTTCCGGGTGGGAAAGGCCTGAGCTGTGGCAGGCTTTGGTAGATGCGTACGCACACCCTCGTATCGTGGCCGAAATCCAGATGGCTCCCGCGTATTCGGGCCGGCTGCAAGAAGCCATGCAAAGGACATGGCGCCTTTTGGTGGGGGGCTCGGAGACCCAACGGGCGTGGCTCATAGGACCGGAGGAGGATATGGCCGCGGAGACAGGAGGGGATTATCAGATGTGTGATCGCCCATGTTTCCAAGAATGGCTGCATCAGGCCCTGGCCGCGTGCAGGCCCGCTGCTGTTTCGTGAGGTGTTTGCATCATGAAGACTCCATCCCTATGGCTTCGTGTGGGACCCTATCTTTTTTATGGGCTGGCGTTTTTCGTGTGGGGCTTTGCCAGCCTGGGCATCCTTGGTGGGGCCGATATCCGTAAGTTTTTAGGTTTGCTGGGCGCGGTGGCTGTCCCCCTTTATGGGCTTTTTCTGCTGGCGTCGGTGGTGTTCCATACCCTGGCTCTGGTACGGCATCAATATGGCCGCATCCTGCCCCTTTTTCTTGTCAACGTGGTGGGGATTGTCGCCTACGTGATTTTTGTTTTGGTGGTGCTCACCTTTGCCATGTACCGCTGATTGGCAAGAGCAGGCCGAATGTGGTAAAAAAGAGATTATGATGAGCATGGCACTCCGCGCGGGGGAGGTTGCCTCGGGCCCGCGGCCGTTGGACCTGCGTCGTGACCTGATCCAGGTGACGGAGTTGATCGAAGAAGCCTTTGGTCCTGAATTGGATCCCCAGGGCTGGGCCGCGCTGCGGGAACTGCGCCTGACCGCGCGGCTGGCCCCATTGCTTCAGGTGCTTTCACCACCGGGACATCGGCCCAAGGATATCATTCAGGGCTTTGTTTGGGTGGAGGAAGGTCGCGTGGTAGGCAATGTGACGGTGCAACCGTGGCCGCAGGTGGCTTCCCGCTATGTCATCGCCAATGTGGCAGTTAAGGAAGCGTATCGAGGCCGGGGCATTGCCAAGCGGCTGATGCATATGGCCCTGGAGGATATTCGCGACCGGGGAGGGACCTGGGTGGTTTTGCAAGTGCGGGAAAATAATGAGATTGCCCGGGGGATGTACCAACGGATGGGATTCCAGGAGCTGTTTATGGAATATCGGATGCGCCGCGAGGGACTGCCTGAGGGGCTGACATGGCCCCTGCCCGCGGGCGGGGAGCTGCGGCCTTTGTATGATGAGGATTGGCGGGCAGTGCGGCGTCTTTTGGAGCAGGCCATGCCCCAGGCAGCCCGCTGGTGGCACGGGGATCGCACCCCGGCTTTCCGCAGCGGCAGCTCCCCCTCCTGGCAACGGAAACTAACCCGCTGGTTGGGCATCGGTCATAAGATGCGATGGGGTGTGTTTTTCGGTCGGGAGCTGATGGGGGTGTTGGATGTGGATGTGTTGGCTTTTGGCGAACATCGCATGGATATCTTGCTTCATCCGTTGATTCGCGAGGCGTGGAGCGGGCCTTTGTTGGCTTATGGCCTGCGCTATTTGCAGCGTTTTCCGAACCGTCCTATCAGCGCGGTATTGTTTGCTTACCAGCACCCTGCGCTGGACGCGCTCAGGGCCTGGGGTTTTGAATCTTTTGTGGTCTTGGTGAATATGCGGAAGCGGCTGCTATGAAAATAGAATGATCGCTGGTTGCTGAGGAGTCGCCAGGCCGACGTTGGGCGAGGCGGCAAAGGTTCGTATTGCGTATTCCGTATTCCGTCCAGTCGTTACGCAATACGCAATACGGAATACGAGTCACGCCGCCCTGGCCGCGAGGCATTTTCGTCGGTATCGGCGCGGGCGAGCCCGCCGTTGGACTGCTTTGAAAATAAAGTAATCAGTGATCAGTCATCAGTAATCAGTTGCGGAGCCAGCCGGATTATGAACGTTTACAAAACAATCTGGTAATAGAATGAGGCCTATGACCCGTTTAATTTGTAAAACTCCATCATCCGGCGCCGTTCTGTAGCCCGGCGACTTCATGAACCTGTTGGCAAACTCCATACAGGCTGCTGGGCGCCTTGGCCCCGCCGACTCGAAGTCGGGGCTGGGGGCCTTTGGCCGCCTGTCTGCCTGCGCAGACAGGTCCAACC
>JALWZT010000240.1 GCA_027002405.1 Anaerolineae bacterium | reverse complement strand
GTGGTCGACCTTCGTCGACCGGAAGTTAGGACGGCGAAGGCCGTCCATTGGCCGTAGGCCTTAAGTGTCCGACTTTAGTCGGTGAGTACGGCCTCAACCGAAAAAGGACGCACCCCGCCCGGCGCTATGATCCTGTGCTCGGGCGCGTCGGGTATGAGACCTCGGAGGTCTGCGCAGAGCTGCGAGGTCTGGGGCCACCACGTCCGCCCGGCGATGAAGTCGCCGGGCAGCCCTCTTTGACGGATTTACGGCGTATCCGTATCCTGAACCAACAGGGCCCACCATTGTTGCCAGGGCGGAGGCGTGGGCTCGGCCACGGGACCCGTGGGCCGGGCGGAGGTGACGCCCCCATCCTGAGCGGTTTCTGATTCATCAACCACAATGTACACTTTGTCATCCGCACGAACCCAACCCAATTCTTCTTTGGCAACCCGTTCCACCGCGGCCGGGGAATCCGCGTCGATGGCCGCTTGCTGAATCGCCTCGCGTTCCTGCCTGGTTTCTTCCACAGCCTCATCGATGTGCGTAAGCTCTGCTCGGGAAGCACGAATACGCTCCATGCCCCGGGCATATTTGTAGGCAAAGAGCATGAGGACCAGGATGGCGATGAGAAGCGCAGTCTGGCGCAGGGCTCTCATCTGTCGGGAAGGGAGAGAGGAGCGGGCCATGATGTTATTGTAGCGTATCTTTTTGTGCAGGGCAATGATCCAAATGGGGCGGAAAAAGAAAAAGCCCCCATTCCGGGAGCTTGCTGTGCCGATGGAGGGATTCGAACCCCCACGGGCCTATGCCCACTGCGCCCTGAACGCAGCGCGTCTGCCAGTTCCGCCACATCGGCTTATTTTTCCGTTGTGATACAGTGTTATTTTACCTGGTTCCGGGCAGTTTGTCAAGATCCAGGGTGCGACGTTGGATTCGCGTGACTTTCCGGGTGTTGAGGTACCAGCGAGCAAAGGTGTTGAAGCGATCCGCGGGTTCGTTCAAACGCCCCACTTCCATGTTGTGCACCGCGGTGGAAGCGCCATAGGTGTAGAGGGGGTAATAAAGCAGCAGCGCGGGCAATTCGGTGGCAAAGACGCGCTGGAATTCATCATAAAGCTGCTTGCGCTGGGCTCGATCCCCTGTGAGCCGGGCCTGTTCCATGAGGATATCTGCCTCCCGGCTGGCCCATCCGCCGAAGTTCTGGCCTTTGGGGCTGATTTGCGTGGAATGCCACAAAGGGTATGGATCGGGATCGCCATAAAGTTCCAGGGAGAGCAGGGCCGCATCAAAGGTGCGCGGGGTCAGAAAATCGGAGATCATGCCTGTAAAAGAAACAGGCTGGGGGGTGACCTTGACGCCAATCCGGGCCCAGTCTTGAGCCAATGCCTGAGCTACCGCGATAGAATGAGGGGCGTCGTCGCTGAGCAGGGTGAATGCCAGGTCTTGACCATCCTTTTCTCGCACGCCATCACCGTTGGTATCGACCCAACCAGCCTGGTTGAGCAATTGTTCTGCATGGCTGGGGTCATAGGGATAACGAGGGATATCCGGATTATATGCCCATGTGCCCGGAAGCACGGGGCTGTCGGCCAACAAACCTACCCCTGGGATGATGTCTCGGAGCAATTTTTCTCGATCCGCACCATACGCCAGGGCCTGACGTACCTCTGGCTCTTTCAAAAAGGGAGCCTGTTCCCCATCCAGATTAAAAAGCACCATGGTATAGCCAGGCAGTGGGGAGGTAAAAAGTTGCAGGTCGGGAATGGCTTCGGCCTGGCGTTGGTATTCGGGCAACACACGGCTGACACCATGAACTTCGCCCGCTTCGGCCGCGGTGAGGATGCTGGGATAATCAGGGTAAAAGCGGAATTCCAGCGCGCTCAAATAGGGGGGCTGGTCGAATTGCGAAAGGACCGGCTCCAAGCGGGCATGTTGGCCGTCCATCTCCACCAGTTTGAAACGGCCGCTGCCGATGGGTTGCGTGTTCAGTTGGGCCTTTGGGATCTCGGCCGGGGCATATCGGGCCCAGTAGTGTTTGGGCAGTACACCAAACCAGCGGATGGTCACGTAGTCGGGGAATGCCGCATAGGGCTGGGAAAGCCGGAGGACGATGGTGCGGTCATCGATCTTGGCCGCGATCACCGACCGCCACAAGTTGGCCAGATCCGGCAAGATGGGGAGGTCCGGGTCTTGCAGCAGCTCGATGGTAAAGAGGACGTCATCCGCGGTGACTCGCAGACCATCATGCCACCGGATGTCGCTGCGCAAGGTGAACGTGTAGACGTCGGCATGGGGCCCCATCTCCCAGCTTTCGGCCAAATCGGGCTGCCATTCCCCCTGTTCATCCAATCGCAAAAGCCCGTTAAAAATCAGCGCACACAGGTCCCGATCCACTTCATTGTATTGGCAAAGGATGGGGTTGATGTATTGAGGATTGCCCGCGACCCCTTCAATGAAAACACCGCCTCGCGCGGGTGTTTCCTGAGAGGTGTATGTGTAGGTGGCGTAACTGAGAAGCGCGACCACCAGAAGGATGCCCAAGAAGGCGATGGCCGCCTGCCAACGAACATGCCGGCTCAAAGGAACGAACCTGCCAAAAGGATGGCGTGGTGAGTTTTACCCCACCACGCGAACTGTGAGCATGGTGAGCAACACAAAAAGGATGGTAAGCACGATGGTGGCCTGGTAGAGGGTTTTTTCCAGGCCGCGGCGGGTGCGATAGACGGTGGTGTCACTACCAAAAACGCTGCCGGCACCGCTATTTTGGGTTTGGAAAACAATCAACGTGGTAAGAGCGATGCCAAGGATAATCAGTGCGATGAGAAGAAAAGTGGCCAAGATCGTTTCCTCCGAAGGAAGTGCTGCTTTGTAGATAGGATTCGGATCAGGATTAGGATTAAGATCGCCAGGCCTACGTTGAGCGAGGCAGTAACAGACGTGATGCGTGAAAGCGTGAAACGTGAGAGCCTTACGCATCACGCATTACGTTTCACGGCGTGCCAGCCTGGCCGCGAGGCGTTTTCCTCGGTATCGGCGAGCCGCCGCTCGTGGCGACTGCTATGAAAATAGAGTAATCAGTGATCAGTTATCAGTAATCAGTTGCGTATATCATGAGAGGCCGGGATCAGCGGCGGAGGGGCTTCAGGCGGGCCTTCTTGCCCACCCGGTCGCGCAGGAAATAAAGTTTGGAGCGGCGAACCTTGCTGTGGCGCACAATTTCAATTTTTTCCACCCGTGGGGCATGGACGCGGAAAATGCGCTCGACACCCACGCCATGGGCGCCGATTTTGCGTACCGTGATGGAGCGGGCAGGGCCTTCTCCTTTGATCGCAATGACGGTTCCTTGAAACACCTGAATCCGTTCGTTACGACCTTCCACAATGCGATTATGCACGCGCACGATATCACCCACCCGGATTTCGGGCACGTTCTCTTTGAGGTATTCGCTTTCCAGGGATTTAATGAGATACGTCATGATTTCCTTCCTTGGCAAAGTAAGTTGGTGATGGGGGAGCGGACGAATTCGGGCCTGGCGAATCCGTCATCCCACGCGGGACCTGCCGCGTTCACACAAAATGAAAGCGCCTACCAAGGCGCCTGGATGTTCCAACTGGGAGCAATTGGCCATTTTAGCATATCTCTCAAAAGTGGGCAAACCCACTACGGGCGCCGCGACGACCGATCCCTGATACCGAAGAAAACGCCCCGCGGCCAGGTTAGCGCGGGAAGCCAATGTCGTAATGCGTAATGCGTGATGCGTAAGGTTGTCACGTATCACGTTTCACGCATCACGCCCGTTGGTGCCTCGCTCAACGTGGACCTGGCGATCCTCAATCCTAATCCTGATCCGAATCCTATTTACATAGCAGCTACGACGCGCCCGGCTTGCGTTTCAGCACATAATAGGTGCCACGCTTGACGCCGATTTTCAGCAAAATCCCTTTATTCACCAGGTCCACCAGGTCCAGGCGTAAGGTTTCGGCACTGACATGGGGGCACAGTCGCCGGTATTCCCGGTTGGTGATGCGCCCGTATTCTTGCACCCATTGCAACGCCTTCAACTGGCGTTCGTTCATGTCCTTTTCCCATTGCGGCATGGGCACATACTCGCCTACTTCATGCCCTTTGCGCAAGATCACGGTGAAACTATGGGGTTTGGCCTGGAAATCGGGCGTAGGATGCCCGGCCGCGACCATGGCTTCGATCATTTTATCCACCCCCAATCCCAGTTCTTCGATGTAGCCCCATTGCAAGAGCCCATTGACAATCCGGGGATTGCGGCTGAAGTGTTCATCCACAATGTTTTGCAGGGTGATGTAGCCGGGTAACCCTCCGGGCGAGGTGATCTCCATCCGGTCCTTGAATAGAAGCACTTCAATGCGTCGGCCCTGAATGCGATAATCCCGATGAGCCACCGCGTTGACCAGGGCTTCGCGCACCGCGATCATGGGGTATTCTGTTTCTTCTTCCCGCTTCAGGCCCTGGACAACCGCTTTCTTATCCATGCTTTCCCACACGATCTGCCAGGTATGCTCGATCATCCGGGCCAGGGGGCCGCCGATATCCACCCGTCGGCCGTAGCCGATGGTGCCTCGCTCGCTGTGGCGATCCGTTCCCGGGAATTTCACAAAGGTAAGCCCGGCCTGGGGCAGGAAGATTTGAGGGTCTTTGCCAAAAAGCAACAGACCGCTGACCGTGGCCTGGCCCGATTCGGAGAGGGCACCGATTTGGCGCAGAAGGCTTTCGGTGGGGCCCACAAAACCTGTGGGCTGCCGACGTTGCCGATGCTCCATGTATTCGGCAATGACCTCGGGATCAAAGTCCTCGATGGAAGAACCCGGCACTTCTTCCAGTTCGAAGGCCCCGGTCGCGCGGCCTACTGCGGCCAGGCTCAGCTCCTGGCCCGTCAGAACACGATTCCGGGCCCCTCGTCGGGCCATGACCCGGCCATCGGGCAGGGTGTGCAGTTCCGGGCTACGAGGGGTGCGAAACACCAGCACCGCGCCCTGGGGCAGCTCGTAGGTTTCTGCTTCGACCTGCACCGGCGGGCGCACCTGGGTAATGGCCATTTGCACAATGTCTTCGGCATCTTCCGCCTGCATGCCCGGGTACACCCGGCCCGTTTCATCCGCGCCCACCACGATCTCCCCACCTTCGGTATTGGCAAACGCGACGATGGTCTCCAGCACCCCGTCGGGGTCTAGAGAAGGGAAAAAGGCCAGTTGTAATCCTGGTTTGCGGGAGAAGAGATAAGAAAGAGACATGGGCAAGAGGCGTAATGGGATTTATGCACTCTCTCGCGGCTTTTCAAGCTTTTCAATCCGGGCCGCGGCCACCAGGGCATCGCCCTCTTCCAAACGCACACACCGCACCCCCCGGGTGGCCCGTCCTTTCACGCTGATATCTTTGACTTTGGTGCGCATGGCGATGCCCTTTTGAGTCATAAAAGCCACGTCGTCATTTTCAGAAACCGTCATAGCCACCACGATGGGCCCGGTTTCGTGCAGGCGTTTGTGATCGGTCACCCAAACGCCTTGGGTATAGCGTCCTTTCACCGAGATATCTTCGGCACGCACCCGCTTCCCCCAGCCTTTTTCGGTCACCACCAGCAAATCTCGTTGCCCATCCTGGATGGTCATGGCTGTAACGGCATCATCGGGCTGAAGCCGAATGCCCCGCACGCCCGCGGCCGCGCGGCCCATGGGACGGATCGCACTTTCGTGGAAGCGCAAGGCTTTGCCTTTTCGGGTGACGATCAGGATATCTTCATTGCCATGGGTCAATTCCACACTGACCAACTCATCCCCGGGCAGGATATTCATGGCAATGATGCCCGAGGGCCGAACCCGTTCGAATTCCTTCAGGCTCATGCGCTTGATGCGTCCCTGACGGGTACATAGCACAATGTATTCCGACTTTTCGAAATCCTGCACGGGGATCACGGCCTTCACGACTTCATCATCCTGTAAGTTGAGCACATTGTTCACATGGTACCCGCGTGCGGTGCGGCCCCCTTCGGGGATGTTGAAAGCCCGTTCGGAATACACCCGGCCTTTATTGGTGAAGAAGAGCAGGTGATCCAGGGTGCGGGCGAAGAAGGAACACACCACCACATCCTCGGCCTTGGTACTGACCCCTTTGACGCCCCGGCCCCCGCGGCTTTGGGCGCGGAAGACCCGGGCATCGGTGCGTTTAATGTAGTTGCCCTGGGTGAGGGTCACAATGACCCCGCGCTGGGTGATCAAATCCTCATCCGTGAATTCACTGACCCCTTGCGGATCGATGTGCGTTCGGCGTTCATCCGCGTAGGTTTGCTTGAGATAAAGCACGTCTTCGCGGATGAGTTTCAGGATTTCGTGAGGGTCCTCCAGAAGCCCGCGCAGATAATTGGCCCGGGCCGTGAGATCATGGTACTCATCTTCGATTTTTTGGCGTTCCAGGGCAGCCAGCCGCCGCAAGGGCATATCCAGGATGGCCTGGGCCTGGATTTCGGTAAGGCCGAAGTGTTCCATCAACGCGGTTCGCGCTTCATCCACGGTTCGGCTTCCCCGAATGGTGGCAATGACCTCATCCAGGAAGTCAAGGGCAATCCGCAACCCTTCCAGGATGTGCAATCGGGCTTCAGCCTGGGCCAGTTCCCACCGGGTCCGGCGGGTCAGCACCTGCAGCCGATGCTCGATATACACCATGAGCATCCGTTTGAGGGAGAGGGTATGGGGTTCCCCATCCACCAGGGCCAGATTATTGACCCCGAAGGTGGTCTGGAGCATGGTGTATTTGAAGAGTTTGTTCAATTCCTTGCGGGGGACCGCGCCCTTTTTCAGCTCGATCACAATGCGCATGCCCCGACGGTCGCTCTCATCCCGCAGGCCCGAGATGCTATCCAGCCGACCTTCCCTCACCAGCGCCGCGATCCGTTCGATGAGGGTGGTTTTATTCACCTGGTAGGGGATTTCTGTGACGATAATGCGGAAGCGGCCGCCTCGCATGGCCTGGATCTCGGTCTTGGCCCGCACGATGATGCGGCCCCGGCCCGTGGCATAGGCCTGCTTGATGCCTTCCACGCCCATGATGATGCCGCCGGTGGGGAAGTCGGGCCCCTGGATGAATTGCATCAGTTCTGGGAGCTGCACATCCTGGATGGTATCCCAATGGTCGATCATGTAGATGAGGGCATCGGCCACCTCCCCCAGGTTATGGGGGGGGATGTTGGTGGCCATGCCTACCGCGATGCCGCTGGCGCCATTCAGGATGAGGTTGGGCAGCTTGGCCGGGAGCACTTTGGGCTCTTGCAGGGAGTCATCGAAGTTAGGCGCCCAGTCGACCGTGTCTTTTTCGATATCTTCCAGCAGTTCACCCGCGATCTTCGAAAGCCGGGCCTCGGTATAACGCATGGCCGCGGCACTGTCGCCATCAATGGAACCAAAGTTCCCCTGCCCATCCACCAGGGGATAGCGCAGGCTGAAATCCTGGGCCATGCGCACCATGGCATCGTACACCGCGCTGTCGCCATGAGGATGGTATTTGCCCAGCACCTCCCCCACAATGCGGGCGCTTTTCTTATAGGGCCGATTATGATGCAGCCCCATATCGTGCATCACGTACAGGATGCGACGATGCACGGGCTTGAGGCCATCGCGCGCGTCGGGCAAGGCCCGGGCGACGATGACACTCATGGCGTAATCCAAATACGAAGCCCGCATTTCCTGCTCAATGGGAGCGGGCTTAATCAAACGGGCAAGACGGAATGGTTCCGTAGGAGCAGCGTCATCCGACGCAGGGAGATCGCGAGGGGTGGGATCGATCATGAGCATAAGGCCAAAAGTTCGATTTTACCCCCTCATTATACCATTTTTCCCGAAAATATGCTCGTTTTGCGCCCCGGCCGGGCCGTTCTTCCTAAGTCGTGGGTTCTTCGGGCGGGGGCAGCAATTCCACAGACTCCGAGTCCTTTTCCTGACTTTGTCGGTCCTTTTGTACCGGCTCTTCGGGGATGATGAACCAGGCGATAAAGTAGACCAGCAAAACGGAACCGCCGGTCCACAGGAAGAGAAAAGCCGTAGCCAAGCGGATCAATGTGGGATCCACGTTGAAGTATTCACCCAAGCCCCCGCATATGCCTGCTATCATGCGGTCTTGGCGGGATCGATAAAGTCTTTTCTGGGGCATGGGAACCTCCTGCTTTGTAGAATAGGATTCGGATCAGGATTAGGATTAAGATCGCCAGGCCGACGTTGAACGAGTCTGCAACGGGCGTGATGCGTGAAAACGTGAAACGTGAGCTCATTACGCATCACGCATCACGTTTCACGACCGCCAGCCTGGCCGCGGGGCGTTTTCATTCGTATCGGCGAGCTATCGCTCGTGGTGCCTGCTTTGAAAATAGAGTAATCAGTGATCAGTTATCAGTAATCAGTAGTTACTTTTCATGTTCACTTTCTTTACGCAGGGAAGGGAGGGTGGGTTTCGGAAAGATAAAAAACCCCTCGCCCGGGAGGACAAGGGGACACTGCTTTGTAAATAAAAACCTCGCGACGTCATTCCGAGGGAGCGCAGCGACCGAGGAATCTAGCGAAGCGCAAAAGACCGTCGCATGGCGCTCGCTTCGCTCGCTAGATGCTTCGCTCCCTCCGGTCGCTCAGCATGACGAATATCTGCGCAAATCTGCGTCCTATTTTCATCGTTATGCGGTGAGCCATCGCTCATGGCGCCGGCCTCTAGAGCCCGGCGGCTCGCAGATGGGTGTGAATGTGCAAAGATGTGATGGCTTGGGGATGGTAGCGTACCTTGACCTGACCACTGTCTGGATCAATCTGAACCTCCTCCACCCCATCCAAATCCAGGGCCTCGCGCGCGCGTTGTTGCCAATCTTTCCGATCCATGCTGTCCACCCATTCGGTGGTCCAAAGAGAGGTGGCCTGTGTGGTCATGATGGCATGCCTCCTTTAAGAAGATTGTTGTTGGGCCAATTTTTTCTTTTCTTCTTCCACCAACACCCGGCGCAACAGCTTGCCCACAGCCGATTTGGGGAGTTCCGTGCGGAATTCCACCATCTTGGGCACTTTGTAAGGCGCCAGGCGTTCTTTGCAAAACGCGATAATCTCCTCCTCGGTCGCGGTTTCCCCGGGCTTCAGCACAATGTAGGCTTTCACCGTCTCCCCGCGTTTGGGGTGGGGAACTCCCGCCACGATGGCCTCCTGCACTTTGGGGTGTTCAAACAGCACCTCCTCCACTTCCCGAGGCACAATGTTGTATCCCGAAGCGATGATCAAATCCTTCTTCCGGTCTACAATGTAAAAATACCCATCTTCATCCATCTTGGCGATATCTCCCGTATAAAGCCACCCCTCATTATCTTTGACCTTCTTGGTTTCATCGGGCCGGTTCCAATACCCCACCATCACCTGAGGCCCGCGCACCGCTAGTTCCCCTTCCTCGCCTATCCCCAATGGCTGGAACTTCCCTGACTCGTCCGGCTCCAAAGAGACGATACGCGCGTCCACATCGGGGAATGGCAGGCCAATGGAGCCCGCTTTCGATTGGCCCAGGATGGGGTTCGCGTGGGTCACCGGCGCGGCTTCGGTCAGGCCATAGCCTTCGCGTAACTTGCCCCCGGTCAGGGCCTCGAATTTGCGTTGCACCTCCACTGGCAAGGGGGCTCCCCCCGAAATACAGGCTTTCACCGAGTGTAGGTCGTAATGCTTGACGTTTTTGTGATTGATGATCGCAATGTAAAGCGTGGGGACGCCCGGGAAGAGGGTCACGCCCTCCTGCTGGATGATGGTCATGAGCAGCTCGATATCCCGCGGATCGGGCATGACAATGAGCTTGCCCCCCACATACAAACTCTCCAACATGGCCACGGTCATGCCAAACACATGGAAGAAGGGGATGGCGCCCATGAACACTTCCTTGCCATGGGCCATATTGGGCATCCAGGCTTCGATTTGCAGGATATTGGCGATGAGATTGCGATGGCTCAGCATGGCCGCTTTGGGAACGCCTGTGGTGCCCCCGGTGTATTGGAACAATGCCACCTCATCGGGATCAATGGAAACATCGGGAGGGTTAGGCGGGTTATTTTCGATCAGCGTCTTCATGTGATACACGCCGTTCCCTTCGGGCACCTCCACCCAATCCCCCTTCTTCTGCAACGTGTTGCGCAGCAATTTGTGATACACGGGGTTCATGAAGTCTTCGAGATGATACACAATGACCCTTTCGACATCGGTATCCTTCTGGATTTCTTGCAATTTGGGGTAGAGGTTGTTCCAGATCACCACAGCCTTGGCCCCCGAATCGGTAAACTGGTGATGCATTTCCCGGGGGGTGTAGATGGGGTTGGTATTCACCACAATCGCGCCCAGACGCACGGTTGCCAAAAACGCAATCACCGTGCCCGGGGAGTTGGGGACTTGAATCGCCACCCGATCCCCTTTCTGGATGCCCATCCCTGCCATGGCCGTGGCCAAGCGATTCACCTTCTCTTCCAGTTCTCGGTACGTTAATTTGGCGCCCAGCTTGAACCCCAAAGGCAGATACTTCAGGATCATCCGCACCGCGTATTGGTCGGGATAATTCCTAAAGGAACTTTTCAGCAGAGTCCATAAATCCACCTCGGGGTAATCGATTGAGGCCGGAACACCTGGGTCATAGTGTTGTAGCCACGGCTTTTCCATTGTTTCTTCTCCTTGGGAAAGTGAAAGGAATGTTGCCTATATGCCAATTATACAAAAGGGACACGCCCCCGTCAATCAGATTGTTTTAGCAATCACCCGACTTGACACGCCTACCGGCCTTATGCTATGCTTCTATCACTTCTTGAGGTACCTTCATGACGATTCCATCTGTGATGCACGTTCGTATTGCTTCCCTGGCCCAGATGCCGGGTGAAGGTGCGCGCGTGCGCTTTTTCCGCGGGGGCTTCTTCTTTGGCTTTTACTTTAGCTACTTTTTTGGCTATGGAAGGCCGCTCCCCGCTGGATCGGGCGTGATGTAGGTACCCCGTTTCAAACCCTTAAGCCCTTTTCGAGCGTGGAGCGACAAGCCCACGCTCTTTTTATTGCCTTTGGGCATGGGCAGCGTGGGCGATGCTCCTCAAGTCTCCAGGAGGTTCCTCATGCTGCAAGTAGGTCTTTGGTACGCCCTTCCTATCACCCAGCCTGTCTGGGCCCATGTTCATCCCCCTAAGGAGCAATCGACCATGGTTTGTCGAGGCGTTCGCGGCGCCACCACCGTCCAAAACAACACCCGGGAAGAAATTCTCCGAGAAACCCGCCGTTTGCTGGCGCTCATGATCCGCCTTAATGGCATCCGGCCAGAGGATGTGGCCAGCGCCATCTTCACCACCACCCGGGATCTCAATGCGGAATTCCCTGCTCTGGCCGCCCGCCAATTGGGTTGGTGGGATGCCGCCCTGCTGTGCGGCCACGAGATGGAGGTCCCCAACAGCCTGCCCCGTTGCATCCGCATCCTCGTTCATTGGAACACAGAAAAGAAGCCTTCCGAGATCCATCACGTCTATGTGGGCGAAGCCAAAATGCTGCGGCCCGACAAGGCCACCTTGCCCCCCATCGACGAAGAGGATTTGGATGCCTGGATCGAAGCCCAGCTTACGGCATGGGAAGCGCATAGCGGGAGGTCACGATGAGCCGACCTGTGGTAGCCTTTCAGGGAGAACACGGGGCTTTCAGCGAAGAAGCCATTCATCAGCATTTCGGGGATGAGGTAGAGACGTTGCCTTGCCACTCCTTTGAAGATATCTTTGCCGCGGTGGAAGAAGGCCGGGCTCAGTACGGCGCGGTGCCGGTGGAAAATTCCGTGGCCGGGTCCATCAACAAGGCTTATGATCTTTTGCTGGAACATGATCTGAAAATCTGGGGGGAGATTTTTCTGCGGGTACGACACAACTTAATGAGCGTTCCCGGCACGACTTTGGAAGATATCCGCGTGGTGCGGTCCCATCCCCAGGCCCTGGCCCAATGCGAACGCTTTCTCAATCGGTACGGTTGGCAGGCCAAGCCCTGGTACGACACCGCGGGCAGTGCCAAAGATCTGGCCGCGGACCCTCAGCCGGGCGTGGCTGTCATTGCCAGCAAGTTGGCCGCGCAAATCTACGGGCTGGAGATCCTGGCGCCAGGCATCGAAGACCTGACCTTCAACTACACTCGCTTTTTTGTCATTGGCCGGGGCGAACCCCCTCACACCCAGATCGCCAAGACTTCCCTGGTGTTTGCCACGGCCCATACGCCGGGGGCCCTGGTCGCATGCCTCAATGAGTTCGCTTCTCGTGGCATCAATCTCACCAAACTGGAAAGCCGCCCTCGACGCAATCGCCCCTGGCATTATGTGTTTTACCTGGATTTTGAAGGGCACTGGCAAGATGAACGCCAGCGTGAGGCGCTGGTAGGGTTGCTGGCCCGGGCCGCGTTTGTCAAACTCCTGGGCTCCTACCCCGCGGCTCAGATGCCAGCCATGACCAACGGCAGCCAGGCCGAGCTTCTTCAGATTTGAGTCTTGCTGGAGGATAGACGATGATCATTGTCATGCACCCCAACTCCACGGCCGCGGAAATCGGCGCGATTATTGCCATGGTGCAAAGAGCAGGGGCCACGCCCCATCCCATTTACGGGGTGGAACGCACCGTCGTAGCCGTGGTAGGCGAAACCAGCCGCATCAAGCCCGAAGATTGCATGCGCATGCCCGGAGTGGAGAAGGTCACCACCATCAGCGCGCCCTTCAAACTGGCCAGCCGCGAGTCCCATCCTCATGACACCGTGTTCCAGGTGGGAGGCTACCGCATTGGCGGGCCGGAGATCATCCTCATGGCCGGTCCCTGTTCGGTGGAAAGCCGCAGCCAGCTTCTGGAAACGGCCCACGCGGTGAAGGAAGCCGGCGCGCATATCCTCCGGGGGGGCGCGTTCAAGCCCCGCACTTCCCCCTATTCCTTCCAGGGGTTGGGCCTGAGAGGGCTGGAGATCCTGGCCGAAGCGCGGGAACGCTACCACATGCCCATCGTGACCGAGGTCATGTCCCCCGAAGCCGTGCCCATGGTGGCGGAATACGCAGACATCTTGCAGATCGGGGCCCGCAACATGCAAAACTACGGTCTTCTCCACGCGGTAGGACGGGTGCAACGCCCGGTGCTTTTGAAGCGGGGCATGATGAGCAGCATGGAGGAGCTTCTCATGTCCGCGGAATATATCCTGGCCGGAGGGAATTACCAGGTGATGTTATGCGAACGGGGGATCCGCACCTTCGAAAAATACACCAGGAACACCTTTGATCTCAACGCGGTGCCCATCCTCAAGCAACTGAGCCATCTTCCTGTCATCGCGGACCCCAGCCATGCCACGGGCCGGTGGGATGCCGTGACCCCCATGGCCCGGGCGGCCATTGCCGCGGGCGCGGATGGGCTCATCATCGAAGTCCATCCCCGGCCCGAAGAAGCCCTTTCGGACGGGCCCCAATCCCTCAAGCCAGAACGTTTTGCCGAGTTGGTCCGCCAGGTCAGGCGGGTGGCCCAGGCCTTGGACCGTCCCGTGCCCGAACCCAATCATTACGAGTAATCCCATGGCTCGCAAACGCCGTCCCCAAACCACCTTTGCCGTCATAGCCCTCATCTTTGGGCTTCTCATCCTTCTGGCCGTTCTTTTCTACCTGAAAATCAACCTGTATATCGCCTGGTTGCTCTCGTGGGGCCTCGTCACCTTTGGGTTTTATGGCTATGATAAGGCGCAAGCCAAAATCGGTGGCGGCCGCGTGCCCGAGATCGTGTTACATCTGATCACCCTGGCCGGGGGTGTGCTGGGCGCGTGGGCGGGCCGATTCCTCTTCCGCCACAAGACGCGCAAGCCCGCGTTTCTGATCGTACTGGTCGTCAGCACGTTGCTATGGGCGGGCGTGGGATATCTCGCTTACAGATAAGCCGCGCCCGGGCCTTTGTAATCGTCTAAAAATGAGTTCCCGTTTTTGTGCTCACCGACTAAAGTCGGACACTTAAGGCCTGCGGCCAGTGGACGGCCTCCGCCGTCCATTTTTCTGGTCAACAAAGGTCGACCACTGGCGCGAAGCGCCTCAAGAGGTCGAGTTTACTCGGCGTGTTGCGGCCAAAAAGGGAAGTTATTTCTGGACGCTCATTTTGTCTTCGAACCCCACCGCCTCATCCACGATGTAGAGGGGCCGATTTTTGACCTCGTCGTAGATTCGGCCCAGGTATTCGCCGATGATGCCCAGGGAAATAAGCTGGATCCCACCCAGGAAGAGCACCATGACCAGGGTTGTGGCCTGACCGTAAAAAGCCTGGCTGCCCGAAAGCCGCAGGATGATGGTGAGAATGATGCCCAGGATGCTCAACCCCGCAGTGATGAACCCCAGGTAGGTGGCCAGTTGCAGGGGCAGATAGGAAAAAGAGGTGATCCCATCCATGGCGAATTTGAGCATCTTGCGCAGGGGATACTTCGTTTCCCCCGCGAAACGCTCCTCCCGCACATAGGTCACCCCCGTCTGGCGGAAGCCGATCCACACCGACAGCCCCCGCATGAAGCGATGATGCTCCCGGATCCGGCGCAGCGCGTCCACGGCCTTGCGGTCCAACAGGCGGAAATCCCCCGTATCCAGGGGGATGTTCACGCCCGTGATCTTGTTGATGATGCGGTAGAACATCTTGGCCGTCCACAGCTTGAACCAGGTTTCCCCCTTGCGTTCCCGCCGGATGGCGTAAACCACCTCGTAGCCCTCCCGCCATTTGGCTACCAGGTCGAGGATGACTTCGGGCGGGTCTTGCAGGTCGGCATCGATGATGACCACGGCCTGACCCTGGGCGTAATCCATGCCCGCGGTGATGGCGATCTGGTGCCCGAAGTTGCGCGAGAAGTTGACAATGTGCACACGCGGGTCTTGCTGGTGCAGTTCCAGCATGATCTCGTAGGAGCGATCCCAACTGCCATCGTTGACCAACACCAGTTCCCAGGGTTCACCGAACTGATCATCCATGACCTGGGAGACGCGGCGATAGAGCTCGTGCAGGATGGGCTCTTCGTTGTAGACCGGCGCGATGATGGAGAGAACCGGGCGGGATGAGGGGGATGGGCGGGGATTTTCGGGCATGGCTGCTATGTAAATAGGATTCGGATCAGGATTAGGATTGAGATCATCAGGACAACGTTGAGCGAGGCACCAACGAACGTCAAACGTAAAACGTGAAAC
>JALWZT010000239.1 GCA_027002405.1 Anaerolineae bacterium | reverse complement strand
ATTGGCATCGGCTGGCCATGGACCCGGAGCCGCCCTACGAATTCCAGTGGGACATGGCGGGTGTGCCCGAAGGCCCGGTGACCGTGGGGGTGGAGATCTACGATCAGGCGGGCAACCGCGCGCCCAGCCCTCCCTGGCGCACCCGTACCTTTATCAAACAGGATGCGCCCGGCTGGACGCCCACGCCCACCCCCGTGATCCTCTGTACGCCCAGCCCGTCGCCTACGCCCCGCGCCCGCCTGTGGCTGCCACTGGTTTGGGAATAGGATCAGGATTAGGATTAGGATTAGGATTGTTAGGCCGAGGTCAGGCGCGAGCACGAGTAATCAGTGATCAGTTATCAGTAATGGATCTACTGAAAAAACCCATTTTGCGAAGGTGGACACCACTACATATAGTGCCTTGGGTGCCATTTGGTACTACATGTAGGGGGTCGTCGAGCCTCATACTACCTTTTTTCAGTGGATCCAGTAATCAGTGTTCAGTAGCGCCAAGGCTAGAAACAGCGCCCCTGCGGGGCTAGCCGGAATTATCCGGCGCCGTTTTATAGCCCGGCGACTTCATCGCCGGGCGGACGGGCGTAGCAAACGCCACGTCGGTCGGCTAGACAACGCCAAAAAATAGGGCCACGATGGAAAAGGCGACAACGAAACGTCATTCCGAGGAAGCGAAGCGACCGAGGAATCTAGCGAAGCGCAAAAAACCACGGCATGGCGCTCGCTTCGCTCGCTAGATGCTTCACTCCCTTCGGTCGCTCAGCATGACGAATATCTGCGCAAATCTGCGTTCTTGCCACCTGCCACCTGCCACTTGCCCCCTGCCCCCCATTTTCGTCGTTATGTGGTGAGCGATTGCTCATGGCGACTGTTCCAGTTCCAGCAGCAGGACCGAATAGGGGGCCACGGTCAATGTGACCTGGGCCTGGCCCTGGGCGTCCGCGACCAGGGACGCGGTGGTGGATTCCAGCGCGACGGACGCGCCCTCCTGCGCCAGGGTCCATTCGTCGATAATCTGCATGCGCTGGTAGACGCACGCGCGATCCCAGTCCTGGGGCTCGCTGCCGCAATGGTCGATGAGATCATCCAGCACCTTGTGACGATAGGTGAACGCGTTGCTGTGGTCGCGGTCCACCAAGGAAAAAGTTTGGGTCCAGGTGCTGTGCGGCGGCAGGTTCTGAAAGGTAAAGGTCACCTGCACCGGGCCGATTCCATCCTGGTCCAGTCCTGCCATTAGCGCGTCGTACGTTACCACGCCGGTGGTCTCGTAGGGGATGATGTTGGGATGATACCAACCTAGCACCGCCAGCTTGCGGCCCGAAGCGTTAGCCGAGGCCACCAGGTTCAGGCGGGGATTGGCAGGATAGATCGCGGTCAATTCCCGGGGTTGTAACCGGTTGAGCAGCAGAAACACGTTGGAGATGGCTTTCCGCAATCCCAGGGCCTGCCCGGTCATCACGCCCGTGGTGCCCTTGAACAGGGGCAGGTAGTCCCTCACTGGCCATTCGCCGATCTGGAAGTAGGACTGAAAGTCGGGCGGGGGATCGGCCCGGGTCATATCCCAAATCCGAGCCGGCACCAGGGACGCGCCCACTTCGTTGTCGTCGTTGATGTTTTTGCCGTAAAAACGGCCATATTCGTGGGCTTCCTGCCACGATGTGGCGGGCAGCAAATCCACAGGCGCGTTCCCAAAGGGCGGACCCCATTCGCCGATGACCACCAGAGTGTTCTGGTAATGGCCCTCATAGCTGTCGTCGTTCAAAATGGCGCGGATGTTGGCCAGATGCGTGCGAGTCTCGCCCGTGGTCACTTCAGTGGGGAGATACCCATAGCTCCACCAACTGATGTGGCCATTTTCCAGATACCCCCGGCTCTTCAGCGCGTCGTAAAAACGCCGGATGGCGCCGCAATCGGGATCATCTGCGGGCAGACAGTCGGGCGCGCCGAAGCCTGCGGGCAGTTTCTTGCTGCGCAGGGTTTGCCGACGCCAGCCCGGTCCGCCAATGGTGAAGGGAAGGAGATGGGGGTCCTGCTGGCGCAGGGAGGCGGCGGCCTCCACGATGAGCTGATAGAGGTCCTCGAAATGGGCCTCGGTATCGCACCAAAGCATGTCGTAGTTGGGCTCATCCCACACTTCATATAGCACGCCGGATACGGCCAGGGTGGGATGGGGGGCGTCGTCGCCGAAGAGAAGGTCGTTGGTTACGGTTTCCCCCTCGGCCGAGAAATAGCGGATGAAATCCTGGATCATGGCCTGATACGCCTGACGTTGCTCTTCGGCTACGCCATATTTGTTGTACCGATGCTCGTAGCGATAGTCCTCGGGGTCGTAAGGGGGACATTCGGGAGGTGGATGGGGGGTGTTGGAGAATATCAGGGGGGTGGTTTTTATCTTGACCAGCAGGCGGCCGCCATGGTCTCGTACCAGGGTCACCAGGTTTGCGTAGTCGCCCAGGCTATAGTTTCCCTGGGCGAGGCTATCCAGCTCCGGCACAATGCGCACGAGGCCAATCCGGTCGAACCCTCCTTTCGCGGCCCAGGCATCGACCAGGGCCGGGTTGATATTGGAGCCGCCGCTGCCCCCGCCCTGCCATACAATGCCCGGCCTCCACAGGGGGGAAAGAGGGCCAGGACCGTGGTCTGGGGCCGCGTCGATGAGGACCGTCGCGGTGTGAGGAGGCGTGGCTGTGGGTGTGGGCGTGGTGCGGCGCCAGTGTTTCGTGATCAGGGGCAGGTACCGCCGCGTGAGCGCGGGCGTGGGCGTGGCCTCGGGTTCCCACTGGAGGTGCACGACCCGGGTCTGTTGGGGTGCCAATGCCAGGTGGAAGCGGATATCCGCGTTGTCCATGGTGAAGGGGATCGATTCACCTGTGGCGAGATCGGTGAGGGTGAGGGAGGCGACGGAGGCCAGGCCCAGCCGCGCGGCCTCGATGGTGATGGTTGTCGTGCGGGTGATGGCATCCTGATTGTAAAGGGTGAAGAAAAGGCCCGAAGGGGAAGCACCCCATGGCCGCGCGTCGCTATCGGCTTCCCGCGCGCCCCTGCCAAAGCGTTCGATCCATACCCTTTCATCCTGCGAGCGGGCGTAGGTGACGGGCTCCCATCCCGCGAACGCGAAGCGGTGTTGCAGGGCCTGGGCCTCGGCCAGGAGCGCTTCTGATCCCTCCTCCCAGCCAGTGGCCTCTTCCTTGCGGGTGGGGAAGATGCCATAGAAGAGGGCGCGGGCCACGTAGGCCTGGACCTGGTCCCGAGACAGGTCCCTGGCGCCGTTGGTCCAGGATTGGATTTTGTGGTAAGCCATGGCCCGGCGGTAATCGAGGATAGTGGGGTTCCAGTTGGTGGGGGATTCGCCAATGCTCGTTCCTTCGCCGCCAAACGCGTCGATCCAGGGGACGAGGGCATTGGGCGTGGCTATGCCCCAAAAATTGATGGCAATGGCCATATCGTCTCGCCCGCGTTGATGCATGCGTTGGCGTAGCCAGGCGAAGAACTCGGCCATGTTGACCATATTGTGGACGCCGGGTCGGTAGACAGTCACATCATAGGTGAGAGGGGTGTCTGTCAGGGCCAGATGGTTGGGGTTCAGATCCACGCCCGCCGCGCTGAGGAAGTTGTCCATCATCACACCATCGAGGACCGCGCCGATCTCCTGGGTGGCCGAGATGGCCTGCGCGACATCCCAGCGCCACAGATAGTCCCCCCACCCCTGCGCGATATCGGGGTCCACACTGGTGAACCATACTGCCTGCCACTGCCCACGGGCCCATTCGAATTCATCGATATGCTTGATCTGCCAGTCGGCGTTGGTGCCGGATGCCATGCTGTGGATCATGGCCTGGCCCTGGGCGCGCTCGTTCGGCCGCGGGGATTGGGCCAGGGCCTGGACGCGGTGGATGGTGTCGGTATAGGTGGGGCGGGGCGCGCTGACAGGCGCGATGTTCAAAGGCGCGTCGGCCACAATGTATTCCGCAGTGAAGATGCCCTTTTGGTCATTTTCCCGGACCCGCGACGCCCCCTGAGGGCTACCGTAATTGCCCCGTTCGTAATCGACATAGTCGTCCATGGGCCGAGGGGAATCGAACCAGGCGGGGTGTCGCTGGGCGAATCCGGCCATGGCCGAGCGAAAGCCCCACGCTGGATCGACCCGGTAGAGTTCCAGTTGCACATCCGCGCGCGGCCCAACCTTTGTCGCCTGGGGGGAGATGCCCAGGTAGGTGCGGGCCTCGTACCGTTTCGCTCCTTGATCATAGGCCAGTTTGACCAACCGCGGGGAATCCAGTGACACGGCCAGGGCCAGGCCGTGGTGACCATCCTCCACCAACGCGTAGGGATAGAGGGAGACCGGCAGCCAGCCATCCCATACGCCGCTGACCACATGCTCATAGGTCCACGAAAGCCCTGCCGGGAAAGGTTCCGCGGGTGGGTTCGCGATGTCGCGGGGGTGAATGATGCGGCTGTGGCGGGCATCATCCCACCATCGCCATGCCTCGTCCCGGGTCAGGTCCAAGGGCAGACCCCACAGGATATCCAGGGCCCGCTCCTCTCCCCGCGTATCCTCCACCTCTACCCGAATCCCAATATGATCGGTGGCGGTGTAGGTGACTGTCAGCCGCAGGCCAGCATCGGGCAGGGAGACGCGCTGTTGCAAACAGGAGG
>JALWZT010000238.1 GCA_027002405.1 Anaerolineae bacterium | reverse complement strand
CTGCTACAATCTCCCCAATCCTAATCCTCAATCCCAATCCTACCCTCCCCGCACCTTCCCAATTTCAGAGTGGCAGAGGCCACAGCGGCAGAGGGCCAGGGGTTGAACCCTCGGGCTACGCGCGCAAAGTCTCTTTGGGACTCATTCCCACTGATGACTGATCACTGCTCACTGAATAAGCCTCGCCCAGGCGTTCGGCCAGGGCCATCTCGTCTTCCTCTTCCAGGGGCGGGAGGTCATCCAGGCTCTGGATGCCGAAGTAGTTCAGGAATTCCGGCGTGGTTCCGAAAAGCACCGGTCGGCCCGCGGTTTCCAATCGCCCCACTTCCTGGATTAACCCCCGATGGAGCAGGGTGCGGATCACACCATCGCTGCTGACCCCTCGAATGGCTTCGATCTGGGGCCGGGTGATGGGCTGGCGATAGGCGATAATGGCCAGGGTTTCCAGGGCCGCACGGGAAAGTTTGGTGCTTAAGTCCAACCCCAGATATGCCTCGATGGCATCGGCGGCCTCGGGCATGGTCACCAATTGCACCTGGTCATGGTGACGCTGCAGGCGGATGCCCCGGTCCTGCAACTGTTGGGTCAGCAAAGCCAGAGCCTGCTCGATCACTTCCTGGGGCTGTTCCAAGGTTGTAGCCAGCCGCTCGATGGTCGCGGGTTCGCCCGCCACGAAAAGCAGGCTTTCCAATAAGCGCACCAGGTGGGGATAATCGGGAGGGCTGGCGGCCTCGGGTTCTGATGCCGTGGTGACCATGTCCGCGGTATCCTGGCCGGAGGGAAGCAATGCCGTGGACATGCCGGATTACACGGATTGGGGATACGCAGCGTGGCGCAAATTGACCCGTAGCTTCCCCAATTTCAATCCCATATCTTTTTCAATGATATCCCGAGTCACCATCATGATCTCTTCGGTTTTCATGGGGACGTCCACTTCGGGCGAGGTTTCGATATCCAGGCGCACGTGCACCTTGTCCCCTTTGGGCTCCACCTGCGGAGAGACCGAGATCACATCCGCGAGCTGATCCAAATGCCAGGCCAGGCGCTTGGCAATGCTATCCGAGGTGACCAGGACCTCCCCATGCTCGGCGCGCATTTTCACGGCCTTCACCTTTTTGCGGCGAGGGAGTTCCGCCAACAGCAAAGGGATGACCACCAGGAACGCGATGGCCCCCAAGATGCCCCGCGCCAGGGTGAAGATGAGGGGGTTGTTTTCTTGATAGCTCATGGCCCAGGTCTGGAAGTGCCCTAGTTGCGCTTGCAACCAGGCTAACGCGTCAAAAGGCATGATGGCCAGGCCCAGGAGCACAATAAATGCCAGCAGGAAGATCAAAAAGGCGATGAGTCGATTCAGAAAATTCATGGTTTTTGTCCCAGGAGTAGATCACGTGGCTTGCACGGCGCTTGCCAAAATGGTGCAAGAAGAAGTGAGCCAAGACATGTTTTTTGGGCATGGTTCATTTTTGACACATGCTGCCGGGGCTTCCGTAGCAAGATAGTCGATATCTGGTATTGGATATTGGGTATTTGCATCGTCCTGAAACAGGGAATATCGAATATCCAGTATCCAATATCCATGCTTTCACAGCCAATTTGTCAAGCCACAAAGCGTCCATGTGAACCACGCCGTTTTTTGTCAAGCTTGAACAATTATACCAGAGGTTTGTCCAATTGGGATAGATTTGCTATGCTTGCGGCATGCACGAAGATGCCCCTCCCTCGAAGACGCCTCCGCCCTGGATTTTGTGGATTTCGGCCCTGGTGGTGATGGTGGGCGCAGGTCTTGGGTTGCGTCACGGGCCCATGGGCCTGATGCGAGGGGTAGGATACGCGGTGTGTCATCAGATCACGGTGCGTTCGTACATCTTTGGCACGTGGGTCATGCCTTTGTGCGCCCGCTGCACGGGACAGTACCTGGGCGTGATGGCTGGGTTCTTCTATGCCTGGCGCTGGGGGCGGCTGCGGGCGGCCGGGCTCCCCGGGCGAGGCATGCTCGTGGCCTTGTTGCTGCTTTTGGCCGGGTGGGCTTTGGATGGCATCAACTCGTACCTCTATCTTCTCACCCAGACCCCCTTTCTCTACACGCCCCACAACATTTTACGTCTGGTCACGGGCATGGGCCAGGGCGTCGCGGTGAGCATGCTCTTCTTACCCTTTTTCAATCAAGTCTTCTGGTATGCCCCGGACCCCCGGCCGGTATTAACGAGGTGGCGAGATCTTTTGATCGTGCTGGGGACGACAGCCATCCTCACCCTGGCTGTGAACAGCCGTTGGCCCATCTTGTTTTATCCGCTGGCCGTGCTTTCCACCGCGGGGGTCGTATTGCTGCTCAGCCTGGTGGGCTTGCTGATCACGGTCCTGGCGCTGGGAGCGGAAAATCAAGCCACTACCTGGCGCGATTTCGGGCGCTTTTGGCTGTCGGGCCTGGCTTTTGCCACGTTGCTCATATTGGGGATGGATGTCTTGCGCGCGTGGGCGGAGCAAAGGTGGGGGATCTTGCATTTTTAGGGAGCTGTTATCCCTATATTCATCGCGGCGTGTGTTATAATGGGCGCGATTGAGTTGTTTAGAATCAGGATTAGGATTGAGGATTGTCAGGCCGGCGTTAGGCGCGATCATGAGTCATCCGTGGCTGCCCTGCAAAAAGGTCATTTCACCACGGAGACCTGGATGATTGATTCCTGCCCCCTACGGATAAGGTTACTCACCGCAGAGAACGCAGAGTCAATTGAACACTGATTACTGATAACGGATCACTGATTACTTTCTTTGTGCCTTCGTATCTTCGAAGGCCTTCGTGGCCTTTTTCCAGGAAATCCAATACCAAATACCCAATATCTAATATCCAAATCTCAAAGGAGGATTACATCAAAATGACCAAAAAATGGGTTTACCTCTTCGAAGAAGTTGAGGAAGCCGAAAAGTACGCGGGGGATTGGGATGGCGTGCGCGGTCTGCTGGGTGGTAAGGGCGCGAACCTGGCGGAAATGACGCGTATTGGCGTGCCTGTGCCTCCCGGTTTTACCGTGACCACCGAAGCCTGCAATGCGTACCTGGCCGCGGGAGAGAAGTTCCCTGCGGGCATGTGGGAACAGGAAATCGAGGCCCTACATGTCATCGAGGAAAAGACGGGCAAGAAGTTCGGTGATCCCAGCAACCCCCTGTTAGTGTCCTGTCGCTCGGGCGCGAAGTTCTCCATGCCCGGTATGATGGACACGGTCCTGAACATCGGCCTCACCGATGAGACGGCCAAGGGTATGGTGGAACTGACCCAGGATGAGCGCTTCGTTTATGACGCGTACCGTCGCCTGGTGCAGATGTTCGGCAGCGTGGTGTTGGGCATCGAGGATGATGCGTTCGAGCATGCGCTGGATGCCTACAAGAAGGAAAAGGGCTATGAAAGCGATACGGACATGACCGCGGAGGACTGGAAGGTCATGACCGAGACCTTCAAGCAGGTGGTGAAGGATCACGGCAAGGAATTCCCCCAGGACCCCATCGAACAATTGCGCCTGGCCACGGAAGCGGTGTTCAAGTCCTGGAACAGCAAGCGGGCCATCGATTACCGCAAGGCCGCGGGCATTCCCGATGATCTGGGCACCGCGGTGAATATCGTGACCATGGTCTTCGGCAACATGGGCTGGGACAGCGGCACCGGCGTCGCGTTTACCCGCAATCCCTCCACGGGCGAAAAGGAGCTCTTCGGCGAGTATCTGCTCAACGCCCAGGGCGAGGATGTGGTCGCGGGCATCCGCAACACCAAGCCCATCAGCCAGATGAAGGAGGACCTGCCCCAGGCCTACGCCGAGTTCGTGGAGATCGCGGAGAAGCTGGAACGGCATTACCGCGATATGCAGGATGTGGAGTTCACCATTGAGCGGGGCAAGCTGTGGATGCTGCAGACCCGCACCGGCAAGCGCACGGCCCGCGCGGCCATCAAGATCGCGGTGGACATGGCCAACGAAGGGCTCATCACCCGCGAGGAAGCGGTCATGCGCGTGACCCCCGAGCAGGTGGACACGCTGCTGCACCCGCAGTTCGATGAGGAGACCAAGAAGCAAGCCATCGCCGAGGGTAAGCTCTTTGCCAAGGGCGTCAACGCCTCACCCGGCGCCGCGGTAGGTCGCGTCTACTTCGACGCGGACACCGCGGAACGCATGGCCAAGGAAGAGGGCCAGGATGTGATCATGGTGCGGCCCTTCACCAGGCCCGACGACGTGCACGGCATGCTGGCTTCCAAGGGCATCCTCACCAGCGAGGGTGGGGCCACCAGCCACGCGGCCGTGGTTGCCCGTCAGTTCGGCATCCCCGCGGTGGTGGGCGCGTCCGACATGGTCATCGACCTGGAGAATCGCACCGCGACCGCGCATGGCATCACCATCCACGAGGGCGACTGGCTGTCGGTGGATGGCGGCAGTGGCGAGGTTTTCGTCGGGCAGATGCCCACGACCTTCCCCAAGTTCGAGGAGCAGACTGATCTTATCACTCTGCTGAGCTGGGCCGATGAGTTCCGTCGCCTGGAGGTGTGGGCCAACGCGGATTACCCCGCGGACGCGAAGCGGGCCCGAGACTTCGGCGCGCAGGGCATCGGTCTGACCCGCACCGAGCACATGTTCTTCGAGGAGGAGCGCCTGCCCATCGTGCAGCGGATGATCCTGGCCGAGAGCTCCGAGGAACGCACCGCGGCCCTGAACGAGCTGTTGCCCTTCCAGCGGAGCGATTTCGAGGGCCTGTTCCGGGTCATGGATGGCCTTCCCGTGATCATCCGCCTCATCGACCCGCCGCTGCACGAGTTCCTGCCCGACATGTACGAGCTGGTGGCTGAAGTGGCGGAGATGCGGGCCAAAGGTGAGACGGAAGGTCTGGCCGAGAAGGAAGCGCTGCTTCAGGCCGTGGAAAGCCTGCACGAGAGCAATCCCATGATGGGGATGCGGGGTGTGCGCCTGAGCATCGTCATGCCCGAGATCGTGGAGATGCAGGTGCGGGCTATCTTCGAGGCCGCGGCCAACCAGGCTTTGCAGGGCGTGGTGGTCAAGCCCGAGGTGATGATCCCCCTGGTCAGCCATGTGAACGAGCTCAAGGTGATCCAGCCCCGCCTGCAGCGCATCGCCAAAGAGGTCATGGAGGAGAAGGGTGTCGAGTTCGAGTACAAGTTCGGCACCATGATCGAGATCCCGCGTGCGGCCCTGACGGCCCGGGAGATCGCGGAGGTGGCCGAGTTCTTCTCCTTCGGCACCAACGACCTCACCCAGATGACCTTTGGCTACAGCCGTGATGACGCGGAGGCCCGCTTCCTGCTCACTTACGTGGAGACGGGCATCCTGCCCAAGAACCCCTTCCAGACCATCGATGTGGACGGCGTGGGGCGGCTGATGAAGATGGCCATCGAGGAAGGCCGGGCCACTCGCCCCGACCTGGAGGTGGGCATCTGCGGCGAGCATGGCGGCGATCCCGCGTCCATCGAGTTCTGTCATCATGCGGGCAACAACTACGTGAGCTGCTCCCCCTTCCGGGTGCCCATCGCCCGTCTGGCTGCGGCCCAGGCCGCGCTGAAGGAGAAGGGGATTAAGGGGTAATCTGGTAACCTGCCCCCACCCTGGCCCTCCCCCGCGAGCGGGGGAGGGGATGTCGCCCGGTGTGCAGGACGCGCGCCGGGCGTTTTTTGGGCCTTGCCCTGTTATCCGGATTGCCCTATAATGCGCTTAGTAACCGTCTAAAAATGAGTTTCCGTTTTTGTGCTCATCGACTGAAGTCGAACACTTAAGGCCTACGGCCAGACCCCCTCTTCATCTCCCCCGCAAGCGGGGGAGAACAGCGGAAGGGGATCAGATGACGGCCTCCGCCGTCCAAAACGGCGACAAAAGGGGTCGCCGAAGGGCGACCATTGGCGCGAAGCGCCTCCATAGGCACGAGTTTACTCGGCAAGGGTTGCGGCAAAAAAGGGGAGTTATTTCTGGACGCTCACTTAATTCCTTCGTCGTTTTCCCTCATTCAAGCGTGTGAACCAAATGCTTCCCACTAGCATTTCTCCGAAATTGGCTGAAGTCATCGAAGAAAGCAAACGCCTGACCCAGACAGAGCGATTGCTTTTGGCGCGAATGCTTTTGGACAGCATTTTATCTGACGAAGTGTTGGAAGACATCGATTGGAATGAGATGGGGTTGGCTTCTTTCCAGAAGGATTGGGACAATGATGAAGACGCCATTTACGATAACTGGAGAGCGCATTATGGCATTGAAGAGAGGTGACGTTGTTCTGATTCCATTCCCTTACACCGATCTGTCCGCAACCAAAACGCGTCCAGCGGTCGTAGTGAGTAGCGAATTATATCACGCTGTGCGGTCTGAGCTGTTGCTTGCCTATCTGTCTTCTCGACTTTCAAGTGTTGATGCCGAGTTGGACTATGTGTTGCAGGATTGGAAAGACGCTGGACTGCTCAAACCTACATTCATGCGGCCCAAAATAGCAGCCATCGAACCATCGCTGATTGTTTATCACGTGGGGGCTCTTTCGGAACGTGACATGCGAGAAGTCAATGGTCGATTGAAGCTGGCATTGGCGTTGTCAGGGGACTAATTTCACCTATTCTTTATCCGGCTTGCATCGACCTCCCTGCTTGACCTATAATCATGCCAGGAGACGCGTCTATAAGCGACAAGCGACGGTTCACCCCATCACGACGAAAATGGGAACGCAGATTTGCGCAGATGTAACGCAGATTTCCGCAGATGTTCGTCATGCTGAGCGACCGAAGGGAGCGAAGCATCTAGCGAGCGAAGCGAGCGCCATGCCGTGGTTTTTGCGCTTCGCTAGATTCCTCGGTCGCTTCGCTCCCTCGGAAAGCTCTACTGAATACTGATGACTGCTCACTGATTACTTTCCTTGCCTTCCAAATGCCATTCGAGAATCCCCAGGAGCTATGATAATGACATCCAAAGCAGAGGAATTGATACAAATGATTGAACGGCTTCCCAGGCCGGAAAAGGATCATGTCATAGAGGCGGTGCTCAAGTTGATGGAGGGGGAAGAAGAGGTTCAGGATTTGGAGGAGCTTCGCTCTCAATATCCCGGTGAATGGCTGGCCATCGTGATCCCGGAGGGTGAAGATCGATATGATCCCAAGCGAGGGCGTCTGATCGCCCACAGTCCGGATCGCACTGTGGTCTGGCGAGAGGTGGCCAGATTACCGGAGAACGAAGATGTCTACGTTTTTTTCAACGGTCCTGTAGCCGCCAAAGGGTTCGAGGTCTTTTTCTATGACACAAAAGATACGCCTGAAGTTGCCAAATTGGGCGGCTGATAATGTCATCCTGCTGAACGTACGCCTCAACGAACGCACACTCATAAGGATGATATTGGACACCGGGGCCAAGTACACGATCATCACTCCCGAGACGGCTCGCAGGTTGGGGCTTGATCTGGAAAGTGCTCGACGCATCCCGGTGGCTACAGCGAGCCAACTCGAGATGGCGGTATTGGTGACGATTGATCAAGTCGATGTGGCCGGGTTTGCACTCAATGATATCGAGACTGCTGTTATGGGCTTGCCAGCCGCACTGGGAGTGGATGGTCTTCTGGGGATATCCTTTTTACGACATTGCCGTCTGGTACTCGATATTCCGGCACGGTCGGTAGAGTTTGTAGCGTGAGTTTTTTACCACCGAGAACGCCAAGGGTACTGAGAGGGCATGAGTTTCCACCCCAAGGGATTTCATTCTTGATCATCCGTCCTAATCCTAATCCTGATCCTAATCCTAATTCACATAGCAAATGACCGAGGATTTCCTGACCAACTACCCCAACTTCGAAAACTTCATCCCGGGCATCTACAACTATTGCGACCGCTGGTGCGAGCGCTGCCCTTTCACCGACCGCTGCATGAATTACGCCATGGAAAAACGACGCTGGGGCGATAATCCCCCGCGAGATATTCAGGGATATCGAAACTTTGCATATCCTCGCCCATTTGCAGCGGCTGCGGAGGCAAACCGAAGCCCTCTTCCCCAACGCCCGAGCGTTCATCCGGCCCGGATTCGACGAGGCGTAGGGTCCCGGGAACGCGCAATCAGAATGCAATCATGGCTCTCATGAAAAACCAATGTCACCGCAGAGGGCGTGGAGAACGCTGAGGAAATCCTGGGGTTTCGCGGAGAAAACACCCCTGAATCCAACCTTTATAACTCTGCGTCCTCTGCGTTCTCCGCGGTGAACAATTCTTTTGTGTGAACCCAATCATGAATCTTCGACTGCGAAAACTCATTTTAGAAGCTGTCGATAGGCAACTGAACGAAGGGGATCCCCCGGAAGTGGTGGCCACCTATGTGCGGCTGCGCGGGATGGGATATTCGGACGAACAAACGCGCACCTTCATTGCCCGGGCACTTTTGACAGAGCTTTACGAAATGTTGAAGACGGGCAAACCCTATCATCATGCCCGCTACGTCGCTGCCCTGGATCGACTGCCCGATGAGGAGTAGCCCCCTCGAGCCATGATACCGTTGGTCTACTGGGCATGGTTCATCTTCGGCTACAAGGAACTTGACAAATGCTAAAGAAAGACCTCGCAGGTCTGCCAGGCCTGCGAGGTCTCAGCGCTCCAGCGACGCGAAGAACGCGTCATCCAGCCCGGTGCACCCGAGGCTGAACGAACCTGTTGGCAAACCTCAAGCCGGTTACATGGGCGCCTTGGCCCCGCCGACTCGAAGTCGGGGCCGTCCCCACCCTGACCTTCTCTGCGACGCGGGGGAGGGCTTTTTGTTCCCATACCATTATATGCCTGACCATCTCTGTTCACCAGACATGCTCCCCCTCTCCTATCCTTGGCTGATTGCCTCAATCTCCTTCAGCAACTCTTCTAAATTCGGACGATCAAACCTCATATTTGGCGCAGGAATGCGGTTTCTCTTGATGTTCGGTGGAACATGCTTGTGATGCGGATACGTTTCGGCCAGTATGGGATCATTGGGATGGGGGAAGTCATCGTACCAGTACAATCGTTGATCCTCCCGATACACTTCATACCCGTATGAAACGATCAAACCTTCAGCAAAATCGATCTCCTCGCGGATTCGCAAGCGGTAGCCGCCACGGATGAATATCTCACCCTCTGCTATTCCAATGTATTTGCTTATGCTCCACACGACGACAGTCGATCTCATTACATCAAATCGCTCTGTCACACGAGCCACATACTCGCTATATGCTTCCAGTGATTTCAGCGCTTCGTTCATTTTTAATAGGCCGGCTGATAGCGCATGGTTTGGGCCAGTTTTCCCTTGTCGATCTGCTGATCGTAGGCCCGCTTTCGTCGCTGCCAGATTTCATAAATCCCCTTCCATCGACTGAAATCCGCCCGGGTCTCATCATACTCATCGTATTCTTCCAATTCTCCGGCCATCAAAGCCGCATAGAAATCTTCGCTCAGCACGCCATATTTTTCTTCATAGAGCGTTAAACGTCTTTCCAACAACTTCATTTCGAGAACCAATTCATAGGTGTTCATTTGCTTTAACTCCATGGGGTTCACAAGATGCGTGTATGATGGACGCAGCATCAGGCGTTCCATTATGCCAACATTTTATCACGCCCGCCCCTCCACAGCAAAGCGGATCGCAACGTTCACTTCTCCCTCCTCCAGATTACGGGGGAAGACCGGTGCACCCGAGGCTGAACGAACCTGTTGGAAAACCTCAAGCTGGTTGCAAACAATCGGACGGGGGCGGTGATCCGGCCCATCAGCCCCCACCCCCTACCCCTCTCCGCTCGTGGGGGAGAGAATGTCGCCCGGTGTGCAGGACGCGCGCCGGGCGTTTTCGCGGGCAAGGAAAGACCTCGCAGGTCTGCCAGGCCTGCGAGGTCTCAGCGCTCCAGCGACGCGATGAACGCGTCATCCAGTTGGGCGATGTGCTCCATGATCATACGCTGGATGAAGATCCACCCCCCGCCCACCCGGCGCAGGAGGATGCGCTGTACCGCGTAATCGAGGAAGTCGACATAACGCCACGGCGCGGGCGTGTGGCCATAGCGCCATAAGGTGAATCGCAACACCCAGTGTTTGATAAATGCCTCACCGCCATACCACAGCCCGAAGAGCAACACGTTAATTAGACCAGCAATCAAGCCAGCAATCAGGCCAATAATCGGCCAGAAAAGCAACCCGAAAAGTAACCCGAAGAGTAACCCGCCAGTTAGACCGGCGATCAGCCCGTAAAACAACCCATTTTTCCCTGATTGCCAGATAGGATAATTGGGGGTTGAAAAGGGGTTGATGGACATGTCAGGTTGTAAATTCCTCACAACTGCAAGGAACAGTGCAGGAACCAATGCTAAAACCAATTCATCGACAGCCGACGCGTGAACCAGATCATTGACATTCAACGCTGTCTCCTTCCCGGCAGCCAGCGCCGCAAGAAGTCCAACTTCCGGTCCGGCAGCCAGTATAGCATCAATAACAGCACCAAACCGAGCGGCCAGCATGGTAAGCAACACAAAAGACAATCCGAACCTTATCATGTCAACCAAAAAATTTTTCCTGCGAACATAAAAAAGATTCCATTTCAATTTAACAATGGGGGTTATTGTATCTTCTGATGTCTTGCCGCTCAGCTTAGCAGTCAGATCGTAAAGCATTCCAAGAAGTTTGTTCACCCATCTATACGACCGTTGCTCATCAAGCGACAGCCAATCCGGTTGCAGATTTTCCAAACGAAATTCCGTCTCGTTGTGGTCCATGAGCCCCTGCGCCATCCACCGCAGCCAGGTCATCACCTGCGAAGGCGGCCAGGGGTGGTGTGGCGAGCCATGTTCCAGCAACACGCGGCGGATGTAGCGGTCGAAGAGCCGGACCCGCTTGTCTTCGGTGTCGCCCTCCCTGGCCTGGTTTTCTCCCCCCTCGCCCCCATACGCCATCAGCATGACGTTGAGCAGCAGGGGCGTTCGGGCAAGTTCCAGCAAGTCCGGGTCTTCTTCCAGCGCCTTTTGGACCGGTTCGGCCTTTTTGCCCAATTTCGCCAGATGCTCAGAAATCTCATCTTCCGTAAGGGGCTGCAACACAATGGCCTGCCACGCCTCCAGCCTGGTTTTGTCGCTGATCCTTTCATATTCCCGTTGTCGGCTGCAAACCGCGACTTGCGTGCGCGCATCGCAGTAGGCATTGATGGCCTCGATGCACGTGTCTCTCGCGTCTTCCCGCACCTCGTCCAGACCGTCCAGCAAAGGCAGCAGTTCATGTTTTTCCACCCAGTAGCGCCCTAACGGTTTGGGCACGCGATATTTCTTTTCCAGCTCATCCATGAGCCATGCCGCCAGGGGTTGCTGCTTCTCGGCCCAGGAGGCCAGGTTGAACACCACAGGCAAGGGCTGGGTCGGGTCCTCTCTGGCCCGGGCGATGAGCTTTTGGGCCAGGTCCAGCAAGGTGATGGTCTTGCCCGAGCCCGGCTCCCCCAGGATCAACAGGCGTCCATCGTATTCATCGAAAATGTCGAGGATATCGGTGGAAGGCGGGAGGGGTCGCGAGACGCCTTCCGGGGTCTGGATTTCCAGGCGCACGGGCGGTTGCACCAGATCATGCCTGTCCTGGAGCTTCAGTGCGATCAACACTTCTTCATAAAGGGACTTCTTAAACACCCCCTCGATCCAGGCGGCCTCCACTGCATCCAGCATGGCCTTTCGCTGCTTATCCGCCTCTTCCTTGCTAACCATGGGAGGCGGCTCATTCTTTCTGAAGACCAACTTTTTGATGACGTTTCCCCCACTGCGCCACAAAAGCCCCAACGTTCCCAGAATAATACCGCCAATGACCGTCGCGACAATCCCGTCCCGCACGCCCGGGCTCAGGCCCAACCACCACGCCTGAATTTGCTCAGCCAAATGGCGCAACCAGTGCATGAAGCATCCGCGAGAATGGAGGAGGAGTGGTCGTGATGAGGGTATCTGGCGAAAAGGATTTCGGCCCCTGAGAACAAGTCATGAGCTCTGGCATGTGTATATGTCGAAAACTGCCACTCGCAGCCAATCCTGGTCAAGCGTGGCAACAGCCGATACCCCTAGCCGTTCAGCATGGGCCAGGATCAGCGCATCTTGCGCCAACAGATGATAGGCAATGATGAAATGGCGCATACGTTCTTCTAGAGAACCGACCGATGTCTCGGAGATGTCATATAAGGCCATCAGGGCAATTCCTCAGCGAGCTGAAGCCAAAATTCGTCGTCCTCCGCTGGCAGCGAGCTCATCAGTTCGGCCAGTCCTTCTATCGGATCGCCCAGCCGTGCTCTCAAACGGCGGGCTTCGCTGACCTGTCTTTCCTGTCGTTGACGAAGTTCGGGAGGGAGAGACTGTGCGCGGGCGGCCTGTTCCAGTTCTTGCAAACGCCGATATTCCTCCAGGCTGATCAGCACGGCCATGGGGCGGCCGCGTCGCTCCAGTATGAATTGCTGGCCTCCATAGGCAACCTGCCCCACCAGTTCGGATAATTTGCTCTTGGCTTCGGTCATGCCAATCGTGCGGATCATGGCTTGCCTCCAACAGGTCAGGATAACCTTATCCTATCACCGATTAGTCCATTCTGTCAATTGCTTTAGCAATGAGGGGCGTGTTTCAGAATGGGGGCGCACTGGCCGAATGGAATTCGGTGCTGAGGGTGTTCCGCCGCATGTCCCCCTGCGGGGACATGTTTTTTCGCCCGGCCGGGCCTGTCTGCCTGCGCAGACAGGCGGCCCAGGCAATCTGCCTTCCTCATGTCCTCCCCCCGGGGAGGAACCCAAGGTGGGGGCCGGCCCCCGGCCCCGACTTCGAGTCGGCAGGGCCAAGGCGCCCGGCAACAGGCTTGAGGTTTGCCAACAGCATCATGAAGTCGCCGGGCACCAAAACGGCCGGATGATGAACGTTTACAAAACAATCCGGTAATAGAATGAGGCCTATGACCCGTTTAATTTGTAAAACTCCATAATCCGGCATCCCCCGCAAGGGCGCTGTTTCTAGCCGGGGGAATTATCCCCTGGTGCGGGCGGCGGGCCCTTGCACCACCGCCCGCCGGGCCAACGCCAGCTCCAGACCTTGAAGCGTCTCCCAGACCTTCAAGGTCTTTGACGCCCTTTCATTTTTTTGATAAGTACACTTGACATTTTGGGCGGTGTTAAGTATACTTATCATATGACACACAAAACTGTCGGAAACAGAGTTAAAGAAATTCGCAAAAAACTGGGTTTGACCCAAGCGCAGTTGGCGGAAATCGTTGGTGTCTCAAGAGTTTCTATTGTCGCCATTGAAACAGGCCGTTATATCCCAACGATTGAGACTGCTCTACGGATCAGTCAGGCTCTGAACACACCCATTGATCAATTATTTTGGCTCAAGGAGGACGCTCAATGAAAAAACAGTTTTTACCTTACTATATCTCCAGGGCTTTGCTCAGCGTTGCTTTCGCCATGCTCGTTGCAGGCTTTACCTGGAAAATGATCGCCTTGGCCATCGTGCTTTTCGGTTTTTTCTTGCTCTACCTCCACAGCGGCTGGTTCAAGATTGATACCAATAATGCGGTCTTTCCATTACGCCGTGACTCCCGCGCTCAACTTATTCAAAGAAAGGCTCTCATTATCGCGATTTTTGTGGGTTTAATTACCTATTTTTTGCTGCCTTTCATCTCCGGTTTGTGGGGCCTGACAGCGTTTTCGGGAAGTACTGCTTTCGCACTCGCGATTATTGCCTACTTTATTTCCCAATTTATATTTCTCTCAAGAGCCTAATACCTGCTTTACGCACCTCAGGTTACAAAGAAGGAGAAACCCAGGGTGGGGGGCTCCCCGCCTCCGCCCGACGCCCGAACCACCGTGGTGCCCGCGATCACGGGCTGAACCGCGGACCGGAGCCCGTCCAGACCTTGAAGCGTCTCCCAGACCTTCAAGGTCTTTGACGCCCCATTGGAAGTTGGAATTCGCCACGGATAACACGGATAAGGCAGATTGCCGCGGATTTTTTCAAGGGGATGCCATTCTCTTCAGAGGAAATCTGGGTTGATCCGTCGTATCCGCGTCATCCGTGGCGCATCGAAACGCTCTGGAATCGACAAATCGCAGGGGATTGGCGACACCCGCCCATTGAAACCAGGGCCTTTGCGTTCGATATTTTAACGCGGGGGCGCAGAAAGCGCAGAGGGGCGCAAAGGTTTTTGATTACATTAAATTTACGTTTTTGTGACACATCCATGACACTCGCGTGGGAAAATATATTGGCTTCAGTTTTGCTGGCCCCTCGTTATCGCTCTCAGGGAGGAACCTTGTGTATCGAAGCCTGATTCTCGGTCTGACTGCGGCCCTGCTGTTGGGGATGAGCGCGTTTGGCGTCTTTTCCGCGGCGGCCTGCGTCGATAGAACCTACACCATCCAAACCGATGATGGCCTGGCCCTCACCCTGTCCGCGGATGGCCAGGCCCTCGCCCTGACAGAGGATGGCGATGCCTTGCCCCTTACGGCCGGCCCGGTCCTGTGGCTGCGGGATATGAGCAGGGCCGGCACCGTCGACACCCCCAATCTCCTGACCAACCCCGGCTTTGAAGAAGGCCTGAAGGGCTGGCGCATCAGCCAGCAGGTCGAAACCACCCTCACCGTGACCACAGGCGTGCATCATCGCGGGAACCGGGCCCTGCAGATACGTGGGGAACGCGTCAATGGGCTGGGCGCGGGCGTCCTCGCCACCCTGGCCGATATCCCTGTCACGCCAGGAGGACGCTATCGCCTGTCGGGTTATTTTCTCAGCAGCCGCGGCTATGTTCTCGGCCCTTCTGGCACGGCCCCGGTGCGCCAGGAGCAGATGTGGCAAGGCCTGCTGCGCCCTAATGGCCTCTATGTCCGCTGGCTGGATGAGACGGGCGGTCAGGTAGGGACCCCTACCCTGGTCGCGCCCTTGCACTGGAATGCCTCCACCTGGCGGAAGATCGGGGGCGAAGTGCGGGCCCCAGCCGCGGCCGCCAGGATGGAAGTGATCGTGGTCGGGCGGCTGCAAGAGGAAACCTTATGGGTGGATGACCTGGCTGTGGTCGCCAGCCCCGAGACGACGATCCCTCTCACGGGTCAGGTGAGCCCCTGCCCTGGGGAGCAGACCTCCTGTTTGCAACAGCGCGTCTCCCTGCCCGATGCTGGCCTGCGGCTGACAGTCACCTACACCGCCACCGATCATATTGGGATTCGGGTAGAGGTGGAGGATACGCGGGGAGAGGAGCGGGCCCT
>JALWZT010000237.1 GCA_027002405.1 Anaerolineae bacterium | reverse complement strand
CCAAAAAATCCGTGTCGATCCGTCGCATCAGCGTCATCCGTGGCGAATTGAAACGCCCGCCATCCACAAAATGGCGTGAAACTGGCGATAAGTTCATAACAGGTTCTAGCGAAGCGCAAAAACCACGGCATGGCGCTCGCTTCGCTCGCTAGATGCTTCGCTCCCTTCGGTCGCTCAGCATGACGAACATCTGCGAAAATCTGCGTTGCGGAGCATCAGCGCAAATCTGCGTTCTCATTTTCATCGGTATCGACGCGGGCGAGCCAGCCGTTGGACTGCTTTGTAAATAGGATTTGGATCAGGATTAGGATTGAGATCATCAGGACAACGTTGAGCGAGGCAACAATGGGAGTGTTCAGTGTTCAGTGTTCAGTAGTTGAACATAAGACCATCTGCGGAAATCTGCGAAGCATCTGCGCAAATCTGCGTTCTATTTTCATCGTTATGCGGTGAGCTATTGCTCATGGTGACTGTTCCGTAGCCTTGCGACTTCATCGCTGAGCGGGCATGGCGATGACCGATTTCATCCAAAACATGCATAACTCCAAGTGGCTATGGTAAACTTTTGGTATGATGGCATCCAGCCGAAAATCACTTGTTGGAGGTAAATCATGTCTCAAACAATGACCGGGAAGACGTTGAGTACAGCCGAAGCGTTTTACCGGGTGTTCTGTGCCCTGCCCTTACAAGATAGAATTGCGATTGCCCAATATATTTTGACAGATGAACAGATTCAACAAAGCCTCGCGTTGTCAGAAATCCCTAACTCCATCACATTACAAGCCTTTGCCGAAGATAAGAAGGACATGCCGGTTTTTGACACGGTCGAGGAACTGATGGAAGATCTGCTATCATGACACTCAAAATCAGGCGCACCTCGCAATTCAAAAAAGATGTCAAACGGATGATAAGGCGGGGCAAAGATCTGAGTAAGTTGGCGTTCGTTGTACAAGAACTATCCGCAGAACGAAAGTTGGCTCCCAAGTATAAAGACCATCCACTCAAAGGACAGCACAAAGATAAACGAGACTGTCATATCGAGCCCGACTGGCTTCTTCTTTATGCAATCGAAGACGATGAACTGGTCCTATATAGAACCGGGTCGCACTCCGATTTATTTATGTAATGCGACGTTAACCAAGTAACTCCGCCGTCTCCTCCGGGGTCTTGCCAGCAATGCGTTGCACCAGGCATCCTGCGGCCCGGAGCCGGGCTTCGACCTGGGGGCTGACGCCATCCGGGCCCCCCACGATGGTTACTCGTTGAGCCAGCCGGGCGGTGGCTTCCGAAAACCCCGCAATGGCATCATGCCGGGCCACATATCCCCCCGCGGCCGCCCAATCCTGCTCGGCCCACGCGTCCTCCTTTTTCCATAACAGGACGTAATGCTTCAACCGTTTGGGCTGGAGCTGTCGTTTCCCTGTACGAACGGCTTCAATGGCTTCTATCAGCATCTCCTTCCACCGGATGCCTTCATCCCACTGGTAGCCCGGGCATGCCGTGGCATTGTAGGGATATTCCTTGTGCCCCATAACATGTTCCAGGGGAATGCGCAACTCCTGCATGAGCCAGGCGATCAACCAGGCCGCGGCCTGGAGCTGGAAGGCGGGGGGAATGGTCTGATTGAAGTTCCCAGCCAGGCACACGCCCACCGTGTAGCTGTTGTTTTTGTAGACATGCCACGAGATGCGATCCAGGGCCTGGGTATGGTAGATGGTGCCTTCGGGGCCGATGTAGAAATGATAGCCCATGCCCGGCCATTGATGGGTGGGGCTATAGACATGATAGGCCGCGATGCGTTCGGGGGGGAGGTCCGCGGGCGCGGCGCTGTGATGCACCGCGATGTGGGTGATCTGACTCAGGTCCCGTTGTTCGTAGGTTTCATCCTCGCGATGGGGCAGCTTGTCCACGATCTCCAGCATGGGGGGCTGTTCGACTTCTGGGGCCCGGGCCAGGGCCAGAAAGTCGCCGCTGAGGGAGGATTCTAAAGAGGTGGACGCGACCGCGACCCCGGTCGCCAGAGGTGGGGTCGAAGCATCGTCCACACTCTCCGGCCCGTAAAGCCCCAGGAAACGACGCTTGAGCTGCTGGTTTTCCGCCTTCAGGCGCTGAATGTAACGCCAGAGGGAACTGGTCACCTGCCCCTGGCCGCTGAGCTTCACCTGGATAGGGATACGAGCAGGTTGGCCTTTTTGTTCTTCAAACCAGGTCACCCCTTCGTGCACCATATCCAAATAGAGATAGAACCGGCCCGGCACGCCCGGCAGGCCCACGGCCACATCCACCTCCACCCAATCCCCGGGCTCGACATGATGGGGCAGGGTAGTGCGATAGTCGGGCGCGTGGACGATCTCCCCGGTTTCATCCTTCCAATGATATCCCACATGGAAGGGATGGCGCACACCTCGTTTCCAGGTCATGCTCCCCACATTACGAATGGCCACGGTGACGGTCAAGGTCTCGCCCACCGTCCCGAATTCCGGCGCTTCCAGCACATGGAATTCAGCTCGATAGGGCGGGGCTTTTTCCTGGTATTCATCCCATCGATAGCGGAAAGCCATGGCCTCACGGAAATCTTCAATAACCCCGGCCTTGCCCTCGATGTACCAGGGATCGCTGCGGGACCAACGATAGAGGATCAGGGCCCGGATGGGACGGAAAGGATGCAGTTTGTTCCAGTAGTCGATTTCGCCGTACGCGCGTTTGACCCAGTCGTTATTCTCGTTGGCCCAGGGCTCGTTTTGGTCGGCTTCGGTGATGTAGACGGGCAGATGGTGCATCTCCCAGGGGATGACCGCCATGAAGTCGCGATAAGCGCGGAACTGATAATGTCGCCACTGGAAGGGGGGCTGCATGCGGGTTTCGGCATGGATGAGGTTGGGGTCTGCACCGTGGGTGTAGGTGTGCAGGGTGATGCCGTCGCAGTTATCCGCGCCAATGTAGCGAAGCATGTGCCGAAAGTAGATGATCCAATCCCCGCGGGGATTGCCCGGGTAGGCGCACAACGCGTTCCAGGGGGCCACGGCCGCGGTCAGGACCAGGTCCTCTTCGTGGCCGGGGACGCTGTGGATGGCTTCGCGGGCCAGGAGATAGGCTTTGGCGTAGCGTTCGGGGGTGATTTTTTCGCCCACGGTTTGGGGGGAGACCGGTTGGGCCGTGTTCCAATCCCAGTCTGCTCCTGGCCATTCGATGGGATGATTGGGCTCGTTGCCGATGATCCAGATGTGCGCACCCGCGGACGCGGCCACAAAATTGGCACACCGCTGGGCAAAGGCGGCATAGTGTTTTTCGTAAGGCAGGGTGCCGACCCCCGCATACCCCGCGTTGAGCCGCACCATCACGCTCAACCCCTGCCGGGTGAGATACGTGTAATCTTTGCCCTTCTGGTTTCGGGGGTCAAAGCCAATGGCCTCGGTGATCAACACCCAGCCGGGGACGCCCATCTCGACCATGAGGTGTTCGCCACCTGGGTCGTGGAGCCCGTAAAGGTAGGGGGATTCGAAATCGCGTCGGGGGATCATGGGTTTTCACTTTTGATGAGGGGGAATTTGACACGTCTCAGACGTTTGGTGTCGTCTAGCCGAGCGAAGTGGCGACTACCACGCCCGCCCGGCGATGAAGTGATACTGTTGGTTTACTGCGCGAGTACGCCGAATAAATTCAGGTCTGAGGGCGTTCCGCCGCATGTCCCCCTTCGGGGACATGTTTTCCGCCCGGTTGGACCTGTCTGCGCAGGCAGACAGGCGGCCAAAGGCCCCCAGCCCCGACTTCGAGTCGGGGGGGCCAAGGCGCCCAGCAGCCTGTATGGAGTTTGCCAACAGTATCATGAAGTCGCCGGGCTATAGAACGGCGCCGGATAATTCCGGCTAGCCCCACAGGGGCGTTGTTTCCAGCCTCGGCGCTACTGAACACTGATTACTGATAACTGATCACTGATTACTCTATTTACAAAGCAGTCGCCACGAGCGGCGGCTCGCCGATACCGAGGAAAACGCCTCGCGGCCAGGCTGGCGGTCCTGAAACGTGATGCGTAATGCGTGATGCGTAAGGCTCTCACGTTTCACGTTTCACGCATCACGCCCGTTGTCGCCTCGCTCAACGTTATCCTGACGATCCTCAATCCTAATCCTGATCCGAATCCTATTTACAAAGCAGTCCAACGGCTGGTTCGCCCGCGCCGATACCGAAGAAAACATCTCGCGGCCACGTTGGCGCGGGAAGCCAAGTACGTGATGCGTAATGCGTGATGCGTAAGGCTCTCACGTTTCACGTTTCACGCATCACGCCCGTTGGTGCCTCGCTCAACGTGGACCTGGCGATCCTCAATCCTAATCCTGATCCGAATCCTATTTACATAGCAGGACCACCGTGGGGGTGGGCGCGGTCCAAAACATCGCGCAGGCGGTTGAGGGTGACCTGGGTATAGATGGTGGTGGTTTGCAGATTTTCATGGCCCAAAAGCTCCTGGACCGTGCGCAGGTCCGCGCCCCCTTCCAGAAGATGGGTGGCAAAGGAATGGCGCAAGGTGTGGGGGGTCACCCGTTGGCGGATGCCCACCTGCTTCAGGTATTTGTTGAGGATGGCGCTCACCGCCCGGGGGGAACGGAGGGGTTCGCCCCGGTAGTTGAGGAAGAGGGCCGCCGGGGGGGCGTCCTGGGCCTGGGG
>JALWZT010000236.1 GCA_027002405.1 Anaerolineae bacterium | reverse complement strand
GTGTGGGAGTGGGGGTGTCGATGAGGAGCAGGACATCGGGGGTGGCGGTTTCCTGGACCGCGATGGTTTCCAATTCGGTTAAAAGCAGGTTGCTGGCCGCCCAGGTGGCGCCCAAAATCAACAGCAGGGTGATGGCCACGCCGAAAAGGCGATAAAGCCGGGCCAGGGCCACTTCCCGTTCCAGGGGGAAGACCGCGGCGCGTCGTTCTCGCCGCAAGACAATGGCCCGGTAGAGGAAATAGAGGGCGAGGAGGGCGACAGCACCATAAATGAGACGGGCGTTGTCGGCCAGGAATTGGAGAAAGACGGTCATAAGGCTACTTCGTCCCAACGCCGAAGGATACCACGCAGAAGGGCCACCATCCGGGGCACAAGGACCTTGCCCGTTTCCAGGACCTCTTCATGGCTGGTGACCCGGGGGCTATCGATGTGGTCGATGGCTTCGTTGGTGATGCCCGAAAAGGCCAGGACCCGCATGCCCCCATGCCGCGCGGCCAGGACTTCGTTGGTGGTGGACATGCCTGTGGCATCGGCGCCCAGGTGTCGGAGCATGCGGACTTCGGCCGGGGTTTCGAAGGCCGGGCCCGAAAGGCCCACGTACACCCCTCGGCGCAGGGGGAGGCCGATTTCTTGGGCCACGCGCAGGGCAAGCTGGCGTAGTTCCCGGTCAAAGGGGGTGGACATATCCAAAAACCGGGGGCCTAATGCGGGATCGTTGGGCCCCATGAGGGGATTGGCGCCTACAATGCCCAGGAGATTGATCTGGTCTTCGATCATCATGATATCCCCCGCCCGGAAGTCGGGGTTGAGCCCCCCGGCTGCATTGGTGAGGAGCAGGGTTTGGATGCCAAAGGCCCGCATGACCCGCACCGGGAAGGTCACCTCTTCCATGGTGAAGCCTTCGTAGAAGTGAACCCGGCCCTGCATGACCAGGACTTCTCGCGCTTCCAGCAGCCCGATCACCAGGCGGCCTTTGTGTCCTTCCACGGTGGAGCGGGGAAAGTGGGGGATATCGGCGTAGGGGATGATGTCTGCGTCTTGGATGCTGTCTGCGAATTCACCGAAGCCCGACCCCAACACCAGACCGATCTTAGGGCGATGGCGAGTGTGTTGGGCGATGTAGTCGGCTGCAGTTTGGAAGTCTTGGCGAGTGAATTGCTTGGCTTTCATAGGGTTTAGGCTCGGGGATGGGCGTCGTCGTAGACGGCCCGCATGTGGTCATCGGTGATTTGGGTATAGATTTGGGTGGTGGCGATGTTGGCATGCCCCAGCATGTGTTGCACCGCGCGCAGGTCCGCGCCCCCTTTGAGCATGTGGGTGGCGAAGGAATGGCGCAGGGTGTGAGGGGTCACGTTCGCCTGGATCCCCACTTCTTCCACGTAGTGTTTGATGATGAGCCACAGTCCCTGACGGGTGAGACGGGCCCCCCGGCGATTGAGGAAGAGGGCGGTGACGTCCTTTTTTGGGCCCAGCAGCCGAGGGCGGCCTTGTTCCAGGTACCGTTGCAAAGCCTCGCGAGCGCGGGCATAGAGGGGCAGGACCCGCTCTTTGCGGCCTTTGCCCATGCAGCGTATGGTGCCTTCCTCCAGGTCTACATCCTCCACGTTCAGGGCCACCAGTTCACTAACCCGGAGCCCCGTGGCATAGAGGAGTTCGAGCATGGCCCGGTCTCGCAGCCCCGCGGGGGTATCCTGTGGGGGAGCGGCCAGGAGACGTTCCACTTCCTCCGCGGAGATGATGGCAGGAAGGTGTTTTTCGGCCCGGGGGGTTTCCAGGTCTTTGGCCGGGCTAACCGGGATTTGTTCTGTGGCTTCGAGAAATCTGAAAAAGGATTTTATGGCCGCGACCTTGCGGGCGATGGTACTCGAGGCATATTCCCTTTCCTTCATCTCCAAAATGTGACCGATGACGTGGTCCCGAGTGACCTGGTCCCAGGACTGCGGGCGCTGCTCTTCGGGCAGTTGTTGCAAGAAGATCAGGAATTGCCCCAGATCATTTTGGTACGCGGCCAGGGTATTGGTGGAGTACCCTTTTTCAACTTCCAGGTACTCTAGAAATTGGTTGATCTGCTCTTGCATGAATAAAGTTTCCTCCGGGGAAGCGGTGGGCGCACAATAAAGCTATTTTACCATAACTTTGCATAAGTAACCAAGAGAGGCGCCGAGTGAATCCCCGAGTTTGTTCCGTAAATAGGATCAGGATTAGGATTGAGGATTGTCAGGCCGAGGTTAGGCGCGAGCAGGAGTAATCAGTTATCAGTAATCAGTAATCAGTAATCAGTTGACTCTGCGTCCTCTGCGCTCTCTGCGGTAAGTACCCTTTCCGCAGGGGAGTCAGGGATCAGTCATCCAGTGTTCAGTGTTGACTGTTTCTTGGTGTTTTTGTGCTCTTTGTGTCCTTTGTGGTGAAAGATGATCTGCGTCAATCTGCGTTGCATCTGCGTGTATCTGCGTTCCCTTAGACACCAGTTACCGCCGAAAGCGGCGTCTGCGGCGGGCGGTCTGTTGTTGGAAGAAGGTCTCGAGCATGACCAGGATCACCAGCAGGGCCAGGACCAGGATGCGACCCATCATGTGGGTGATCTGCAAAAGGAGCAACCCGGCCAGGAAGAGCCCCGTCCACACCCCAAAACGGCCCCCCATGACCATGGGCGAGGTGGCATGCGAGGCAGGGAGGAGTTTTTGGAATAGCCGATGCCACACGGGCGCGGTGAGGCCAAAGCCAGCCAAAAGCACGAGCAGCAAAGCCACAGCCTCCAGCATGGGGGTCGGGGGCGTGGTCAGCACCAGCGCGGCCAGGCCCGCGACCGCAGCCAGGCCTACCAGCAGCGTCAGACTATCGAACAGGCGAGGAGACATGGGGGATAGGATCAGGATCAGGATTAGGATTGAGGATTGAGGATTGTTAGGTCGAGGTTAGGCGCGAGCAGGAGTGATCAGTTATCAGTGTTCAGTTGACTCTGCGTCCTCTGCGCTCTCTGCGGTAAGTACCCTTTCCGCAGGGGAGTCAGGGATCAGTCATCCAGTGTTCAGTGTTCAGCCGGGCGGGCGTCAAAGACCTTGAAGGTCTGGGAGACGCTTCAAGGTCTGGAGCTGGCGTTGGCCCCGCGGGTGGCGATGCGAGGGGCAGCCGCTAGCGCTGGGGGATAATTCTCCCGGCTCGAAACAACGCCCCTGCGGGAGTAGCCGGAATTATCCGGCGCCGTTTTATAGCCCGGCGACTTCATCGCCGGGCGGGCATGGTGGCCCCAGACCTCGGAGGTCTGCGCAGACCCTCCGAGGTCTCATGCTCCCCTGCCACTTGCATACTTGCAAACCTACCTGGCGCTCGCTGCGCTCGCTGGATGCCCTTCGGTTCCTCAGGGCAGGCTTCGCTCCCTTCGGTCGCCCAGCATGACGAACATCTGCGCAAATCTGCGTTCCCTCTACCTGCGACTTGCCACTTGCAAACCTGTATGCTTGCAAACCTGCGCGGCCGATCAGAAACGATTCATCCCCGGTTTGAGCTCCATGTCGAAATCCTGCTGGGCCAGGTCCACCCGGTCAACAATGGCCACCACAGCCAGGTCCAGGGGCATATTGGGCACATAGAACGCGACCGCGGCCTCCCGCTTGCGGGCCAGCAGCACCAGGTCGCCCATGCCTGCTTGGGCCACATCCACGGCCACCGCGGGCCGCCCCACAGGCTGTAAGGTTTTATCCAGAGGTTGCACGATCAGTAGTTTCGCGCCCTCCAGGCCGGGGTATTTACGAGTGGCAACCGCGCTGCCAATGATACGTCCGAAAATCATGGTGGGGATGGGGTATGGGGTATTGGATTTCCTGAAAAAACATTAACCACGGAGACACAGAGAGCACGGAGAAAGAAAATAATAGGGTTTGGAGAGGATTTTTCTCTGTGAACCCCCTTATTTTTCTCTGTGTCCTCCGTGTCTCCGTGTTGAAAAACCTTTTGCAGTGGGGCCGATGCTGGATGTGAGATATCGGTGTTACCATACCTCCATCTCGACCCCGTCGATGGCTTCGATAGCCGCGACCGCGGCATCCCGGGCGACCAGGATGTCCGCTTCGGTGCCGGCCATCCACAGGCGGCCGTAGCGCCCCACCCGGCTCGCGTGCAGCAGGTTCACCGCGGCAGCCTTTTCAGCTTCGTTCGCAGCCAGGGTGATGTAGGCCGCGGGAGCCAGTTCCAACACCAGCAAGGTCTGGCCCGGCACCAGCATCATCCCCCGCACGGTGCGGTTCACCAACTGGGCCTGGTAGGGGTCTACATTGGTAATGACCTGGATGGAGGCGATCTTAGGCTTGACCCGGTCCTGCACCCGCAGGCCCAGGCGTTCCAGGACCAGTTCCCCCGCGCGCAAGACATCCGCCTGAGAAAAGGCGTGAACCTCGAACATGCCGAATTCCCGCTCCACAATCTGGGCCCCGGGCCGCACATTGGTGCCTTTGACGGCCACGTCGATCATGCGGTAGACCCAGTTACCGGGGGCCATTTCGATGTAGAGCGCGGCCATGCCTTCCACCACCAGGTCGCCCTGGGTGATGGTGCCCACAAAGGCCGCGAACTGGGGCTGCATGCGGTCCAGGTAGCAGTAGGTGCGAAGCTGAAAGGATGTCATCAGGGGGTGCCTTGGTGCATCATGGCGATGCCAATGGGGGTGACCCAAAGGGGGCGGGAGGGCG
>JALWZT010000235.1 GCA_027002405.1 Anaerolineae bacterium | reverse complement strand
TGATGCGTAATGCGTGATGCGTAAGGCTCTCACGTTTTACGTTTCACGCATCACGCCCGTTGTCGCCTCGCTCAACGTAGGCCTGGCGATCCTTCCGCAACCGACGATCATGCTATTTTCAAAGCAGTTTACTACGAAATTCGTAGGAATGCAAATCAAAGTTTGTGATATCCGTAATCTTTCACCACAAAGGAGACCAGGAAACAGCCATCCTACTGAACACTGAATACTGAACACCGGATGACTGATTACTCCTGCTCGCGCCTAACCTCGGCCTGGCAATCCTGATCCTGATCCTAATCCTAATCCTGATCCTATTACGCATACACAGCCTGCGGCTGCGGAGCCTTGTCCCTTTCCAGAGAATCAACAAAGCGTTGGAACTGCTCGATGGCCGCGTTCATATGGGGATGGAATTCGCTCATCAGGGTTTCACCATCCACTTCCTGAGCCGCGGCCACAATGGTGCGAGATTGTTTCGCGGTTTCCATGTCCAGATAACTGGAGGAAAGCCGCAAGGTCAGGGCCTCGGGCGGCGCACCAAAAACAGACCCCGGCAGGGTCGCCAGTTTGAACTCATCCAAGAGATACATGGCCAGTTGGGTATCGGTATGGATGCCCTGGCGGGCCAGAGGTTCGCGCCAACGCTGGAAATCGGGGAAAAGATAGAACGCCCCATCCGGTTGAGGGACCCGAATGCCCATGGCCGTCAATGCACGCCACAGGTACTGAGTGCGCAAGGCATGCAGATAGGTGCACAGTTGGATATATTCCCACACATCTTCATCCATGCCATATGCGATCAAGGCCGCGTATTGCACCGGCGCGGTGGTGGCGGACCAGGTCTCGCTGGCAATGGTGCGCACCGCGCGCAGCACCTCGGCCCCGGCCCGGTTCGGAGGAAAGATGGCCACGCCTAACCGCCATCCTCCCAATGAAAGATGTTTGCTGAGCCCACCCAGCACCACCGAGCCTTCGGGGTAATAACGGGCAATGGACCGATGTTTGACGCGGCCATGCTCCACCAGGCCGTAAATCTCATCACTGAGCACGGCCAGCCCCTGTTCACGGGCATATTGGGCAAATTCTTCCAGAAAACCCATGGAAAACATCCGCCCGGTAGGGTTGTTGGGGCTATTCAGCAGCACCAACCCGGGATTCCCCCAGGCCTCTCTTGCTTCATCCACCGCCTCCATGATCGCCGAAAGCTTCAATTCCCATCCATCCTCCGCGGATGCAGGGATCCAATTGACCCTTTTTCCAACCAGATGAGCTTGAGGTTGATAGCTCACCCAGGAAGGCGTGGGCAGCATGAGCTCGCCATCCAAAGCCAAAAGCAAGGCGTAAATCAGCGCTTTGCTCCCCGGGCCCACGATGATGTGGTCGGGCATGGCCGGGATATTGAAACGCTCTTCGTAAAAGGACGCGATTTTTTCTCGGAGCTCTCGGGCCCCCAGCGAAGGGAGGTATTGATGCTGGTACGCGTTTTTGCGCAAGGCTTCTGCAATTTTGGGATGCACGGGGAAGCGCGATTCACCAAAGCCCAGATGATAAACCCATTTACCCTCTCGCCACATCTCATTCACCCGTTCATTAATGACCAAAGTGGCCGAAGGTTCCAGCCCGCGCAACCCCGCAGGAGAAAATCGGAAGGGAAGGTAACGTCGAGACATGATGCACCTCGGGAAATTCCGAAAACAAGTGACGGCAATTGAAAGCCGTCCGGCAGGATATCATCTCGAGAGATGCGCGATTATAGCGCCAAATCGAGAAAAAAGGCAACTCCCCCTTTGAGGAGGGAATTGGTGCGGATGATTTTCAGATGGCTCACCACATAACGATGAAAATGGGGACGCAGATTTGCGCCGATGCTTCGCAGCGCTGATTTGCGCAGATGTTCGTCATGCTGAGCGACCGAAGGGAGCGAAGCATCTAGCGAGCGAAGCGAGCGAAGCATCTAGCGAGCGAAGCGAGCGCCATGCCGTGTTTTTTGCGCTTCGCTAGATTCCTCGGTCGCTTCGCTCCCTCGGAATGACGTCGCACGGCGCTACTGAACACTGAACACTGATTACTGATAACTGATCACTGATTACTCTATTTACAAAGCAGTCACCCCGAACGGCGGCTCGCCGATACGGATGAAAACATCTTGCGGCCAAGTTGGTGCGGGAAGCCGATTTCGTCAAGCGTCAAACGTCATGCGTCATGACCTGACGTTTCACGTTTTACGTTTGACGCCCGTTGTCGCCTCGCTCAACGTAGACCTGACGATCCGCAATCCTAATCCTGATCCGAATCCTATTTACAAAGCAGGCTATTTCCTCCCTTGCTCAGGTTGCGCAAAGAGGGAGGATTGGTTACCATAGGGGCATGTTGGCTTTCATCCGCTTCTGGTTGATTTTGGAACTGCTGGGGCTGGCGGCCTGGCCTTTGGCCTGGCGTTTGTTCCGCCCTTTGCCCGGCCAAGGCATCCCATTCGCCAAAGCGTTGGGGTTGCTGTTGGCCGGGTATGTCCTGTGGCTGGGGGCCAGTTTGGGGCTCTTGCGAAATACAGTCGGGGGAAGCATCCTGGCTGGGATCATCGTCGCGGCCCTTTCCGCGGGACTGGTGCGGCAAACATGGCGAGCCTGGCTCGCGGATGTGCGCGCCCATTGGCGGTTCGCCCTGGGCATCGAAGGGTTATTTCTCTTCATCATGGCCGGTTGGGCCTATTTCCGCGCGTTTAACCCCGATATCGCGGGCACAGAAAAACCCATGGAGGTCGCGTTTATCCAGGGGGTGTTTCATTCTGCGACCTTCCCTCCCCGGGACCCCTGGCTGGCGGGCTATGGCATCAGTTACTATTATTTCGGGTACGTGCTGATCAACATGCTGGCCAAACTGGCGGGGGTCATGCCCACCGAGGCTTTCAATTTGGGCCTGGCCGCCATCGTTGCGTTTGCGTTTACGGAACCTCTGGGCCTGATCTATGCCTTGGTGCGGAAGGATGACCGCGCGGGTCGCGGTCGGGCTTCCTGGGCGGCCTGGGGATATGGGCTGTTGGGGGGTGTGTTCGTTGCATTCATGGGCAATCTCGAAGTCCTGTTGGAAATGCTCCATGCCCGAGGATGGCTTTCTCCCACCCTCATGGGTTTCTTTGATATCAAAGAGCTGGACACAGCGCCCATCACGGGCCGTTTCAACCCGGATTCCGGGGGTTGGTGGTGGTGGCGAGCTTCCCGGGTCATCCATGATTACAATCTGGCCCACACCGGTTCTCAAGAGGTCATCGACGAATTCCCTCAATTCAGTTTTATCTTGGGGGATATGCATCCTCATGTGTTGGCGATCCCCTTTGCCTTCCTGATGATGGCCCTGGCCCTGGCCCTCTTCTGGCGTCGTACCCCCGAAAGGGAGGAGGAAACGCCCTCGGTATGGGTCCGTGTCAAAGACGCGTTCGGCCTGGGAGGTTGGGGGCTTCCTCTCACCGGGCTTTTGGTGGGGGCCATGGGCTTTCTGAATACCTGGGATTTCCCCATCTATCTTTTTTTGCTCACGTTGGCTTTCGCGTTGCGCCGGGGGTATGAGGGCGCTCGCATCCGGGCTCGCTTTTGGAAAGAGATGGGTGTGGCTTTCTTCAGCCTGGCCCTGGCGGGGGTCCTTTTCTACCTGCCTTTTTATTTAAGCTTCAGCTCCCAGGCGGGAGGTATTCTGCCCAATGTGGCGAACCCCACTCGGTTCGTGCAGTACTTCATCATGTTTGGCACCTTCCTCACCGCCCTCTTTTTCCTTCTTGTCACCGCGTGGGCCCGCTATCGGCCTTCTGTCCGTCCCTTTATCCGATGGTTCATGGCTTTTCTTCTGATCCCCGCGGGCTTTCTGGCCCTGGCCATGGCCCTGGTGTGGGTGCTGCCAGGACTGCGGGCGCGGGTGGCCGCGCTACTGGGCGGGGAACCGACCGCGCTGCTCAAGGCCATTGTGGCCGTGCGATTAACAACCCCCTTCACCTGGCTGATCCTGGCCGCGCTTTTGGCCGCGGTGGCCACCCTGTTGGGCCAGGTGTGGCAAGGTCAGCATAAAGAAGAAGGCCAGAAAAGACCTTCGCCCAGCCTGGCGTTTGCCTTGATCCTGTTTGGGCTGGGGCTTTTATTGACGTACGCGGTGGAATTTGTGTATCTGAAAGACAGCTTCGGCACCCGGATGAACACGGTATTCAAGTTCTATTACCAGGCCTGGTTGCTTATGAGCGTGGCCGCTGCGTACGGCTTGTTTTACATCCAGACCCGGGCGAGGGGAGGGCTCAAGGTCCTGGGGATAGGCCTTACGCTGCTTCTCACTGCGGTGGGGCTGTTCTATCCCGCTTTTGCCATCCCCAGTAAGGCCAATCATTTCCAGGGGGAGCCGACCCTGGATGGCGCGGCATTCATCCAGCGTTACCAGCCGGAACTGTATCAGGTCATCCAATGGGTGGATGCGCATGCCGCGCCGGACGCGGTGCTGGTGGAAGCGCCGGGCCGGTCCTACAGCGACGATGATTTTATCTCCGCCTTTACGGGCCGAGCCACCCTTTTGGGCTGGGGCGGCCATGAGCTGCAATGGCGCGGGAATTACGAGGAACCAGGTCGCCGCGAGCCTTTGATCCAGGCCCTTTACCAAAACCGCGATCCCGAACAGGTGAAAGCGATTGTCCAGGAGTTTGGCATTCGCTACCTGGTGGTCGGGCCCAAAGAGCGGACCAGGTATCACATTACTCCTCCGATAGAAAAATCCTATCTGAAATTATGGGAACCGGTATTCAGTGCGGGCCCATACACGATTTATCGATGGCGAGGGGACTGAAGGACTGAAGATCGGCCCCCTCCCGTTATCATGGAGTCCGAAGGCGGCTGTCCGTCTCGCTGTTGACAAGGATGTCTTGCTATGGAACGACTCTACACTCCCTGGCGGTGGGATTATATGGTGAATCCGAAGCCCAAAGAATGTCCTTTCTGCGACTACATCGCTCAGGATCCCAGCCACGATCCCGAGAATTTCATCCTCCATCGCGCACCCCACACGTTCATCATCCTCAATCGCTATCCCTATTCCAACGGGCATCTGATGGTGCTCCCCTACGAGCATGTCAGCTCCCTGGAAGCGCTGGATGATGAAACCCAGTTCGAGATGATCAAGCTCACCACCTATTGTACTCAAATCTTGAACCGGGCCTACCATCCCCATGGATTCAACGTGGGCATCAACATTGGGAAAGCCGCGGGCGCGGGCATGGAGGAGCATTTGCACATTCATATTGTGCCCCGTTGGACCGGCGACACGAACTTCATGCCCGTCATCGCCAAAACCAAGGTCATGCCCGAAACCCTGGAAAACAGCTACGCCCGGCTGAAGAAGATCATGGAAGAGCTGCCCCCGCCCACGTTTGGAGAATAGCCCCCACGGACGGAGGCCACCGATACGGGTGAAAACGCCTCGCGGCCACGTTGGCGCGGGAAGCCAAGTACGTGATGCGTAATGCGTGATGCGTAATGAGCTCACGTTTCACGTTTCACGCATCACGCCCGTTGTCGCCTCGCCCAACGTCGGCCTAGCGATCCTTCCGCAATCGACATCATGCTATTTTCATAGCAAACGAACCCAACGCTGTGATTTCCACTGATTACTGATAACTGATCACTGATTACTTTTTTCAAAGCATCCCACATCCATCACGCCATTCTTCACAACCACATAATCATTCATAAGGAGCAACCCCATGGATCTGCATCTCAACGAAGAGCATGTGATGATTCGCGACGCGGCCCGGGATTTCGCACAAAATGAGATCGCGCCGGTGGCCGCCCATTACGACGAAACCGGAGAATTCCCCATGCCTATCATCAAGAAGATGGGAGAGATGGGCTTTATGGGGATCGAAATGCCCGAAGAGTACGGCGGCGCGGGCATGGATACGGTGGCTTACGTGCTGGCCATGGAGGAGATCGCAAAGGCCGATGTGGCCACCTCCACCATCATGTCGGTGAACAATTCCCTTTACTGCTACGGCATCTACAAGTTTGGGACCGAGGAACAAAAACAAACCTGGCTGCCCCCTATCACCACCGGGGAAGAGATCGGCGCCTACGCGCTGACGGAACCCATGTCCGGCTCGGATGCAGGAACCATGAAGACTCGGGCGGTGCTCAGCGACGATGGCCGGTATTACATCATCAACGGCCGCAAGTCGTGGATCACCTCGGGCCCGGTCGCGCATCGCCTGGTGCTTTTCGCGGTGACAGACCCCGACGCGAGGCCCAAACATCGGGGCATTACCGCGTTCCTCATCGATACCCGTGAACCGGGCTTCATACGGGGCAAGGTGGAACCCAAACTGGGCATCCGGGCTTCGGCCACCAGCGAGATCATCTTTGAGGATTACAAATGCCCGGTGGAAAACGTGCTGGGCCAACCGGGCCAGGGGTTCAAAATCGCCATGACGGTTTTGGATGCCGGGCGTATCGGCATCGCGGCCCAGGCCCTGGGCGTGGCCGAGGCCGCGTACGAGGCCAGTGTGCAGTATGCCCGGGAGCGGATCGCGTTTGGGCATCCCATCGGTGAGTTTCAGATGATCCAGCAGAAGATAGCGGACATGAAGACCCGCATCGAAGCCAGCCGGTTGCTCATCTACCAGGCAGCCCTGGCCAAAGAAGAAGCCAAGAAGACCGGGCAACGGTTCACCACCCAGGCGGCCATGGCCAAGCTCTTCGCCAGCGAAACCGCCATGTTCGTCACCCATCAGGCCGTGCAAATCCATGGTGGCATGGGCTATTCCAAAGAATTGCCCATCGAACGCTACTTCCGCGATGCCAAGATCACCGAGATATACGAAGGCACCAGCGAGATCCAGCGTATGGTCATCGCCCGCAACGAACTGGGCCTGCGCGGCTCGTGCTGATCCGCGCGTATTGGGTGTTTTAACTCACCGCGGATGACGCGGATCAAATGGATTTTCACGGATTTTTCAGGAAGGAAAGCATGATGTCTTCTTCCTTAAAATATGGTGAGCTAACCGGTGAAATTCTCAACGCGTTTTACACCGTTTACAACCGGTTAGGATTTGGTTTTCTTGAGCGTGTTTATGAGAACGCGTTGGCTTATGAGCTCCGAAAACGCGGGCTTCGCGTGACCCAACAGGCCCCAATCACAGTTCGTTACGATGCCATCGTTGTTGGTGAATACTTCACCGACATCCTCGTTGATGGCAAGGTTATCGTTGAGTTGAAAACGGCAGAACGTATCAGCGAAGCCCATGTGGCGCAATTGGTCAATTACCTCAAAGCCACCGGAATCGAGGTGGGCCTGCTGTTGAACTTTGGCCCAAAACCAGAATTCCGCCGTAAAATTTTTACCCAATCCAAAAAATCCGCGTAAATCCGTAGCATCCGCGTCATCCGCGGCCAATTATACCGCTCATTAAGGGAATATTATGAAAGCCGTCATTTTTCGAAAACACAGCCCCCACCTGGACGTGTACGACGTGGTCGAAGATATGCCCGTGCCCGAGATCGGCCCGGATGAGGTGCTGATCAAAGTGCATTATGCCGCGCTCAATCGGTTGGATGATTGGGTGCGCAAGGGCTGGCCCGGCCTCAACCTGGAACTCCCCCACATCCCCGGCAGCGACTTTGCCGGGGAGATCGCCGCGGTGGGGGAACAGGTGAGCGGCTGGGAAGTAGGCCAGCTCGTCACGGGGAATCCCACCCTGTTCTGCGGCCAATGCCGCTATTGCCTGCAGGGCAATCAGCACCTGTGTGAGCATTTCAGCATCGTGGGGGAGCATGTGCGCGGGGCCTGCGCCGAATACATGAAACTCCCCGCCCGTAACCTCATCGCCATCCCCGAGGGCGTGGACCTGAAGCTAGTGGCCGCGGGGAATCTGGTCACCCTCACGGCCTGGCGCAACCTGATCGTGGATGGGGGGCTGCGGCCCAATGAGAGGGTGCTCGTGGTGGGCGCGGGCGGCGGCGTGAACATGACCTCGATTCAACTGGCGAAGCTGGTGGGCGCGACGGTGTGGGTGGTGGCCAGCAATGCCTGGAAGGCAGAAAAGGCCCGGGCCTTGGGCGCGGATTGGGTCATCGACCGCAGCCAGGAGCCCAACTGGGCCAAGGCGGTGTGGAAGAAGAGCAACCGCCAGGGCGTGGATGTGGTGGTGGACAACGTGGGCGAAGCCACCTGGGGCAGCAGCCTGCGCGCCCTGGGCAAACACGGACGACTGCTCACCGTGGGCGGCACCAGCGGCTACAAGGCACAAGTGCCGGTAAACCTCATCTTTGGCCGACAACAACGCATCATCGGCAGCACCATGGGCAACATGGAAGACGCGCGCAACGCGTTCGACCTCATCTTCGCGGGCAAGATCACCCCTGTCATCGATAGCATTTGGCCCCTGGAAGGCTATGTGGACGCGCTAAAGAAGATGATCGCCAATGAGCACTTCGGTAAGCTGGTGATTGATGTGATTCACTCGGTGTGAAGTCGCTTATCCCACCAAACGCGCAGGCACCACCCCAGCGTCACCCCCAGCCACAAGGGCGGCGCGGCCGAAAGCATCGTCCAGTTCCTGATCGCGTAGTTGAAAGGAGGCACAATCAGCATCCACTGCAACATACGCAGGATGAGCGTCACGGTGGGGATCACCCCCAAGGCGAGGGCCATCTTCGTGGCCCGACTCAGAGAATCCACCTGAGTGTCCAAAGGCAGAACCCAGGCGAACACAACACCCGCCAGCAGCACAACCAGCGAGGAGAGCAAGAACAGGCCCCGCCCAATCGACTCTCGAAGTGCATCATGTGCTGCCGGGCCAGAAATTCGATATGGGCCGCATTTATGACCAACCACGTGACCACAAGGCCCAAAGCGATCGTTTTGAGAATGAAGCGATTTGTGGATGCCATGGCGCTGCCTCCGATTGCCACGAAAGCATGAAATAAAGTAATCAGTGATCAGTTATCAGTAATCAGTGGGAATCTGCGTTGCATCTGCGAAAATCTGCGTTCTATCCACCTGCCACTTGCTACCTGCAAACCTGCAATTTTCGTCGTGATGTGGTGAACCGTCGCTCATGGCGAAAGAGTCACCAAGGCCTTTTGCAGGGGGAGGGTGGTGATCTCCGCCCGGTCGGGATGCACGTAGACATCGATTTCCAGGCGAACGCCGAAGTCGGGCAGGTAGATGCCCGGCTCGATGGTAAAACCAATGCCCGGGATGATACGGCGGGTGTCTCGGGTCTCCAGATTGTCCATGTTCACCCCCGAGGCATGGACATCCACCCCCAGGCTGTGGCCGGTCCGATGGATGAAGGCATCGCCATAGCCCGCGGCACGGATAACCGCCCGCGCGGCCTCATCCACCTCCCATCCATGGACCGGGTCCCCGGCCCGGATGCGGCTATCCACCAGGGCAAAGGCCGCGTCGCGAGCCCGGGCCACCACATCAAAAACGTCCTGCATGATGGCCGGAGGCCGCGCCCCCGCATACCCCACCCAGGTGATATCCGCGAAAACCGCGTCCGGGGGCTCGCGCAGCTTCCCCCACAGGTCGATCAGCACCAGGTCCCCGGCACGGATGGGGCTGGCTCGCTGGGGCGTGGGGCTGTAATGGGGATCGCCCGCGTGCTCATTGACCGCAACGATGGGGGGATGGTCTGTCAGCAGGCCGTGGCGCTGGAAGTGATCGAGAATGACCTGTTGCACATCCAATTCCGTGAGGGCGCGTCCCTGGGCCAAAGCCTGGGCAATGGCCGCGAAAGCCCGGTCTTTGGCTTCCAGGCAGATGGCCGCGGCCCGGCGGTGGGTCATCAACTGGGCCGGGCTCCATACCGCGTCCACGGCCTGGATCAGGTCCGCGGAGGAGTGAAGCTGATACCCCAGGCGGCGGAGCTGATCCGCGGTGCCCGCGTCCAGCCACGAAACGTAGGGGATCGCGCAATCGGGAGAGTATTCACACGCGATGGGACCAGGCCCTTGGGTGAGGGCAAGCAACCCTTGTTCGAAAGAACGCCAGGAGCTGTAAGTGACCAAGGGGGCCTGCATCCCGGCAAACTGGCCCCGTTCGATGGCATGGACCAGCCAGGCCGGCCGGCCCTGGGATGGAATCCAATACGCCCAACGGCGAGAAAGGAAAACGCCCGCGGGCAAAGGGGCCAAACGCCGGGCAATGGGATTGAGATCATGGAATCCATATAAAAGCCAGCCCCGCAAGCCAGCTTCTTGCAACAGGGTTTGGATGCGGGTCAATTGATGGGCGTTCATGGTATAATTCAGACGATAACGGATTCACTCATATTGGAATTCGCAACACTTTGATTACGTCATGCTGAGCGACCGAAGGGAGCGAAGCATCTAGCGAGCGAAGCGAGCGCCATCCCGTGGTTTTTGCGCTTCGCTAGATTCCCTTCGGCTGCGCTGAGGGCATGCCTCGGTCGCTACGCGCCCTCGGAATGACGTTTCTGTGTCGGCTTCTTCATATGAGCGAACGGATTTGACGAACCAGGATGAGAAGAGGACAATAGGGCCATGAGGCGACTTTCCTTGCTCCTGGGCTTGCGCCCCAAGGACCTGCGCCGGGCCTTTCTGGCGTTGATTTTGCTATTGGGGATTCTTGGGGTGGGAACGATAGGATATCACATGACGGCCCAATTGGATTGGTTGAATGCCCTTTATATGGCCGTGATTACCATCTCCACCGTGGGGTTTGGGGAGATGGGCACAGTGAATACCTACACCCGGATTTTTACGATTCTCCTGATCGCCGCCACCATGATCTGGGGGGCATGGGCTATTGAATCCCTGCTTTCGACGATGCTCGGTGGGGAATTTCAGAAGGCCGTCCTTCAACTCCGTTCCATGCGAAAGGCAAAGCGTATGAAAGATCACACGATTCTCTGCGGATTTGGCCGCATTGGCGAAGCCGCGGCTTCGGAGCTCAAACGCCACGGTGAGCCATTCATTGTGATTGAACTGGACCCGGAGGTGGTGGACCATCTCCGGGAATTAGGATACCATGTGATCCACGGGGATGCCACCGAGGACGGGGCTCTCCTGGCCGCGGGCATCAAGCAGGCGGCCCGGCTCATCACCACATTGGATGAGGACAACGCAAACATCGTCACCGCACTCAGCGCCCGAGAGCTGAATCCCCATATCTGGATCGCGAGCCGTCTGGTTCGTCATGATAATTATCGAAAACTGGTACGAGCCGGGGCGAACGAAGTGGTTTCTCCCTACGACTATGGAGGGCGCCGCCTGGCGCTCACCTTGCTGCGGCCCCACGTGGCCGCGTTTTTGAGCCAGGTGGTGTTCGACGAGGGGCGAGGCGCGGAAATGGATGAAATCCAGATTCAGGAGGGGGCAGAGATTGCCGGGAAAACCCTGGCACAGGCCAGTTTACGCCAACGGTTCGGCATCACGGTCATCGCGCTTTATCACGCGCGAGAAGCTCATCCTACCCGGGTTACAGGGCGCTTCGAGCTCAACCCCGGCCCGGATACCGTGCTGATGCCTGGGGATGTGCTGATCATCGTGGGCTCATCTGAGCAATTGCATCATCTGCATCAAGCCCTGGGGGTGTGAGGGGCTTCTTCCCGCAGATAACCTTCCTCCTTGAGCAGGCGTACAAAATGGATCTGGGCTGCGGTGGCGGGTTGCATCGCGTTTTCCGCCATCCAGATGGTGTAACTCATGTGTATATCGGCAATGGGAACGATGGCGATATTCCCCAGGCGCTTGCAGCGATCCGCGGCCAGTTTGGGCACAAACCCCACGCCAATGCCCTCCTCCACGGCCAGGATAATGGCTTCGGAATTGCCCAGGGTCATCACGGTATGCAGCTCATCTACACTGATATCGTGACGAGCCAGGGCTCGTTCCATAGCCTGATAGGTGCCCGATCCCGGCTCTCGCAAGATGAGGCGTTCTCGTAGCAATGCATCGGGTTGGATGGGGACGTGTTTATGCCAGGGATGATTGTGGGGAGCAATGAGCACAACCTCGTCATCGATAAAGCGATGATAGCGAATCTCGCGGCGGGGGATGAGGGCGCTGGCGAAAGCCAGATTGACCTCGCGAGAAACCAACAGCTCCAACACGCGGTTGCGGGAGCCCACCCGCACCGTAGCTTGAACACCCGGATACCGCTCGATGAACCGGGCCATCAGGGGGGGCAGCAGATACTTTCCTGTGGTGGTAGAACAGCCCACGACCAAATGCCCGACCACTTCCCCTCGTAACGAATGCATCATCTCCTCCAGACGATTGCTCCGCCGCAAGAGGTCTTTGGCCATGGGCAACAGATAAGCGCCCGTTTCACTCAAACGCACCCGCCGCCCCTGTCGTTCAAACAACTTGACGCCCAAATGCTTTTCCAGGGAGCGGATGCGTTGCGTGACTGCAGGCTGGCTGAGATGCAACTCCTGCGCAGCCACAGAGAAATTCTCCACCTCCGCCGCCACGACGAAGACCTGGAGATCATGCCAGTCGAGCATCAAAAGCCTCCTCTGAAAGAAAGGCAAAGAACATTTTCTTATATAAGTGTTTGTAAAGAATTATAATAATAAGTTTCGATTAACTACAATGACATAGATCATACAATTACAATAAAATTTTCTTATAAACTGGAATACAACCTTAATGTCTGATGAGTTTAGTTAAATTTCTCTTATCAACCCTCTCTCACATTGCAAAGGAGCGCGTCCAATGAAGCATCATAGAATCTGGCTGCTTCTTCTCACCCCCATCCTGGCGGTGTTGCTGGTCGCCTGCAATGCTGCGCCGGCACCCGCCCCCGAGGCATCGGCCCCGCCTGCGCCCAAGGATGTGCCCGTCACCACCGCGGATCACTCCCAATTCGATGCTCTGAAAAGACCATTTCAGACCGCACCTGAAGTCACTCAAGCCTGTCTGGAATGCCACAATCTAGCGCCGGAGCAGGTGATGGCGAACATCCATTGGACATGGGAATATAAAGATCCGGCCAGCGGTGAAGTATGGGGAAAGAAGGGTGTCATCAACAATTTCTGAATCAGCATCACCAGCAACGAGGCTCGTTGCACCAGTTGTCACGCCGGTTACGGTTGGAAAGACTCCTCCTTCGATTTCAGCAAAGTAGAGAACATCGATTGCTTGGTGTGTCATGACACCACGGGGAAATACAAGAAATTCCCGGCCGGCGCGGGGCATCCCGCCTATGAGCCCAAGGAGTTCCCTCCCGGCAGTGGGAAGATTTGGGAGCCAGTGGATTTGAGCGAGATCGCCCAGACCGTGGGCGCGGCCAGCCGGGCCAACTGTGGCGCCTGCCACTTCAATGGCGGTGGGGGAGATGGCACCAAACATGGGGACCTAGACAGCACCCTGGTGAATCCACCTAAGGAAGTCGATGTGCATATGTCACCCGACGGCGAGAACATGGTTTGCGCGGATTGCCACAAGACCGAGGCCCATCAAATCCCGGGCAGTCGCTACGCCATGTCTGTCAAGGACGCTCACGGCAAAGACCTGCCCGAAAGCGACGGCAATCCCACCACCTGTGAATCCTGTCATGGGTTGAAGCCCCACACCAAGCAGAAGCTCAACGACCATATCGACACCCTGGCTTGCCAGACCTGCCACATCCCCGAATTTGCCCGAGGCGACAAACCTACGCTGATGTTCTGGGATTGGTCTACCGCGGGCGATAAAAAACGGGGCGTGGAAAAGGATGAGCATGGCTGGACCACATATAACTTCAAGAAGGGCACAGAAAAGTGGGAAAAGAATGTCACGCCCGAATATCGATGGTTCAATGGGCAGACCGATTATGTGGCTGTGGGGGAGAAAGTGGAGCCCAATGAAGAGGGGGTCATCGTCATCAATCAGATCTCTGGCGGCCCCGATGATCCCAATTCCCGCATCTATCCCTTCAAAGTCTTCCGGGGTAAACAGGGCTATGATCCCGAAACCAAGCAACTCCTGGTTCCTCATCTGTTTCCTTTCAATAAGGAAGATAAAAGCGCCTATTGGAAGGGTTTCAATTGGGATGAGGCATTCAAGGTGGGCATGGAAACCGCGGGGCTTCCTTACAGCGGCAAGTATGAATGGGTGAAGACGGAGATGTATTGGCCCCAGACCCACATGGTCGCTCCGGGGGAGCAATCTCTGCACTGCGATGATTGTCACTCTCCGGGAGGCCGCCTGACTCAAGTTGCGGGCATCTATGTGCCCGGGCAGGACCGCTTCCCCTGGGTCGATGCCCTGGGCTGGGGATTGGCCCTGGTCGCGTTGATAGGCGTCTTTGTCCATGCCCTGCTCCGCTTGATCTCCCACAAACGCAATGCTCATTGACGCGGCCTCGCCCATGCGCCGCGGCCGAAGGAGGCTATGATGACCAAAAAGAAAGCCAAGATCTACACAAGATTTGAACGGCTTTGGCACTGGAGCCAAGCCATCTTGATCATCTCCCTGGGTTTTACCGGCTTTTGCGTCCACGGCGTCTACCGCCTGCAAACCTTCGAAGAAGCCTATAAAATCCATCGTCTCTTGGGATGGGCCCTGGTCGTCTTGTTCATCTTCGCGGTCTTCTGGCACTTCACTACTGGACAATGGAAGCAATATCTACCCACTCGCCAGAAGATCAGCAAGCAGATCCGCTATTACACCGTAGGTATCTTTCGGGGAGAGCCCCATCCCTATGAAAAAACCACTCGCATTAAGCTGAACCCCTTGCAACGCATCACCTATCTGGCCTTCCTTATCTTGATCTTCCCGATCATGGCTACCACGGGCTTGATGATGATCTTTTACGATCAAGTGCGAGTCGTGTTTCCCATCCCCCTGGAATGGCTGGCCTTCCTGCATACTGTGGGCGCCTTCCTGTTGGTTACCTTCTTCATCGTTCACGTCTACATGACCACCACCGGGCACACCGTCTTCGAAAACATCAAAGCGATGATCACCGGCTACGAAGAGGTGATGGATGACGAGGGCGGCGATCTGGCGGTCCTCTAGCGCCCTTGCTAAAGGCAGATGATACATCGACGCGATCTCCGACCGGCCTCGCGCGAGGCCGGTCTTCTTTGTCGCTCAAGGGTGGGGCTCCCCTCGGGGCCGACAATGCCCCATAGCCCGCCCAACCCTCCATGGAATCGCGACGAATCACCCCCATATTCCATGTGTTCTAAGGGTCTGAAACATATAAGTGTTTATAAGCAAGTTTCATAATAAGCGACAATAAACAATAATGACTTTGATCATATCCAAAAAATAACCTTTCCTTATAAAATAAGAGGGAAATTAAAAATTTTTCGACAATGTATTCCATAAATGGCATATCCCACCTCTCACTATCATTTCATCTTGCAAGGAGGAGCAAGCTACAATGAAAACAAAAAATATCCTTATTGTCTTTGCCATGCTCATGATGGCGCTCATTCTGGCCAGTTGCGGTGGACAACAAGCGGAAGCGCCCGCCGCGCCGGCGGAGGCCACCGTGGCCGAAG
>JALWZT010000234.1 GCA_027002405.1 Anaerolineae bacterium | reverse complement strand
CAGAATACATGAGAAGGTGCTCCGGAAGGTGATTGAGGGTTTTATACCTCATATCTTACCATAAAGGAGCATCTTCATCATCTTTGTCTCCTTATTCGGTTATCAAGGTGCGAAATGTAGGCTAAGTCCCCGGACGGCTTCCTCTCATCCCTCGGAGGTGTTCAAGACCTGGTACACCCGGGCGTAATAGGTGTAATAAAGGGCCTGGTAAAAACTCATCCATAGCCACATGAACACCCCCCAAAAGATGCCGGTAAGGACGCCAACAAACACCCATCCGGGGCTGAGGTGTACCGAAGGTGGACCTGAACTGCTGAACGTTGTCCCCATCCACACGTTCATAAAAAACAGGGAGAAGGGCATGGTGAGCACGCGGAAGACCATGCTGACGGCCAACTGGACGGCAAACAGCAACAGCCATAGGAACAACATGGACGCCAGATGGGAACGGGCCAGGTCCCATCCTCGACGCATGGCATCCCACGGGCCCAAACCTTCCTTCACCGCGGCCTGGTACATCAAGGGCGCAAAAATCCCTTTGATGATCCCATAAAGAAAGGAAAGGCAGAGTAAGCCCCCCACGAAAGCGAACATCCCACCCATAAAACTCAAAAATGGAAACTCCCTGCCCTCCTGGGCATAGGCCATGATGCCGGCCATGCCGCCAATCCCCACTATCGTGATGAAAGTGCCCACCAGCAGGATAGGCAGGCTCCAAATCAAGTCGATCACGAAAAACGTGGGGGCTTTGCGCAAGCCACGACGCAAACCCCGACCGATATCCACCGACTCCTCCTGCAAAGCCAAATGGGCCTCTTCGGTGACCCCGGCCCGGGCGATCAGGTTCACCACATAACCCACCAGGCCCATGATCCCCATCAGAATCATCATGATCAGGGATCCGGCCAGGAACCGCTTCGCCGTGGCCTCATTCCATTGGGATAAGAGCGTCGTGGTCGTCATCTGAAAACCCAGCAGGCCGCCCATATAGAGGGCCAAAAGCACGCTGTAAATCAGCGCCCCGATAGCCGCGATCACCCAGAGTTTTTTCTCCTTCCAAAGCAACTTAAAGGTGTTGATGAGGATATCACCGTAATTCATCTTCGCCTCCAGATTGGGATGAGAGAGATAATGAGAGAAAATAGGATCAGGATTAGGATTGAGGATCGTTAGGCCGAAGTTAGGCGCGAGCAGAAGTAATTCAGTGATCAGTGATCAGTCATCAGTAATCAGTGGAAATCTGTGTCGCATCTGCGTAAATCTGCGTTCCCGTTTTCATCGTTACGCGGTGAGCTATTGCTCATGGTACCTACTTTACGAAGTCGGATCATGACAGGTCGCGCACCAGGCGCATGGCCCGCAAGTAGGCCTGGGCCACCGCGTCGGGATGATGCCGCCAGCGGGCCCGGTCCGCGGCCCGCTGCCCCATCGCCAGCGCCTCGGCAGGGTTTTGGCGCAAACGGGCCAGAGCTTGGGCCAGGGCCATGGCATCCCCCACCGGGGCCAGTTCCCCGGTCTCTCCGGGCCGGATCATATCGGGCAGGGCGCCCACCCGGGTCGCCACCACGGGCCGCGCGGCGGCCATGGCCTCTGCCACAATCATGGGCGCATGCTCCTGGTTGGATGTGAGCAGCAGGGCCAGGGAACCATCGAGGAGGGTTTTGATGGTCTGGGGGCTGGCCGGGCCATAGAAACGCACGGCATCCCCCAAAGGCCGGGCCATGGCCCGAACGTGCGCCGCATAGGTGGGGTCCGGTTCTCGCCCCACAATGGTGAGGGAAAGATGGGGAAATGCGCTCCGCAGATGTTGCATCACCCGGATGGCCACATCAATGCCCTTGACAGGGGTCAGGTTCCCCACCAGCAGGAGATGGTCGGGATCCGGAGGCGGCCCCGGCTGAAAAAAGAGGGGCGCCACGGGGTTGTCGATGCGATGAAATCGAGCGCGGGTACGGTGCCGGTAGCGGGCAACGACTTGATCCGAAATCGCCACCAAATGACGGACCCGACGCAGCATCCGCCATTCGTACCAGGCCTCCAACAACATGGCCGCGCGGGTGAACCCGCCACGGCGCACCCAAAATTCCCGGGCCGGGAAGCCATGCAGGGTGTGCAACGTGGGCAAGCCCATGGCCAGGGTGGCCACCGCGTAAGCGGGTTGATGGGTCGACACCACCTGGGGCTGGATCTGTGCCAGCACCGGGCGCAATCGCCGCGCAGTGGAAAGCATGTTGGGAATGAGACGGGTTTCGGCAGCTCGGATATGATACTCGGTCCATCCCTCGCGAAACACCCGTCCCTGGGGGATGCCCCGTCGATATTGCACCAGATGAAGTTCCACATCCTCCCTGCGGGCCAAAGCATCCCGCAGGTTGGCGATAACGCTTTGCACACCCCCTGCGGGGGGAGCATCCCCTACCGGGAAATGGCCAAGAAGGGCGATTCGGATCATAAGAAAGGGGCCGTTATGTTCTGTGAACCCTGGCCAACGCGTCCTGGGCCGCGGCCTGGGCTGCCTGCTGTTTGCTGCGCCCTACCCCCACACCGTAGGCCACATCATCGATTCTCACTTCGATGGTGAATTGACGGTCATGGTCCGGGCCACTGGCATCGACCGTGACGTAGGTGGGGGTCTTTTTCAGTTCAGCCTGGGCCCATTCCTGAAAACGGCTTTTGGCATCTTTGGTAAGCTGGTCCGACTGGATATGCTCCAGTTCGGGCCGGAAAAAGGGCAGCAGGAATTCGCGAGTGGCGCGGATCCCCTGGTCCAAATAGAGCGCGCCCACCAGGGCCTCGAAGGTTGATGAGAGGACCGAATCCCGTTCCCGTCCTCCACTTTCAGCTTCTCCCCGCCCCATGATAATCGCAGATCCCAAATCGATGTGGCGTGCAAACCTGGCCAGGGTTTCCTTGCGCACCAAAAAGGAGCGCATGGCTGTCAGGGACCCTTCTCGCTCTTCGGGGAAGCGATGATAAAGAAAATCCGCGGCGATGAACCCGATCACCGCGTCCCCTAAAAACTCCAGACGTTCGTTATCCCCTACCAGGAAGGGATGTTCGTTGACTGAGGAACGGTGGGTCAGAGCTCGCAGAATGAGGCTTTGGTCAGAAAAATGGAGTCCCAGGCGCTGTTGGAATGCCCGGGCTATCTGGTAAGGGTTTTCAAGGAGATTTGAATCCATGACCTGTTAGAATCAAAACGACGGTATCGTCGGGGGAGAGGTAGCGTTGGAGATAAGGAAGGGCCGCGTAGGGGAGCGCTGCGGTGGGCTCGACGAAGAAACCTTGCCGGGCCAGCTGGCTTTGAGCTTGAAGGATTTCTGCTTCGGGGATGGCTATGACACGACCTCGGGTTTTGCGGACCGCGGCCGCCATGGCCTCGATGAGGGGCGGGTTGGGCACGGCCACGCCATCCGCGAGGGTGGGGCGCGCCTGAAAACGACCCGGTTGATAGGTCCCGGCCAGGAAAGCGGCCAAAGGCGCGCAATGTTCGGCCTGAACCGCGATCAGCCGGGGGAGTTCGCGGATGTAGCGGGCTTTTTGCAACGAACGGAAGCCCCATCGCACCCCGCGCAACAGACTCCCATTGCCCGCGGGCAAGACCACCCATTCCGGGGCCCGCCGCCCAAGCTGTTCCCAGATTTCCCAGGCAATGGTCTGCATGGCCAGGGCATAGCCCGGATGCCACACATGGCTCGCGTAGAAGACACCGGGGTTTTGGGCAAAGGCATCCGCGGCTTGAGCCACCTGGTCGCGATCCCCTTCGACGGGAACCAGGGTGGCGCCATAACGGCGGATTTGCGCTTTTTTGGCTTCCGGCGCGGAGGCGGGTACGAAGATATGGGCGGGATGGCCCGACCGCGCGGCGTAAGCGGCCAAAGCGGCCCCCGCGTTGCCCGAGGAGTCGTCGATGACCAGGGTCTCTTCCCCTTGCACCGTGTTGATCAGGAGGGCCGCGCCCCGGTCTTTGAAACTACCCGTCGGGTTCAAGGTTTCGTTTTTGACATAAATGAACTGATTAGACCAGGGAACCAGGGGAAGCAGCGGTGTCCAACCTTCTCCCAGGCTGATGGGGTTATCGGGGAGGGGGGGCAGGAGGTGCCGATACCGCCACATGTCTGGCACGGTGGGTTCGATGAGGTGGGCATCGAAGACGATGTTGCGTTTGGGTTGTAAAGGCCCGCGGCAGGTGGGCCGGGGACAGCGGGGTTGCTGAGGAGGCCAGTCCACCGGCTGATTACAAAAACGGCAGCGGAGCTTAAAGGCTTTCGCGGGCATGGGGTTTTTTAAGTATAACATGAGCCAGAAGGGCTATCCAAGCGACCCTCGCAACGGAAGGCATTTTCGGACACCGGGTTTTTGGCGTCTCCGCACCCGAGGCTGGGCCTTGATTTCAATATGAGCGATGGCTCACCGCATAACGATGAAAATGGGACGCAAGTGGCAAGTGGCAGGTGGAGAGAACGCAGATTGACGCAGATGCTCCGCAGCGCAGATTTTCGCAGATATTCGTCATGCTTAGCGACCGAAGGGAGCGAAGCATCTAGCGAGCGAAGCGAGCGCCATGCCGTGGTTTTTGCGCTTCGCTAGATTCCTCGGTCGCTTCGCTCCCTCGGAATGACGTTGCGAGGCTCTATTTTCAAAGCAGTCCGACGGCGGGCCACCCCGCGCCGATACCGACGAAAATGCCTTGCGGCCAGGGCGGCGTGACTCGTATTCCGTATTGCGTATTGCGTAACGACTGGACGGAATACGG
>JALWZT010000233.1 GCA_027002405.1 Anaerolineae bacterium | reverse complement strand
CCTCCGTTCCGGGCGATCACCCCTCCCCCGCAAGCGGGGGAGGGGCAGGGGGTGGGGGCCGAACGGCCGGATCACCGCCCCTGCCGGATTGCCCGGCAACCGGCTTGAGGTTTGCCAACAAGTTCACTTCATCGCCGGGCGGGCGTGGTGGCCCCAGACCTCGGAGGGTCTGCGCAGACCTCCGAGGTCTCATGCGCACTTGCCACCTGCCACTTGCGTTCTATTTTCGTCGTGATACAGTGAGCTATCGCTCATGGTGACTTCCCATGATACCCTATAAACTCAGCCTGCAAAACTTTCTCAGTTACCGGCGTCCTTCTCAGCCGTTGGATTTTTCGAACATGCATCTGGCCGCGCTGATCGGCGCGAACGGCCATGGGAAATCCGCACTTTTGGACGCGATGACCTGGGCGTTGTGGGGTCGGGCCCGGGCCCGAAATGATGAGCTTGTGTTTCTGGGTGCCGACTCCATGCAGGTCCTCTTTGAATTTCTGCTGGCTGGGCAGCGGTATGGGGTGACGCGCAAGTATCACCGCCGTTCTGGGAAAACCTCCCTGGAGTTCTCCATCTGGGACGAGGAAGGCGAACGCTGGCAATCTTTGACAGAGCCCAGCCTACGAGCCACCCAACGGCGGATCGAAGCCCTGTTGCGCATGGATTATGACACCTTTATCCATACCGCGTTTCTGAAACAGGGCGAAGCGGACGCGTTCAGCCGGGCCACGCCAGCCAAACGCAAGGAAATCCTGGGGCGAGTGCTCAATCTGGCCCAATACGAGCAGTATGCCCGCCGGGCCCGAGATCTGGCCAAGGCTGTGCAGCGGGAGGTGGACCATCTGGCCGGACGTTTGCAAGAGATGGAAGAGGAGTTGGAGCAGGAAGCCGCGTATGAAGAGGAAGTGAAACGGGCCCAGGTTCGAGAAACCCAGGCCCGCCTGCAAGCCAGCGAGCGCCGACGCCAGGAATCCGAAGCCCGGATGGCATTGCAGGCTCTGGAACATCAAAAAGACACCTATCAGAAACTGACCGCGCGTTTGGAGCGTCTGCAAAAGGATCATCAACGCACCGAGATGGAACGCCAGCGGCTCGCACAGATTGTGGAAGAGTTACGCGCGCAATTGGCCCAAAAGGAGACCCTGGCCCAACAATACCAGACCTTTTTAGAAGTCCAGGCTCAGGAGGCTCGCTGGAATCAGATTTTGGCTGAGCGGCGTCCTTTGGAACAAAAGCTCCAACAATTGGAACGGGCTGTGGCCCGGGCCCGGGCGGACCTGGAAAAGAAGCTGGTCCTGGCCATGCAACAGTTTACCCAGGCCCGAGAAGCCCAGGAGGCATTGACATCGCTGGCCGAACAGCTTGAGGCCCTGCGCCAGGAGGTGGAGCGACTCACCCAACTGGAACAGGAACAGCAACAAAGGCTGCAGCGGCTGGCCGCGCTGCGCGCCGCGTACGCAGAAAAAAAACAAGCCCAAACCCGCCTGCAAAAACAACTGGACGCGCTCCCCCAATTGGAAGCCAAACGGGAGGCATTGCTCCCCAAGGTGGCGGAGCTGGAGGCGCTCAAACAGGAGGATGAAGCGCGTGTGCGGCGCCTGGCAGAGCTCAAAGCCTGGATTCAACAACAAAAGCAAGACCTCGCCCGACTGAAGAAGGAAATGGCAGAGCTCCGGTCCCGCCGCGCCCTGCTGGAAGAAGGGGAAACCGAGAGTTGCCCGGTGTGTCACCGTCCCTTGGGGGAAGATGGACGGGCTCATGTGCTTCGGGAATATGATCAGCAATTGGAGGCGTTGCAGCAGGCCTACGCGGAAGGTAACGATCGTCTGAAAGCTTTGCAAAAGGAAGAAAAAAACCTGCGCAAGGCCCACGAGCACGCCCAGTTCGACTTGAAACGCCTCCCCGGCCTCCAACGCCAGCTCGCACAACTGGAATCCCGTTTGCAGGAATATGAGCAAGCAGAGGTCCCCCTGGCCGCGCAGATGGAGGCCCTGCAAGGGGTTTTGGACGCACTGGCGCAAGAGCAAGCCCAATTGGAGCAAGCCCGCCGCGCGACCGAGCCGCTTTTGCGGGATCTGCCTGCTCGCCGACGTTATTTGGCCCAGTTGGAACACCAATGGGCCGAAGCGCAACGCCTGGCCCAGGCCCTGCCCCAATGGGAAAAAGAGGTGGCCGCGCTGCAACGTCGTTTGCAAGAAGGGCCAGAACCGGCATTGCAAACGCAAATCGAGGCATTGCAGGCCCAATTGGCCGCATTAGCTTATGATCCCCAGGCCCATGATCGGGCCCGGACCCAAAAGGCCGCGTTGCAGGACGCAGCGGAACAATGGCGACGAGTGCAGGACGCGGAAAAACGATTACCCCAGGAAGAAGCCGCGCTGGCCCGGATTCAGGCCCGGTGGCAGGATGAAGAAGCGGCCTTGCAGGAAGAACAGGCCGAATTGGCCCAATTGAAGCAGGCTTTGCAAGGATTGCCTCAGGCTCAACGGGCCTGGGAAGAAGCCCACCAGGCCGCGGAGGAAGCCCATCGCGTCTGGGAGCAGGCTCGCGAACACCTGGGCGCGGCCCGACAGCGCCTCCATGCCCTTTCCGGCGTGCGCAAACAATACCAGGCTCTGAAAAAAGAAACGGCTCAGCTTCGGGCTCAGCTTCATCGCTACACCATGCTGGAAAGTGCGTTCGGCAAAAAGGGCCTTCAGGCCATGCTTATCGAGGATGTCTTGCCCGAGCTGGAGGGGGAGGCCAATCGGCTATTGCATCGCCTGAGCAACCACAGCATGAACGTGCGCCTGGAAACCCGACGCCAAAAGAAGTCCGGGGGTATGCAAGAGGTTTTGGATATCATTATTTCGGACGAGCTGGGCTCCAGACCCTACGAGCTTTTCTCTGGAGGGGAAGCTTTTCGGGTGGACCTGGCCTTGCGGGTGGCGTTGAGTCGGCTGCTGGCCCGCCGCGCCGGCGCCTCGCTGCAAACCCTCTTCATCGATGAAGGATTCGGCACCCAGGACGTCCAGGGCCGGGAGAACCTGGTGGGGGCCTTGCGCATGATTCAGGATGAATTCGCCCTGATCCTGGTGATTACCCACATCGAGGAGCTCAAGGATCAATTCCCCGTGCGCATTTTGGTGGAAAAAACCGAAGAGGGCTCTCATTACAAGGTGATCTGAAAGCGCCATTCCTGCTTATGTCCAAACCCCAGGCGGTTGTCGATCAGCCGGGCCCAGGTGGGGAGGATTTCGTAGACCCGGGCCCGCGTCACGGCTTGAGTCAGCACCTCGGCCCGAGCAATGAAAGGGAAGCGAGCCAGGTAGAGGCCCCTGGCATCGGGGCCGCCGGGCCGGGCAAAGCCATGGATCTGCACCCCAGTGATGGCCTGCCAGGATTGCCCATCATCCTGGATGGTCAGCGCCACCCAGGCCCCCTGGCCGATGTGGCGGGCGTGCTGGGTGTGGGGATGGGAGAAAAAGACCAGACGCAGGTCTTCGGCCACCGCGTAGAAAAGGGCCGCGGCATGGGGCCGCCCTGATTCATCCACGGTGGCCAGGGTGAGGGTGTTGTGGGCCAGCAAGAAGCGATACAGGACAGAAGGGATGGAAGTCATTATCCTTGCAGGGAATAAGGTATGTTAAAATGGAACGCCGGTGACGCAGTCGCCATGAGCGATGGCTCACCACACATTACTGAACACTGAACACTGAACACTGAACACTGCTTACTGCTCACCGCGGGCCTGACAATCCTCAATCCTAATCCTAATCCTATTTCCGGCACATTATACCATTCCCGAGGTTTCCCCTTATGTCCGTTACCGCCATTGTCGGCGCCCAATGGGGCGATGAAGGAAAAGGCCGTGTGATCGATTATCTGGCTCAAAAAGCGGATGTGGTCATCCGTTTTCAGGGCGGGGATAACGCCGGTCATACCGTGATCAATCGATTCGGCAAGCATGCCTTGCACCTTATTCCCAGCGGCATCTTCAATCCATCCACCCACAACATCATTGGCACAGGCTGCGTGGTGAACCCCGCGGCTTTGCTGGACGAGATGGCCCAATTGCAGGCCGCGGGCGTCAGTTTGGACCGCCTGTGGATCAGTGCCCGGGCGCAGATGGTGATGCCCTATCATCGCCGGCTGGACGCGTTGGAAGAACAAGTCCGAGGCCGGGATAGCATCGGGACCACCAAACGGGGCATTGGCCCGGCTTATGCCGATAAGGCCGCGCGCTCGGGATTGCGTATGGGCGACCTGCTTTATCCCGACTGGTTGGAGGCGCGGCTGGACCATGCATTGCGCACGGTGAATCGCAAGTTGCAGCTTTTTGGGGGCGAGCCGGTGGATGGCCAGGTCTTGTACGAGCAGCTTATGACTTTTCGCGAGGCTTTGGCCGACCGCATCATCGATACCACGCCCATGCTGCGCCAGGCCCTGGCCCAGGGGGCGTCGATCCTGCTGGAAGGACAGTTGGGGGTCATGCGGGACCTGGATTGGGGGATCTATCCTTTTGTGACCAGCAGCAACCCTACCGCGGCCTACGCGCCTGTGGGCGCGGGCCTGCCCGCGGGCTCGGTCACTCGGGTGATCGGCGTGGTGAAAGCCTACAGCACCGCGGTGGGGGCCGGGCCCTTTCCCACCGAACTTCATGACGAGCTGGGGGAGCGATTACGAGAACAGGGCGGGGAATATGGCGCCACCACAGGCCGGCCCCGGCGTTGCGGTTGGTTCGATGGTGTGGCCATCCGTTACGCGGCCTGGCTCAACGGTATGACCGGCCTGGCGGTGACCAAGCTGGATGTGCTGGATACCTTCCCCGAATTGAAAATCTGTGTGGGGTACCGTTTGCCTTCGGGCCAGGTGATTTCGGACCGTATGCCCGATACCCCCGCGCTTTATCAGGTAGACCCCATCTACGAAACCATGCCCGGCTGGATGACCGATACCCGCCATGTCCGTAGGTGGGAGGACCTCCCTGCGGCCGCGCAGGCTTACTTGCAACGCATCAGCGAACTGGCCGGCACCCCCATCGCGTACGTGTCTGTGGGACCCGAGCGAGAGCAGATGTTCGCGGTGTCACTGATAACTGAACACTGATTACTTTACCCCAGTTCACACCAACACCCTGGCCTCCAGATCATAAAGCCCATAGGCCGCGGCCAGGACCTCGATAGGATGTCGGCTGGCTTGTCCGGAGCCGTGTTCGATCTGCCAACGGCAGGTTTCAGAATCGCAGGCATTGAAGGAAGTGTGATGATGCGCCTCCTCTTCCAGGATGAAGGTAAATAATTCCTGGCCTACCGCCATGGCAATGTCGTATTTTTCTTTTTTATAGCCATACGTCCCCGCGATGCCACAGCAGCGGGCATGGCTTTCGTGTACCTCTACCCCGGGGATCATCGCCAGCACGTCGGCCGCGGGCCTTCCCACCCGATGCGCTCGATATTGACAGGGTTGATGATAAGGAATCACCCCTTCCATGGGCACGAAATCCCTGGGGAGCTCCTCCTCATGCTCTCGTATCCATTCGAAAATATCCCACACCGCATGAGAGAGCGTTTGGGCCTGGGGGTCCCTACGGTCCAGCAAATGAGGGGCTTCTTCTTTTAGCGTCAGGGTACAACTGGTGCTGGTTCCTACGATGTCGTATCCCTGTTGGGCATAGGGTCCCAGCTTGTCCACGTTTTGGTCATAGAGTTTGCCGGCTGCTTTGAATTCCCCGTTGCTGAGCATGGGCAGGCCGCAGCAATTTTGGGGAGGGATCAGGACCTCATAGCCCATGTGCTCCAGCACGGCCACCGCGGCCATGCCAATGAAAGGCTCGTAATGCTGGGTGGCACAGCCATAAAAGTACACCACCTTCTTTTCTGAGCGCAATCGATAAGGAGCATAAGCTTGCCACCAATCCAGAAACGTGCCCGTTTCGCTCCAGCGGGGCAGGGGGGCTTCTTTGGCAATGCCAAAAAACCAATCCGCGGCCTGGCGACTGAGGGGATTGTGGAGGGCGAGATTGGCCAGGCGGGGCGCGTGGCTGCCGATTTTCCCCAAAAGCTCGTTGCGGCCCAGAAGTCGGTTGCGCAGAGGCATACCCTGCTCTTCCACCAGGGCCGCGCGGGCCCGTGCGTTCATCTCCATGATGGAGACATCATTCGGGCACACCTCGTTACAGACCCGACATCCCGAACAATAGTCCACCGACCAATCAGGGGAAGGTTGTCCATCCGCGCGAAAACGTTGGGCCTGAGGTCCAGCATACTTAGGGCCCGGGAAAAGATCGGTGACCTGGGCTACCGGGCAGTAGCTGACACAGATATTGCATTTGATGCATTGATCCAGGGTGGCTTCGGGGGTCTTCAGCCATCCCACGACATCATGCGCTTGCTGGGAAGTCATGGAAATCGGTCTGTTCCGTAAATAGAGCCTCGCGACGTCATTCCGAGGGAGCGAAGCGACCGAGGAATCTAGCGAAGCGCAAAAACCACGGCATGGCGCTCGCTTCGCTCGCTAGATGCTTCGCTCCCTTCGGTCGCTCAGCATGACGAACATCTGCGTCCCTATTTTCATCGTTATGTGGTGAGCTCTCGCTCATGGTGACTGTTCCGTAAATAGGATCAGGATTAGGATTGAGGATTGTTAGGCCGAGGTCAGGCGCGAGCACGAGTCATCAGTGATCAGTCATCAGTAATCAGTTGCGGGGCTAGCCGGATTCATCCGGCGCCGTTTTATAGCCCGGCGACTTCATCGCCGGGCGGGCGTGGTGGACGCCACTTCGCTCGGCTAAACCACGCCAAATGTCTGAGACGCACACCGTGACCACCAGCCACTTGCCACTTGCAAACCTGCAACCTGCGTCCTATTTTCATCGTTATGCGGTGAGCCATCGCTCATGACGACTCCTCTGAGAATGGGAGATCTTCTTCTCCCGAGGGCGAGGCCTCATCCCTTTCCACCATGGTCCTTTGTTCTCCTCTAGGAGCGGTGGCATGCACATGAATCCGCCGAAATTCTTTCCCATTGGCCACGGTAACCACCATATCAAAAGAAATATCCTTAGGCAAAAGACCAAAATCCTGCAAGGTCCAGATGGTGGTAATGCGGTCCGACAGGTTGGGCCATTGATCCTTTGCCCATAAATAGCGTTGTCGGCTGAATTGCCATATCTCCTCGGGCTGGCGAACCGGCTTAAAAGCCTGATATTCGGCCCAGATTTCTTCGGGCGGGGTCAGGGGGAAGAGGATGTGAATCATGGCCTGCTGGACCGTTTCCGCGGAGCGGCCCGTTTCGGGAGCGATCCAGTTGACATGGTAATTATGGATGAACATGAAAATCCCAAAGTGGGAGTATCGTTCGATCCGTTTTAGAATCTGTTCCTTTTGGGCATAAGCTCGTTCATACGCTTCGGCCAGGATGAGATTGGGTTCCTCAATCCGTTCGTCCTCATGTTCCCCTTTATCGAAAACCTTCGGATCCAGGTTATAGAGATAAGCCACCAGCCTTTGCACCCGCCAAAAGTCCACATTGAATTTGACCAGACGCCCTTCATGATGGAGGTCTTCCAGGGCGTCGGCAATGCCTCGCTGGCGTGCCTGTTCGATAGCCCGTTCGATGCCTGAATGGGGTTTGAAGCGATCCGTCTGAGAAACAATCACATCGATGAGTTTGCGCACATCCTGTTTCTTAAATCCTCCATTGGCCACCAGGATTTGGAACACGGTGATCGCCGCGCCCGCGAGTGCCACTGCATAGAGGGCGTGGGTCTTTTCCACCACCAAGACCGCGCCCATCAGGTAGCTGGCAAACATCCCTCGGGCCCCGGCAAAGCGCAGGGTGCGGGCCTCGGCCGAACCGGGCCGGATGCCTTTCTTTTCCAGCACATCATTCCGCACAAAAAATACCGCGGTACTGGTGATGATAAACGCGCTGACAAAGCCGAAGGCATAGTAGCTTTCTACCACGACCACTTGCTTGATGATGGGAATGAGGACGGCAGAGACCCCCCAGATGATCGCGATGCCGATGCGGTCATCCAGCAAAAAGCCCGGCAGACGGCCCAGCCGCGCGGCATTGGCAGCCACGGCCGCGCCGCCTACATAACCGCCCCCCTGGGCCAAGAGCAGGATGATGGCCATCAAAGTCCCCGCCACAAAAAGGAACGTGGCGCCCACGCTCCCGGCCAGGGTCTGGGTGATGGCCCGGGAGACCGCGATGTCATAGGAAACATCTTTGATGAATTGTTCGTGATCCGGGGGCGGAGGCTGGGGCGGACGGATTCTCCCTCCCAAAATCCCTTCAAAGGGGTTGGCCAGGGCCTCTTCGGCATAGATGGCCTCGGCCGCCAGTTCATCGGCCTTGGTGACCTGAATCTGTGTGGGGTCCACCCCTGGGCTCATGGCCTGGGTCGCCACAATCTCATATTCGATGAGAAGGGTACTGTAACCTTCGGTGGCAGGGATCTGCCAGCGATTGGCCGCGTAAAGTTGGGCCACCCCCGTACCAATGAGGAAAAGGGCGGCCAGCGTCAGAGCCACACTGATGACTTTCCATTTGGGGCGGGCCGCATGTTTACCGCTGGCCGGGATCACCTCGTAACCCGAAAAACCCAGCATGGCGCTGGACATGGACCGGAAAAAGAGTTGCAAGATGATGACCGTTCCCAGCGCGACCATATCCTGCTGGGCGCGCACCACATGCTCCACCACATTGGCGGCCTGAAGACGCCGGATAATGCCATCGGTAAGAAAGGCCCATTCGGGATGAATCAACGCTTCGACCCCCACCAGGGTGAGGGCACCCAAAGTGAAAAGGGTAAAGGCCCCGCCACCGATCAGGAAAAGGGGAACGGCCCGCTTGGGCCCCATCAGCACCAGCACCACCATAATGAAAAAGGCGAAAAACTCCGCCAACAGAATCCGATACGGTGCCAGCTCGGGCATGACCAACATGGTCACATCCGCGGCCGAGATGGAGCTGATAATGATGGTGAGCACCGCGTCCACAAAGAAGAGGCTGGTCCCCACCCAGGAAAGCCATCGTAGCCAGCCAGGGCCGATGGCCTCCACCATGGGACCACTGCCCCCGGCATTGGGCCGCAAATAGCTCCCCGCTTTGTACGCGGGCACGATGCCAAAATAGAGCAGCACCGAAAGCACCACGAACGCCCAGATCGCGATCATATGATACCCCGCTGCACCATGGATAGCCAACAGGGTCTGATAGGCCGCAACACTGAAGGCATCCGCCGCGATCTCAAAAATCAAGGCAAAGACGCCCAGGCCCGTGCCACCCAACAGCAGGCCTTCTACCAACAGTTTGGGCAGCTTACGATTGGCCTCGACGCGTTCTTGTTCAGGAATATAGCTTTTGAAAAACATGATCCCGGAAGTTGTCCTTTTGGCGAGAGATAACGATAATGACAACGTTCAAACTGGTTAATCGTACCCAAAAGCATGTCATTTGGCAAAAACACCACCCCCCACACGCTCCCCTGTCATAGGTTATCCCCATGCCAGCCTTTGATCCCACCCGCTGGGTGACCGGTATCGCCCGCGTCGAAGATGTTGATTTCAACAAATCCCCTCTCATCCCCGCGATCGTGCAGGATGTGGATACGGGCCAGGTCCTGACCCTGGCCTATATGAATCAGGAAGCCCTGGCCCGCACCCTTCAGTTAGGCCAAACCGTTTTCTGGAGCCGGAGCCGCCAGCGCCTGTGGCACAAAGGCGAAACCAGCGGCCATTACCAGGATGTGGTCTCCATCCATCTGGATTGTGATGGGGACGCCTTGCTGGTCCTGGTGCGTCCCCATGGCCCGGCCTGCCACACGGGCGCCATGACCTGTTTCTACCGAAGCCTCACGAGCGCTCCCCCAGAATCCTCTCAATCTCATCCAGAGCCTCTTGAGGGAGGCTGACGCCGCTGGCCTGAACATTTTCCTCTATCTGTTCCGGCCGGCTGGCTCCGGTGATCACGCTGGAGATCGCCGGCCGACGCAGAATCCAGGCCAGAGCCAGTTGCGCCATGGTGAGCCCCAGGTCTCCGGCCAGGGCTGTGAGCTTCCGCACCCGTTCCAGGTTTTTGGGCGTCAGGTCCTGCTTGATCCATTGCGAATAGTGGACCCGGGCGCGCTTGGGGATGCCGTCTAGATATTTCGTGGTGAGCACACCCTGGGCCAAAGGGCTCCATACTACGATGCCCAGGCCCTTTTCCGCGCACATGGGCATGATGGCATCCTCGATGTGGCGGTCCAGCATGTTGTAGCGGGGCTGCTCCACAAAAGGCTGATACCCCAACCATTCTCGAGCGATAGCCACGGCATCTTCAATGCGGTCCGCTTCCCACACACTGGTCCCCCAATAGAGGATTTTTCCCTGGCTGACCAGGTCGGTCATGGCCCGCACCACCTCTTCCAGGGGTGTTTCTTCATCGTACCGATGGCAGAAATAGATATCCAGATAATCGGTCCCCAGACGGCGCAAACTCCCCTCCACCGATTCCATAATATGCTTACGACTGAGCCCCCGGTCATTGATATTGTCGCTCATGGGCCAATAGACCTTGCTGGAAATCACCAGATCGCTGCGTTTTTTCCCTTTTAGCCAGCGTCCCACCACGCGTTCTGCGTTGCCTCGGGCGTAAATATCGGCCAGGTCGATAAAATTCACACCGTGATCGATGGCGACATCGAGGATGCGAAAGGCGACATCATCTTCGACCGCGTTACCAAAGGTAAGCCATCCACCCAAGGAGATTTCACTAAGCTTCAGGCCTGTACGGCCCATGTTTCGATATTCCACGATAGCCTCCGTTCCTACCTTTGTCGGGTAAAAGCATGGGGTATTTGTAACTATACAGCTCCTTCTGCAAGACGTTTTTACCACGAAGGCACAAAGCCACAAAGACACGAAGAAAATGTTTATCTTTCCCTTTGTACCTTGGTGTCCTTCGTGTCCTTCGTGGTTTTTGCCTTGCTATGAGAGGGTACGTGTATAGTTACGGGTATTTTTGACTATCCAGAAGGAGGTGAGAGTCGTTATCGCGCGGTCCAGCCGGCATCCAACGTGAAAACAGACCCGGTGATATTGCGGGCCTCTTCCGAGCAGAGATACCACACCATGGCCGCGACCTCTTCCGGTTCGATCAAACGCTTGATGGCTGCGGGTTCCAGCATCACTTTTTCGATGACTTCTTCTTCAGAAAGCCCCCGGGTGCGCGCTTGATCGGCAATCTGGCGTTCCACCAAAGGTGTGCGCACATAGGCTGGGGCAATGGCGTTTACCGTGATTCCAAAAGGCCCCCCTTCCAACGCGGCGGTGCGTGTGAGGCCAATGAGGCCATGTTTGGCGGAAATATACCCGCTCTTGTAGGGCGAAGCCACCAGGCCATGAATGGACGCGATATTGACAATGCGTCCCCAACCGCGAGCCCGCATCCCTGGCCAGACATAACGAGTCAGGAGAAAAGGCGCGGTGAGCATCACGGCCAGCATCTTGTCCCAAACATCTTCGGGAAACACATCAATGGGATCAATATGCTGAAAACCAGCTACGTTAACCAAAATATCCACATGACCATAAGTTTCGACAGCCACATCGACCAAGCGGCGGCATGCCGCTCGTTGGGCCAAGTCCCCATGCACAAAGATCGCGTGCAGGTCCCGGGCGACCCGTTCGCCATCACGTTGATTGATGTCACCAATGACCAGGGAATAACCTTCCCGGGCAAATCGGGTGGCAATAGCCAGCCCAATGCCACTGGCACCTCCGGTCACCAGTACTGTTTTGGTGGATGCATGCATGGGGCGCCTCCTGCTATGAAAATAGAATGATCGCTGGTTGCTGAGGAGTCGCCAGGCCGACGTTGGGCGAGGCGGCAAAGGTTCGTATTGCGTATTCCGTATTCCGTCCAGTCGTTACGCAATACGCAATACGGAATACGAGTCACGCCGCCCTGGCCGCGAGGCATTTTCGTCGGTATCGGCGCGGGCTGGTCCGCCGTTGGACTGCTTTGTAAATAGGATTCGGATCAGGATTAGGATTGCGGATCGCCAGGCCCACGTTGGGCGAGGCGACAACGGGCGTGATGCGTGAAACGTAAAACGTGAGAGCCTTACGCATCACGCATTACGCATCCCGGGCTCGGCTTCCCGCGCCAACTTGGCCGCGAGATGTTTTCTTCGGTATTGGCGAACTGCCGTTCGTGGCGACTGCTTTGAAGATAGAGTAATCAGTGATCAGTTATCAGTAATCAGTGGAAATCTGCGCCGCATCTGCGAAAATCTGCGTTCCCATTTTCGTCGTTATGGGGTGAGCTCTCGCTCATGGCGACAGTTCAGTCACCAATGGTGACCGCCATGTGGTCTAGCAGCAAGACCGCGGCGAAACCGATGGCAGCCAGGATGATGGCGATGCCCACCTCCGCAGTCAGGCCCGGAGGGAGCACATTGTGCAAAACCACAGGGATTTCCCGGCCATGGCTATCGGTCATGGTCTCTACGACCACCTTCCATGGCCACAGCTTGCGCAAACTTCCTAACATGAAGCCGGTCAGAATGGCCACGGTCAGATCGTGATGTTTGCGGAAAAGCCATCCCAGCACCTGGGCAAAGGTGACCAGGCCCACGCCCGCGCCCGCGGCCAACACCAACAGGCTGAGCACGTCCCGCTGATTGACAGCGCTCAGGGCAAACTGGTACTTGCCCAAAAGCACCAGGATGAAGGCCCCCGAGATCCCGGGGAGGATCATGGCCGTGCTGGCCAGGGCGCCGCTAAAAAACACGTAGAGGAAAGTATCGGGCGTCTGAGCTGGCACAGCCCCTACCAAAAGATACGCACCCACCGCGGCCAGGATCAGAGCCGTCAGGAGGATGACGGTCCATTGTTTGATTCGTCGGGCTACCGTGATGATAGAAGCCAGGACCAACCCAAAAAAGAAACTCCAAATGTAGACGGGCTTATTTTCCAGCATCCATTCCAGGCCCTTAGCTAAGGACAAAAACGCCAGAATAATGCCCGAGCCCAGGGCCAGCAAGAAGGGGAGATTGATGGCCCAAAGGGCCTCCTTCAAGCGAAGATGCAGCAGGGCATCCCAAAATTCTCGGCGGCCAATGGCCCGGATGCTGAAGATCAGCTCGGCGTAAATGCCCAGGATAAACGCCATGGTGCCGCCCGAAACACCGGGCACCACATCGGCCGAGCCCATGGCAAACCCCCGGGCAACCAGCCCCAGATAATGTTTCCAGGTGCGATCAACCCGTTGTTCGGAAGAAGGATGTTGAAGGGTCGTAGGATTCATAGAAAGTGTGAGGACCTCAGAAAAGAATTAAGAAGCATGGAAGAGAGAACGCATTCCTATCAGCCCCCAAGATTACCATACCTGCCCGGCTTTCCTGAAAAAACGTGCAGGCGCCACGAACGACGATTCGCCGATACCGAGGAAAAGGGAACGCAGATTTGCGCCGATGCTTCGCAACGCAGATTTTCGCAGATATTCGTCATGCTGAGCGACCGAAGGGAGCGAAGCATCTAGCAAGCGAAGCGAGCGCCATGCCGTGGTTTTTTGCGCTTCGCTAGATTCCTCGGTCGCTTCGCTCCCTCGGAATGACGTTGCAAGGTTCTACTGAACACTGATTACTGATAACTGATCACTGATTACTCCTGCTCGCGCCTAACCTCGGCCTGACAATCCTCAATCCTAATCCTGATCCGAATCCTATTTACAAAGCAGTCCGACGGCGGGCCACCCCGCGCCGATACCGACGAAAATGCCTCGCGGCCAGGGCGGCGTGACTCGTATTCCGTATTGCGTATTGCGTAACGACTGGACGGAATACGGAATACGCAATACGAACCTTTGCCGACTCGCCCAACGTCGGCCTGGCGATTCCTCAGTAACCAGCGATCATTCTATTTTCATAGCAGACGCATACAACGCCTGAAACGCGTTCACATGGGCGTCGAAGCTGAAGAGGGTCTGGGCCCGGGCCCGACCTTGCGCGCCCCAGGTGCGACGCAACAGGGGGTCTCGGGCCAGGCGGATCAGGGCCTGCGCCATCTCCTCCGGGGCTGTGGGGGAAACCAGCAACCCGGTCTGGCCATGAACCACCGATTCCATAGGACCTCCATGATCGGTGGCGATCACCGGTTTGCCCGTGGCCATGGCCTCGATGACCACCATGCCAAAAGGTTCGGGCTTGATGGAAGGCAGGGCAAGGATATCCAGCGCAGCCATCACCCGCGGGGCATCCGGATGATACCCGGGCCACAACACCCGTTGGGCCACACCCAATTCCCGGGCCAGTTGCTGGAGCGCATCCCGCCGCCAGTCTTCGCCCGGGGGCACATCCCCTACGATCACCGCCCGCAAGCGGGGCTCCACCCGCACGGCCTGGGCAAAGGCCCGCAAGAAGAAATCCTGTCCCTTCCAGGCCGAGATGCGGCCCACCACCCCCACCAGCACCTCTTCTGGCCCCACGCCCCAGGCCTGCCGCAAAGCTTGGCCCGAAACCGTGGGGGCAAACCGTTCGGTATCCACCGCATCATAGATCACGGTGATCCGTCCTTCCAGGCCGGGCGCGTCCTTCAACAAGTGCTCGGCCACAGCCCGACTGATGGCCACGACCCGATCGCTGTATCGATTCACCATCCAGGCGATAAGCTTACGCACCAAAAGGGGGTCTGTCACCAGTTCGTGCACATGCCAGATGTGGGGGATCCCCAATCGCGACGCGGCCAGGGCTCCGCCCCATACCGCGCTGGTATTGCTGTGGATCAGCGCCACCCCCTCCTGCCGCGCCAGCGCGGGGATTCCCTGCCGGCCACGCCATAGATCGCGGATGAATCGAGGCATGCCTCGCGCGGAAAAATAACGCCGGCGCAACACGGGCATGGCCAATGCCCGATGCGCGATCCCTGCCTCATCCAGAGCCTGGCTCAGCGCCCCCTGATAGGGGATATCCGTGGGCAAAAGCACCATGGGCCGGAAACGCGCGCGGTCCAACCGTCGGACCAAGTTCAGCAGCACCACATCCGAACCGTAAAGCTCATCCGAGCTGTGAGGATAGAGGATGGTTGCGGGTTTCATGGTTCAAAAATGAACGGCGCCTTTCTAATACTTTGCTGGCCTTCTTCTAACGTGTTTCTTAGCCATCACGAGTAAAAAAGGGTAGAATACATACACTTTGATGACAATCCATCCACCTGTACGCAAGGAGAGACTTATGATCCAAAAAATCCAAGCTGACGAACTGATATTGGACCTGATCGGCGATGACGAACGCGGCTATGACTTCATCACCGCTGAAGATATCACAGGACTGAAAAATTTCCAATCCGAACAGGGCATGATCACCCTCTACCTGGATACCCGGCCCGAACGGCTGCAGGTAGAGCCCATGTTGCTGCGTTACAAAAACCTCGTAGCCCGACAACGCGAGACCTTGACGGATCGCAACGAGCTTCTGCTCTTTGATGCCGTGACCACCCATCTTGGCAAACTCATCGAGCACAATCTCAGCCGTGCCCCTATGGGGCGAGGTCTGGTCATCTTTGCCGCGCCTTACAAGTTTTCTCCCAAACGGGACCGCGAAGTCAAATACGAAAAATTCCTGATCTATCATCTGCCCGAAGCGCCTACGGACTTCCTGGCATGGGGCCCCTTGCCTGTCCTGACCCCTTTGCTCATCCAATTGGATGAACATGAGCCGACAGGGGTGGTTTTAGTGGATAGACGCCGGGCCCGTTTCTTTGTCTACTACATGGGTGAAGCGGCCGAATATACCATCTCGGAGGTAGATGAAACCCCGGCCAAGACCAAGGCCCTGGGATGGGGCGCGCACAATCATGAACAATGGCAGGAAGAACACTATCGACAGCATTTCCGCCATGTGATCGAGTTCACCGAAGTCATTGACCGAAAGGCCCGATGGAAATGGCTGGTTCTGGCCGGACCGGACGAGGTCCCGCAGGAGATCGCGGGCATGCTGCCTAAATCCTTGAAGGGGAAATTCCTGGGCACGGTCAACATGTCCATGCATGTGACTTACAACGATGTGCGAGATAAGGTCGCGCCCCTGGTGCACCAGGCCGAGGTACAAGAGGAAAGGGAGGCGTTGGAAGCCTTTGTGGGGGAACTTGCTCGCAGTCATGGCCGCGCTGTGGCAGGCCTGGCGGATACGACCCTGGTCGGGCAGCAAGGTCGCATCGACACCCTCTTCTTCCCGCCCGACTTCATCCATAAAGGATGGCAATGCGGTCGCTGTCAAGGGCTCATCGCGGACCTGGCCGAAGCTCCGCCCCCGGTCTGCATCTATTGCGGCAGTGACCGGCTCAAAGAAGTGCCGGACGTGGTCTCGCTGCTGGCAGGACAAACCCTGGATCTGGGAGGCCATGTAGAGGTGGTGCGGGAGAAGGAAAACCAGGCCATTCTCAAAAACCATGGCAACATCGGCGCGTTGTTGCGCTATTAAATTCATTATGTCCTCCGTGCCCGCATACCCTCATCCCCATGCGCCGCCTTCGGGCAAAGCCCGAGTTCGGGCGGCGCTTTTGCGCGGCATGGCCTTTTTGTATCGGGGCCAGGGAGGGCATCCGCCTGCCTCCCTGGTCCATGCCCGGATTTTGGTCCTACGACCCGACCATTTGGGGGATCTCCTCTTTCTGGGGCCAGCTCTGCGCTGGCTACGAAACCGCCTCCCCCATGCCCACATCACCTTGGCCATAGGGCCATGGGCCCGCCCTGCGTTGCCCGGCCTGGCCGGGACCTATGATGCCCTGTTGGAGTTGCCCTTCCCCGGCTTTGAACGGGGCCCGCGCGCGCGGGGTGTGCAACGATGGCGCCTTCTGGGCACCATGGCCCGTATTTTGCGTGAACATGCTTTTCATGTGGCGGTGATTGCCCGTCCTGACCACTGGTGGGGGGCCATGCTCGCCCGGTTGGCGGGAATCCCCTGGCGGGTGGGTTTTCAGGACCCCCAGGCCCGGGGCTGGCTCACCCACGCGTTCCCCCTTGCCCGAGAACACGCGGTGGTCTCCAACATGCGTCTCATGGCCGCGCTGACAGGCGACACCCTGCACCCCGACCCGCAAGCCCATCCCTTGCAATTTGCCCTGTCCCCCGCGGCCACGGCCGAGGCTCGCCAACTCCTGAGCCAGCTCTTCCCCGACCTTGGTCCTCGTCCCCTGGCCGTGATCCACCCTGGCTCCGGCGCGGCCATCAAGTTATGGGAGCCCGCCAAATGGGGAGCGGTCGCCCGGCATCTGGTGCAACAAGGGGCCCGGGTGGTCGTGACGGGCGGGCCCCAGGAACGTGCGCTCACCCAACAGGTCGCGACCGCAGGGGGCCCAAGGGTGGTGGACTTGGGAGGCCGTACCCGCTTTGCCACCCTGGCCGCGCTCCTGGCCCAAGCCACCTGGGTCCTGGGGCCCGACAGCGGCCCTTTGCACCTCGCGGTGGCCGTAGGCACGGCCACCATCCATCTTTACGGCCCTTCGGACCCCATCCTCTTCGGGCCTTGGGGAGACCCAACCCGGCACATCCCTATTCTCAGCCATTGGGCCTGTGCCCCTTGCGGCACATTCGACTGGCCCGACCTCCCGGCCCATGGTTGCGTACGCGAAATCCCGGTCGCGCGCGTCCTGGAAGCCCTCGATACCCTCAGAGCCGTGTAGATAGCCCGACGCCCCACGCGACGTTTTGGCTGCCCGTGGGTTTTACGTTTAGAATACCCTCACTTATTTCATTCTCGGAGGAAAACAAGACATTATGAGCAACTGCGAATCCCCACTGAAAGGCAAATGGGCTTTGATCCTGGGCTCGTCCAGCGGCTTTGGCGCGGCCACGGCCCGCAAACTCTCCCAAAAAGGCATGAATATCTTCGGCGTCCATCTGGATATGAAACAAACCATGCCTCGCGTGCGGGAGGTCATCAGCGACATCGAGGCCAATGGCGCGAAGGCCATCTTCTTCAACATGAACGCCACCAACGAACGCAAACGGGCCCGAGCCATCAAGAAAATGAAAGAGGCCCTGGCCGAATCGGGCGAATCCACCATCTGGCTGATGATGCATTCCCTGGCCTTCGGCACCCTTAAGCCCTTCATTGCCGAGGACCCCAAAGATGCCATCGACCCCGCCTCCATGAACATGACCCTGGAAGTCATGGCCCACTCCCTGGTCTATTGGACCCAGGCCCTATGGCGAGAGGGCCTGCTGGGCCGGGGCAGCCGCATCTTTTCCATGACTTCGGAAGGTTCCCATCGTGTCGTGCCCGGCTATGGCGCGGTCTCCGCGGCCAAGGCTGCGCTGGAATCCCACACCCGGCAATTGGCCATGGAATTGGGGAAATACGGGGTGCTGGTAAACTGCATTCAGGCTGGGGTGACCGATACCCCCGCGCTGCGCCAGATCCCGGGCCATGAGGCCATGATCGAGCTCACCAAGCGCCGTAATCCCGGCGGCCGTTTGACCACGCCCGAAGATGTAGCCAATACCATCGCCGCACTGGCTGTCCCCGAGGTGTCGTGGATTTCGGGCAGTGTGATCTTTGTGGATGGCGGCGAAGACGTGGTGGGGTAGAAAGCCTAGACATGGGTAACAATCCCCCTGCCCCCTCCCTTTGGGACCATGCCAAAGTTTGATACAGAGAATCATACCTGGTATCAATCCCCCTTCACGTGGCGCTATGGCCGAGAAGCCATGCGCCGCGTGTTTTCTGAACACCAGCGACGACGTTTATGGCGGCGAGTGTGGATGGCTCTGGCCCGGGCCCAGGCCGCGGCGGGCCTGGTCACCCCCGACCAACTGGCAGACCTGGAAGCCCATATGGATGACGTGGATTTGGAGCGGGCCCTGGCTTTGGAACGCACGCTCCACCACGATGTGATGGCCGAAATCCATGTTTTCGCGGCACAATGCCCGGTGGGTGGCTCGATCCTGCATCTCGGTGCCACCAGCATGGATATCAAGGACAATGCCGAGGTCTTGCGCCAGCGCCAGGCCCTGGACCTCATCCTCGCCTCCCTGGCCGAACTCATCACCGCGCTGGCCCGCCTGGTTGACCGCTTTGCCGAAACCCCGGTCATGGGCTACACCCACCTTCAGCCTGCCGAACCCACCACTTTGGGCTATCGCCTGGCCCAAACCCTGCAAGACCTGGAGATGGACGGGGAGGTCTTGCATCGGATGCGGAGGCAGCTCAGGGGCAAGGGCTTCAAGGGCGCGGTGGGGACATCGGCCTCCTTCACCCAGTTATTGGAGGGGAAATCCATGACCGCGGCCGAGCTGGAGCGTTTGGCCCTGGCCGATCTGGATTTGGAGGCTTTCCCCATTACCACCCAGACATACCCTCGCAAACAGGATTGGCAACTTCTGAACGCGTTGGCCGGTCTAGCCCAAAGCCTTTACCGCTTCGCCTTTGACCTCCGCATTTTGCAATCCCCCCTCTTTGGCGAACTGGCCGAACCCTTCGCGGCCCGGCAGGTGGGGTCCTCGGCCATGCCCTTCAAACGCAACCCCATCACCGCGGAAAAAATAGACAGCCTGGCCCGCTACGTGGCCACCTTGCCGGCCGTGGCCTGGCATAATGCGGCCCACAACCTGCTGGAACGCACCCTGGACGATTCCGCCAACCGCCGCGTCATCATCCCCAACGCGTTCCTGGCCGTGGATGAGTTGCTGCGCTCGGCCCAACGGATCGTCACAGAACTGCAAGTCAACCAAGAGGCCATCCATCGGCATTTACAAACTTATGGCATCTTTGCGGCCACCGAACGGGTGCTGATGGAAGGGGTCAAAGCCGGGGGAGATCGGCAGGTCCTGCATGAGGTCATTCGAGAACACAGCCTGGCAGCCTGGGCCGCGCTGCAACGGGGGGAGCCCAATCCCCTGGCCCAGCGTCTGGCGACGGACCCAACCCTCACCTCATTGTTGCCCGCTGACCGCATCCTGACCTTGCTGGATGCCAGCCATTATGTGGGCGACGCGGCCGACCGGGCTCGGGCCCTGGCCCGGGCCGTTCTAGAGAATCCGCGCTGGCGTCCAACCAATTGAGGAAAATAGGAACGCAGTTTGCAGGTTTGCAAGTGGCAAGTCGCAAGTGGCAGGTGGCAGGTGGCAGGTAGAGAGAACGCAGATTGCGCCGATGCTTCGCAGCGCTGATTTGCGCAGATGTTCGTCATGCTGAGCGACCGGAGGGAGCGAAAGCCTGCCCTGAGGAATCGAAGGGCATCTAGCGAACGAAGCGAGCGCTATGCCGTGGTTTTTGCGCTTCGCTAGATTCCTCGGTCGCTTCGCTCCCTCGGAATGACGTCGCGAGGCTCTATTTACGGAACAGTCACCATGAGCGAGAGCTCACCGCATAACGACGAAAAATGGGGCGCAAGTGGCAGGTGAGCATGAGATCTCGGAGGGTCTGCGCAGACCTCCGAGGTCTGGGGCCACCACGCCCGCCCGGCGATGAAGTGAACCTGTTGGCTTACTGATGTACGTTGAGGATACCCCCTCCCGACCGTTTCTGCAGGGGGATGAGTCTTACGCAGCCCCTCCGTTCCGGGCGATCACCCCTCCCCCGCTTGCGGGGGAGGGGCAGGGGTGGGGGCCGAACGGCCGGATCACCGCCTTTGCCGGATTGCCCGGCAACCCGCTTGAGGTTTGCCAACAGCCTCATGAAGTCGCTGGGCACCAGAACGGCGCCGGATAATTCCGGCTAGGCATGCAGCGCTGTTTCTTCTGCTCGGAGCTAAACCGCCGTGCTACGAATGCGAAGCCCTGCGGGCTGGCCACGGGAGTGCTACTGAACACTGAACACTCGCTGATCACTGATTACTCCTGCTCGCGCCTAACCTCGGCCTAACAATCCTCAATCCTAATCCTGATCCTATTTACCTTCATGCACACCCCCATGTCCCTCGCCTTTCATCTTGCTCCACCGCGGGTCCAGCCCCAGCAATGCCTCAATGCCCGGCATCGTCAGGCCGGATGCCAACTTTGTGTGGATCATTGTCCGGCCCAGGCCATCCAATTGGCTCCGGACCCCCGGCCCTTGCCCATGCTGGATGAGGAAGCCTGTGTGGGGTGTGGGGTATGCATCCCGGCCTGCCCCACCGATGCCTGGGGGCAGGCTTCCTCGCCCGAAACCGCGCTGCTGAGCATCCAGGATGAACTCCCCGATGCCGAAGCCCTGGCCCTGGCCTGTCCTCAGCATCCCCAGCCCCAGCAAACGCCAGCCAGGGCCGCCTACGTTATTCGCCATCAACGCTGCCTGGCTGCCTTTTCGGTGGAAGCGCTCTTGCAACTGAGCCGGGATGGTCAGCGGATGGTGTGGCTGGAGGATACGCCTTGCGCAACCTGCCCTCTGGGGCAGGCCCAGGCCGATATCCACGCCCATGCCCAGGCGGTCAACCAGCTTCTGGCCGGTTTTGATCTCCCTCCGGCCATCCATCTGGCCAGCCAGGTGCCGGAAGATGAAACCGATGTGGTGGTGAAGCCTGTGCTGGATGGCGCGGCCCCCGCGGTGGATCGGCGGGGGTTCTTCCGCAGCCTGGGCAAGATGGCCCGGGCCCGTCTGGACGAAGCCAGCGTCCGGGCCGAAGTACGCCCCATGTTGGATCCGGGCGCGCCTGTGGATCAACGCCTGCCCTACCACGTGCCCCCTTCCCTGCGCAAACTCAACAGGCATCTGGCTTCTCTCGAAAATCGGGGGCATCCCCAACCCACCTTCCTGCTCGATGCAGACGCCCTCCCCTGGAGCGATCTCATTCTCGACCCGGCTACATGCTCAGGGTGTCAGCTTTGCGCCCGGTTCTGTCCCACGGGCGCGCTCAACTACCTGTGGGGGGAGATAGAGGAAGGTCTGGTTTTCAACCTCACCTTTCATCCCCAACTCTGTTTGGATTGCAACATCTGCGTGGCCGTCTGCCCCGAAAATGCCCTGACCCTATCCTCATCGGTATCCCTGGCCGCGTTGCTGGCTCCCGAACGTGAGCTTCTGCTGGCGGATTATCTAGTCCCTTGCCAGCGATGCGGCACCCTGACCCGACTACGGCCGGGGGATGAAGAAGCCCTCTGTTTCGTCTGTCGTGGCCCCACCATGTACCGCCAGCACACGCAAAAAGCCTATCTCGAAGCCCTGGCCCAGCGGTTACTTCGGTCGGCTAAGACCTCGCCGGATGGCGAATCTGGCTAGGTTAATAGGATCAGGATTAGGATTAGGATTAGGATTGAGGGCGTGGTTCACTTGGGCGCTTTGTAGCTTGACAAATTGACTGTGAAAGCATGGATATTGGATATTCCCTGTTTCAGGACGATTCAAATACCCAATATCCAATACCAAATATCGACTATCTTGCTACGAAAGACCTGTCAGCATTTGTCAGGTTCCTTGTAGTCAAAAATGAACCACGCCCATTTTTGCAGTGGAGCCAGTGTTTAATAGATGAACATAAAAGCCATCTGTGGAAATCGGCGTCGCGAAGCATCTATGTCATCAGTGTTCCCGTTTTTGTTGTGATGTGGTGAGCCATCGCTCATGATGAGCGTCGGAGGATAAAGGAAGATAAAGTTAGAAACAGCGCCCCTGCGGAGCTGGCTGGATTCATCCGGCGCGATTCTGGTGCCCGGCGACTTCATCGCCGGGCGGGCGTCAAAGACCTTGAAGGTCTGGGAGACCCTTCAAGGTCTGGAACCCTCGGGCTACGCGTACAAAGCCCCTTCGGGGCTCCCATGGCCAGCCCGCAGGGCTTCGCAGAGGTAGCTCGGAGATTTAGCTCCGATACTGAACACGGATTATTTTCTTCGCGGGGCGGGCGTTAAACGCCACGAGGACTATTTACTGGCCACGTTCGCGGCAATCAGGATGGGGTCCCAAACGGGCGCGAAGGGGGGCGCATAGCTCAAATCCAGGCTCTTGAGGTCATAAACGGTCCAGCCATCATAAAGGGCCGCGGCAATGACATCGATGCGCTTGGATACGCCCTCTTTCCCCACCATTTGGCCGCCCAACAGTTTCTTGGTGCCTTTTTCGAACACCAGTTTGACATGGATGGGGGGATGGGTGGGCATGTAATGGGCCCGAGCAGGGGCTTTGATGGTGATGCTGGTGGCGTTGAAGCCCGCTTCTTTGGCCTCGCGCTCGCTTAAGCCGGTGCGAGCAACCTCCAGATCAAACACTTTCACCACCGCGGTGCCCACAATGCCCGGGAAAGCCTCATCCCCACCCGCGATGTTGGTGCCCGCGATGCGGCCTTGCTTATTGGCCGTGGTGCCCAGGGGGATATAAGCTGGTTTGTTCAACACGCGATGCCAGGCCTCGGCCACATCCCCCGCGGCCCACACATGGGGGACATTGGTGCGCTGATGGTCGTCCACGGCAATGGCGCCGGTTTCCCCAATGGCCACGCCCGCTTTCTGGGCCAGAGGGATGTTGGCCCGGGCGCCCACGCTGAACAGAACCAGGTCCGCTTCCAGGATCTTATCGCCGGCGATCACCTGCTGCACCCGATCACCCCCCTTAAAAGCCCGCACCAGGCTGTTCAGATGCAGCGTCACTCCCTGGCGTTGCAACTCCACCTGGACCAATTCCGCCATGTCCGCATCCATATTGGGCAATACCTGGGGCAGCATCTCCACCACCTCCACATACATGCCATTGGCAGCCAGGGCTTCGGCCATTTCCAGCCCGATGTAGCCGCCCCCGACCACCACGGCCTGCCAGGGGTGCTTCTTTTCGATCCATTCCCGGATGGCAATCCCATCCTCTACGGTGCGCAGGGTAAAGATGCCGGGCAGGTCCAATCCCGGGATAGGGGGGCGGACAGCCACCGCGCCCGTGGTGATGAGCAATTCATCCCAATCATCCTGGAAGGTTTCCCCGGTTTCCAGATTCTTGACGGTCACCCGATGCGCGTTGACATCGATATCCACGACTTCATGATGAATCCGGGCATCGATCCCTTGTTTGGCGAACTGTTCGGGCGTACGTACTATCAGATTTTCGGCCTTGGGGATATCCCCTTTGATGAAGTAGGGGAGTCCGCAGGCTCCATAGCTGACATAACCCGACTTTTCATAAACCGTGATTTTGAGGTCTTTATTCCGACGTTTGGCGCGAGCCGCCGCGCTCATGCCCGCGGCCACGCCGCCAATGACGATGAGTTTCATAGGTGATGCCTCCTGTTCCGAAGAAAAGGGTCCAATGTCCGAAGTCCAAGGTCGGTCGCATAGACCTTGATGAGCGATCAGACCAACATAGACCATAGGACGAACATAGACCAAGAAGCTCCATCGTCCATGTTGGTCTACTTTGGTCGACGTTGGTCGGCGCAAGCGATTTTCGTCCGTATCGGCGAGCCATCGCTCGTGGTGCCTGTTCCGAAAATAGAGCCTCGCGACGTCATTCCGAGGGAGCGAAGCGACCGAGGAATCTAGCGAAGCGCAAAAAACACGGCATGGCGCTCGCTTCGCTCGCTAGATGCTTCGCTCCCTTCGGTCGCTCAGCATGACGAACATCTGCGTCCCCATTTTCGTCGTTATGTGGTGAGCGATTGCTCATGGTGACTGTTCCGTAAATAGTATCTTAGGCGATCCCTCGGGCCAACGCGGTCTGGGCCAGGCGGGCGCCTTCTTCCAGCAAATGCTGCACCGCGTCCTGGTCCCGTGCTTCGGCATACACCCGAAGCACCGGTTCCGTGCCCGAAGGGCGGATGAGCAACCAACTGTCATCATCCAACACATATTTGACGCCGTCACGGGTCTCTAATCTTACCACCGTCGCGCCATTGAGATGGGAAGGCGCATCATCGGTCAGGGCTTTCACCAACGCGGCTTTGGCAAAGGGCTTGGTCGCGTAATCGTGTCTGGCATAAGCGAAATGCCCGATGCGGTCCATGATGCGGTTCATAAGGGCGCGGGCGTCGCCACCTTGTTTGGCCACCAACTCCGCCAAAAGCAACCCCATGAGCACGCCATCCCCTTCGGGGATATGCCCCTGGATGGACATCCCGCCCGATTCCTCTCCGCCGATGAGCACATCCCCTTGCAACATCAGCTCGGAGATGTAATTGAATCCCACCGGGGTTTCGATGACCTCCAACCGATGTTCTTGGGCCAGACGATTGAGCATCTGGGTGGTGCTCACGGTTTTTACCACTTTACCCCGCAGGCCTTTTTGGAGAAGGTAATCGAGGGCCAGGGTGAGGATAGCATGAGGTGTCAGGAAGACACCGGCCGCGTCCATGGCGCCGATGCGGTCCGCGTCGCCATCGGTGGCCAGGCCCAGCATGGCGTCGGTACGCCGCATGGTCTCGCTTAGATCCTGCAAATGCCGGGCGATGGGTTCTGGGTGCAGGCCGCCGAATCCAGGATTGAGTTCATGATGGAGCAGGATGGGCTCGACGCCCGCCTCCTGCAGGATGCGATTGGTATACCCTATCCCCGCGCCGTACATGGCATCGATGGCCAATCTCATACCCGAACGGGCGATGGCTTCCAGGTCGACCAATTGGGCCACATGGCGGGCATAGGGAGGGTAAGGATCAAACCGTGCGATAAGCCCGCGGCGAAGGCCTTCTTCCAGGGAAAGCTGTTGAACCGGGCGCCGGGCCTGTTCGTTGGCCACCAACCGGGCTTCCACCTGGCGGCTCAGTTCGGGCGAGGCCGAGCCCCCATACCCGGCCTTCAACTTCAAACCGTTGTATCGGGGCGGGTTATGACTGGCCGTGATCATGACCCCCGCGGTGGCGCGATGATGCACGATGGCATAAGAAACCGCGGGCGTGGCCGCGAAGGATTGGGTCAACAGCACGCGAATGCCATTGCCCGCGAGGACCTCGGCCACCGTTTGGGCATAGCGATCTGAAAGAAACCGGGTGTCGTATCCCACGACGAAAAGCAAGTCCTGGTCGGGATGATCCCGACGGAACAGGTCCGCGATAGCTTGACTGACCAACCGTACATTCTGAAAAGTGAACTCATCACTGATGACGGCTCGCCAGCCGTCGGTGCCAAAGCGAATGGGCGTCATAAAATCCTCCAGAAAAATAAGCGCTCCCAGGATGGTGCATCCATGTCACGCCATTGTGATCGATTGATCCATGCCAAGTGTGCCACAACATTTTCGGGAAAGACAAACCCCGGGCCAGAGGTGAATGCCGATTTCCAGATTTTATGATACAATCGCTTAGGGAACGCAGATTTGCGCGGATGCTTCGCAGATTTCCGCAGATGTTCGTCGTCGCCTTTTTCGTGGCCCTATTTTTTGGCGTTGTCTAGCCGACTGAAGTGGCGTCTGCCACGCCCGCCCGCCCGGCGATGAAGTCGCCGGGCTATAAAACGGCGCCGGATGAATCCGGCTAGCCCCCCAGGCGCGCTGTTTCTGGCCGGGGAATTATCCCCTGGTGCAGGCGGCTGGCCCTCGCACCACCACCCGCGGGGCCAACGCCAGCTCCAGACCTTGAAGCGTCTCCCAGACCTTCAAGGTCTTTGACGCCCGCCCGGCGATGAAGTCGCCGGGCTATAAAACAGCGCCGGATGAATCCGGCTAGCCCCCCAGGCGCGCTGTTTCTGGCCGGGGAATCATCCCCTGGTGCAGGCGGCTGGCCCTCGCACCACCACCCGCGGGGCCAACGCCAGCTCCAGACCTTGAAGCGTCTCCCAGACCTTCAAGGTCTTTGACTCCGAGCTACAGATACGAAGCCCTGCGGGCTGGCCACGGGAGTGCTACTGAACACTGATGACTGATGACTGCTCACTGATTACTCCAGCTCGCGCCTAACCTCGGCCTAACAATCCTCAATCCTAATCCTAATCCTGATCCTATTTTCGGAATACACTCTATGGACGTCAAACTCTATGCCACCCTACGCCCCCTGGTGGGCGGTTCCAGTGTCGAAGTGAACGCCGGGCCTGGGGACACCGTGCGCACGGTGTTGGACGAACTCCTGGCCCGTTATCCCGCGCTCCGGGAGGAGCTTTTGCAAGATGGCGAGATCTCACCTCGGATTCACATCTTCCTGAATGGTCGCGAGGTGCGCTATGCAGGGGGATTGGATATGGTCATCCCGGAAGACGCGGATTTACGCATCTTCCCACCTGTGGGGGGGGGTTCGTGATCCCATGGCAGATCACATGGGATGACCAGGGCGTGCCTTGGGTTCATATCGAGCTGCGCAGCGCTCCGTTATGGCTGGTGACATCTTATTTGGTGAAATTGGGAGGGAAGGTAGTGGAGCCCGAACATCGGGTCCAAGGCCCGGATTGGGAAGCATTCATGCGGCCGGATGAGCCTGTGCGGTTGGGCTCGTTGCGGATCGGCCGGGGTTGGCTGGATATTCGGGGACGTGATGAGGCCGCACTCACCAGGCTCATGGAACCCTTGGGCCTGATGCTCATGCGCGGGGGCGGCTAGTCGCGCGGAGATGGATTTCCTGAAAAAACTTAACCACGGAGACACAGAGAGCACGGAGAAGAAAAAGATAAGATTTGGAGAGGATTTTCTCCGTGAACCCCCTTACTTTTCTCTGTGTCCTCCGTGTCTCCGTGTTGAAAAACCTTTCTGGCAGTGCATCCAGAGATAACCCATCCTTGCCCGATGGCGTTATCTTTGCTACCATGTGTATAGTAGCCATCATTCCAATCCTCGTTTTCTATCCGGGAGCTTCATCATGCGCGTGGTGGCCATGATCCTGGCGGGCGGCGAAGGCTCGCGATTGACCGTGCTTTCCGCCCACCGGGCCAAGCCCTCTGTTCCCTTTGCCGGGAAATATCGCATCATTGATTTCACCATTTCCAATTGCGTCAATTCACAAATCTATGACATCGCGGTCCTGACCCAATATCGGCCCCATTCCCTGAATGAACACATTGGCATTGGCAAACCCTGGGACCTGGACCGCATCCAGGGAGGCATTCGCCTGCTGCAACCTTACCAGGCCCGGGAGGGACAAACCTGGTATGCGGGCACCGCGGACGCGGTGTATCATAACCTGGATTTCTTGGAAAACCGGGACGCGGATGGGGTGCTGATCCTTTCGGGGGACCATATTTACAAGATGGATTATCGGGACATGATCGCGTATCATCAGGCCCAGGGAGCCACCCTGACCATTGGGGTCAGGTCTGTCGCGCCCGAAGAAGCTCATCGTTTCGGCATTATGACGACCGCGGACGACGGGCGCATCACCGCCTTTTATGAAAAACCCAAGGAACCCAAAGGCACCCTGGCCAGCATGGGGATTTATGTTTTCAATACCGATACCCTGGAAACCTGGCTCCATAAACTCCACCCTGAGCATCCGGATCTAGATTTTGGTAAACACGTGATCCCCGCCATGATCGACGCCCAGGAAAGGGTTTTCGCCTTTCGATTCGATGGCTATTGGGTGGACGTGGGCACCATCGACGCGTACTGGAAGACATCTCTGGAATTGTGCGATCCCGAGCATCCCCTGAATTTGTGGGATACCCATCTGCAAATTCGGACGCGTAGCCAGGAACGCCCGCCCGTCAAAACCGGTGTTTTGGGCAAGGTGCAGCATGCTTTGGTGAGCAACGGCTGCATCATCCAGGGCGAAGTGTCTCATTCGGTGCTTTCTCCTGGCGTTTTCGTGTCATCCGGCGCGGTGGTGCGGGATTCAGTCGTGATGAACGACACCTACATTGGCCCGGGCGCGGTGCTGGATAAGGTGGTGGTGGATAAAAATGTGGTTATCAGCGCGGGTGTGCGCCTGGGCATGGGGGAAGACCTGAATACCCCCAATGTGGAGATGCCCGACAAACTCCACACCGGCATCACCGTGGTGGGCAAGGGGGCTTACCTCCCCTCCAACCTGCGGGTGGGGCGTAACGTGCTCATCGATGCCGGGGTGGACCTTTCTGACTTCAAAGGTCATACCGAGATCCCTTCCGGCGCATCGGTGCATCCAGGCCGAGTGGAATTGCCCGCCGCCACCCTTCATGCTCAGGCAGAAAGAGGTGATGCCACCAACCCCTCGCCCTCTGATGAAAAGGAGCAGGTGACCCATGACCGATAGCTCAGAATCCAACGTCATGGCGATGATTTTGGCCGGTGGTGCCGGGCCGGGCCTGGCCGTGCTCACCGCGCGGCGTCCTGCCTCGGCCGTGCCTTTTGCCGGCAAGTATCGCGTCATCGATTTCCCCCTATCCAATTGCGTGAATTCCAACATCTACAATGTGGCGGTCCTCACCCAGTACATGCCCCGGCCGCTGAACGAACATATTCGTTCGGGCAAACCCTGGGATTTGGATCGATCCACCCGGGGGCTACGCCTTCTCCAGCCTTACCAGACACGGCCAGGGGAAGGATTGTGGGAGAAAGGGTCCGCGGATGCCTTGCGTTTGAACCTGGATGTGGTGGAAGAGGACGGGGTGGATGAGGTTTTGGTGCTCTCGGGGGATCACGTTTACAAAATGAATTATCAACCCATGTTGGATTTTCATCGCCGTAGCCGGGCCGATGTGACCATTGCAGTGCGCCCGGTTGCGCCTCACCAGACATCCCGTTTTGGGATGGTGACTCTGGATGTGGATAACCGTATCCTTCGTTTTGAAGAAAAACCCCGGCGTACACGGGCGACCCTGGCCAGCATGGGGATTTATGTCTTCCGGGCCGAGGTCCTCAGAGCCTGGCTGACAGAAAATAAAAAGGAAGCTAACGATCTGGGTAAAGAGGTTATTTCCGATCTAATCAAAAAAGCCCGAGTATATGCCTATGAATTCGAAGGGTATTGGGCCAATGTAGGCACCGTTCCCGCTTATTACGAAGCGAACATGGCTTTGCTATCCCACATCCCCGCGCTGGAGCTCAACGACCGCCGTTGGACCATCCACACCCGGTCCGAACAATACCCGCCCGTATGGTTCAGCCCCGAGGCTCGGGCCCAGAACAATTTGCTCAGTGATGGGGCCCGGATTTGGGGAGAGGTGGAACGTTCCATGATCGGTCCCGGCGTGATCATTGAAGAGGGCGCGGTGGTGCGAGATAGCATTGTGATGCACAATGCGGTGATCAAGGCCGGGGCCATGGTAGACCGGGCTATTCTGGATGAACAGGTGGTGATAGGCCCGCGCGCCCAGGTGGGCGTGGGGGAAAACAACCAACCCAATTCCAATATGCCCGATATCCTCAATACCGGCATCACCCTGGTCGGACAACGGAGCCGCATCCCCGAAGGGGCCCGGCTGGGACGTAACGTGGTCGTGGGCGTGAGGGTGACGGAGGAGGCTTTTTTGGACTTCCCCAATCTGGAAGTTCCAGGAGGAGAGAATGTCCAATGGCCCGTCCCGAAAATAGAGAACGCAGATAAACGCTGATAAAACGCTGATTCACGCAGATAAAATCAAAATAAAAATCATCTGCGTCAATCTGCGTTGCGAAGCATCTGCGCAAATCTGCGTTCCATTTTCATCGTTATGTGGTGAGCCATCGCTCAATGAACCCGGCTAGCCTCACGGGGCCTCGGCTTTCTCAGGTGATATCATCCAGGGTTTGCTCTGCGGCCTGGGTCAATTGTTCGCGCACGCGCGGGTGAATCTCTTCGTGCCTCACCCGCCATATGGTCAATTTCACCGCGGTACGCACCAGCCCTTGGATATCCACCTCCACGAAGAGGGGAAGGCAGACGATATCAATGCCATCCTCCTCCAAATAGCCGCGCGCGATGGCCGTGGCTTTAATGGCCTGATTGACCGCGCTGGCACCAATGGCCTGCACCTCAGCGTAGCCCACATCGCGAATAACGCCCGCGATGGCCCCTGCCACGGCAGTGGAACGAGAGCGACCCGATACTTTGATGACGTCCATGGGGGTTCTCCTACAGAAACGGATAACAGCGGGCGATGAAAATCCTTTCTTCTACGTAACTATACAGCTCCTTCTGCAAGACGTCTTTACCACGAAGGCACAAAGTCACAAAGACACGAAGAAAATTTTTTATTTTTCCCTTTGTGCCTTCGTGTCCTTCGTGTCCTTAGTGGTTTTTGCCTTGCTATGAGAGGGTACGTGTATAGTTACCCTTCTACGTTTATTGTACACAATCAAAAACAGAAGATCAACACCCTTGTTGAGGGGGCAGCATACTCTTTCCCGGCGCTGGCCGAGATTGAATACCCACCTGGAACTTTTCTTTTTACCAGGGTTTAGGGTATGATGAGATTCTACCCTAAAGCATCGTAACGGCTTCCCCTCCCATTGCATCCAATGACTGGAATCAAAATTGATCTTGACATCTACCCGGATGAGGCCGCCCTTATCCAAGGCCTTAAACGCGGCGATCCCGAAGCATGCGCGTGCATGATCAAAAAATTCGCGCCACGCGTGTATGCCATTGCCATCCGCATGTTGAATGACCCCAACGATGCGGAAGAGGTCTTGCAAGAAACCTTTATCAGCGCATGCAAAAACATCCACCGATTTGAAGAACGCAGCGCATTAAACACGTGGTTGCATCGCATCGCCACCAACGCCGCACTGATGCATCTGCGCAAGCATAAACATCGCGAACTCTCGCTGGACGACCCCATCGAGATCCAAGGAGGCGATGATGTCTATCGCGAAGTGCGTGATGCCACCCTGGCCCCTGACGACCACGCGATGAATAGCGAGATCCGCGATGTCCTGGAAAAAGCCATCGCGTCCCTGCCCGAAACACTACGCACGGTTTTCATCCTGCGCGAGGTCGAAGGTTATAGCACCGAAGAAACCGCCAACATGCTGGGCATCAGTATTTCGGCCACGAAAGTCCGCCTCCATCGGGCCCGCTTACGCTTGCGTGAGATACTTGCCCCCTATTTTACCTGAAACACCGAGCAACGCTTCCTCCTGTCGATTATGATGAACCCTCATAACCCCCATGCCTCCCTGGACACCTGTCAGGAAGTGTTGATTCATCTCAACGATTATATCGATGGGGAATTATCCCCCGAACTCTGTTCGGAGCTGGAAGCCCACCTCGCGGTATGCGAGAATTGTCGCGTTGTTTTCGATACCTTGAATAAAACCCTCTATCTGGTGCACCAATTGCGCAACACTCCCCCTCAGCTTCCTGAAAGTGTCGAATACCGGCTGTTCGTGATCATGAACCTGGAGGAATACGCGTCCAGGAAAAAGGGGTCGTAAGGGCAGGGATTTTCAGGGTTCTCCAATAAATTGTAAGATGACGCGACGTTGACGGGGCCGCACGTCAAATTCGATAAAAAGTAACCATGCTCATCGTTCGATATCGTACAAGGCCCAGGCGCGCTCGTCACACCACAAGCGCACACTGAGTGCGGTGAGATGCGGGGCATACAGACTTTCGTTCAGCGCATCCCCCAGGACCTGAGCAAAAGCTTCCAACGTAAAGGGGCGCTGGGCAAATACCGGGGTCTGGTGCAGATCTTTATTGGCATACGCCTTCAGGATATCCGCGATCTCCGAGTCCAACACATCCAGGTCAAACACCTGGCCCGCCTCGTCCAGCGCCTCCGCCTCCAGCATCACTTCCAACACAAAAAGATGAGACTGGATTGGGTGCTCGGCATCCGGTCGACGGGCAGGATGGTAGGCAATGAAGCGTTTCCGTAAAGCCAGGGTAAACATAGGGACTCCTTGCTTAAAATGAGATTCCCAACCATTGTAACAGAACCACCAGCACAGGGGCCAAGAAAATGGCGGGGAGAAAATTCGCCGCGCGTAATCGTTTTATCTCCAAAAGAATCAGCCCTATCGCCAACAGCACAATGCCGCCCGTGGCTGTCATCTCGATCACCGCAGGATGATCCGCGGTGATTCCTCCCAGGGCACCGCTAAATACCATGGCTGTCAGGGCCAATCCTCCCTGAAATACGAAAACCGTGATGGCCGAAAGAATAACCCCAGGCCCTAAACTGGCGGCAAAGGCAATGGATGCAAACCCATCCAACACAGCTTTCAACAAAAGAAACTGGTAATTATTCACCAGACCATCTTGCACAGCCCCCAAAATGGTGAGAGGCCCCACACAATAAACCAGGCTGGCCGTGACAAAAGCCTGGACCAGACGATTTTCATCCTTTTCCCCCAGGCGTTGACCAAAGGTCCGCTCCATCCAGTGCCCCAAACGGTCCAATCGCTCCTCCAACTGCATCCATTCCCCCAGCATGGCTCCCAGAACCACTGCAAACAGGGGGATGAGGATGTTTTGGGTGGTGATGGCATTGCTGATGGCCACCACCAAGGTGACCAGCCCCAGGCCGTGGAGGACCGTGTTTTGCGTGTGTTCGCTCAGGCGATGCCCCACAAAGATGCCGATGAGGCTGCCTAAAATGACTGTGGTGGTGTTGATGAGGGTGCCGGTCAGCCCTGGAACAAGAACAGGCATGGTTCAGGTATCAAAAAGGACGCGGGCGTGCCACAACGCCCGGCTGGCAGTGGGAGGTTCGATATGTAAATCATGGTACGTGACAGCCTTGATATGAGCCAGATCACTGGGACCGGCTCGCCCAAAAACCAAGGCCCGCAACCGGGTTTCGGTCAATTCCCGAATGACCCCATACTGCATCATGAGGCCATGGGTTTCCTGCTGCCAAAGCAACTCGCTCAACCAACTGACCAACAAATCCTCCCGGTCTGCGCCTTCCACTTCGATGGCCTGTTGCAATGTGGGGCCCTGGACATCATAAGCGGCCTGAAGCCCGAACATGGCAATGGCTGCGTGGAGGAACAGGGCCTCCGGTGAATCACCAAAAACATCCACCCCCCAATCCGCGGTATAGGCCCATTCCCGATAGCGCTCATAATCGGGGAGCTGGGGGTCCTGGGCCAGCAACCACGCGGCCAGGTCTTTATCTCGGCCAATTTGCGCTTTCAGCGCTTCCAGGTTAGGAAAGCGGATCTCATCCCGCAGGCGGGTCACAAACGCGAGTTGCAAGCAGCGGCCATAGATATCTTCGTCAAAATCAATGATGTGGGCTTCGATGGTACGCTGACGCCCGTTGACTGTGGGGCGCACCCCGATATTCACCACCGCGGGGAAGCGTCGTCCTTCCACATCGGCCCAGGCCGCGTACACCCCATCGGCCGGGTGGACTCGATTATGGGAAGCCGCGATATTGGCCGTGGGGAATCCCAACGTGCGCCCCCGCTGGTCCCCATACACCACCACGCCCGAGATGGTGAAAAAGCGCCCCAACCACACATTGGCCCACATCACATTCCCCAAGGTCAGGGTTTGCCGGATGTGAGAAGAACGCACCGCGATCCCCTCCCAGCGGAACTCATCCACCACATGCACGTGCACACCGATTTTTGCACCATAAGCCTGGAGGAAAGGCACATCGCCCCGCCGGTTGCGCCCCAAGGCAAAATCGGGACCCACCCACAAATCCGTCAGGGCCAGATGCTCCTTGAGCAAATCCATGAACGCTTCCGGCTCGGTTTGAGCCGTCTGTCGGGTAAAGGGATGTACAATGGTGAAATCGAGCCCCGCCCGAGCATAGAGCTTGAGCCGTTCGGCCAGGGAGCTGATGCTGGCCACGGGACGATCGGGGTATAGCACCGCGCGGGGGTGAGGGTGAAAGGTGAGCAACCCGCACGCAGCCCCCTGGGCCCGAGCCGCGGCCTGCATGGTCGCGATCAAAGCCTGATGGCCGCGATGCATGCCATCAAAACTGCCGATGGTGAGATGCGTCGGGCCTTTGAGCTGCGCAGCGGTAATCGATTCGAAGACTTGCATAGGTGTCCCGTAAATAGGATCAGGATTAGGATTGAGGATTGTCAGGCCGAGGTGAGGCGCGAGCAGGAGTAATCAGTGATCAGTCATCAGTAATTAGTGTTCAGTGTTCAGTGTTCAGTAGCACTCCCGTGGCCAGCCCGCAGGGCTTCGTATCCGTAGCTCGGAGGTTTAGCTCCGAGCAGAAGAAACAGCGCTGCGTGCCTAGCCGGAATTATCCGGCGCCGTTCTATAGCCCGGCGACTTCATCGCCGGGCGGGCGGGCGTGGCAGACGCCACTTCGGTCGGCCAGACAACGCCAAAAAATAGGGCCACGAAAAAGGCGACATCGAAACGTCATTCCGAGGGAGCGAAGCGACCGAGGAATCTAGCGAAGCGCAAAAAACCACGGCATGACGCTCGCTTCGCTCGCTAGATGCTTCGCTCCCTCCGGTCGCTCAGCATGACGAACATCTGCGTCAATCTGCGTTGCCTACAGCCTTTCCCTCATGGGAAGGAAGTCGAAATGCTGGAGCAGGCGTTCCACCCGGCGACGCATGGCATCACCCAAATGATAGTAGGTGATGAATCGGTCGCGAGGGGGCAAAGGCACCCGCGGGGTGCCGGGGTCGAGCTCCCAAGGATGGAGATAGATGACCACAGGCCCGCGCCCGGCCGCACGCGTCAACCCGTGCAGGATCAGGGGCATGGGCAAAGCCCGCAGATAGAACCCCCCACAGACCGGCAGGGTCACAGGCCCTACAGACCACACGGTCATGGGCCATTCCCACAACCGGCCATCCGGAGCTTCGGTGACCAGGTCCGGGCCAGGACGATAAGGCCGCCGCGGGGCACGAGGCACTCCGTAGAGCGGGGTTTTCATGGGAAACACGCTGGAATCATAATGATATCCATAACGGGCCAAAACATCCAAAGCCCAAGCCGTGGCCGGAGAAAGGCTGAAGGTCGGCGCGCGGAATCCCCAGATAGGGGTTTGGGGGACAATCCGGGCTGCCAGATCACGAAAACGCCGAATCTCGGCTTCGAAAGTGGCCTCATCAAGCTCCCACAAGGGGCGGTGGGTATACCCGTGGCATGCCAATTCATGGCCCGCGGCCACGATATCCTGGATAAGCTGAGGATGGGCCTCCATCACTTCGCCCACCACAAAAAAAGTGGCACGGGCCTGATATTGGGCCAGCAAGTCCAACAAGGGCCGGGTGGCTTCTTCCACCCGGTCAGCCATCATGCCACGATCCACCCTGGAACGCAATAATTCCGCGTGCCAGTACGATTCCAGATCAACGGATAACGCGGCGGGGATCATGCCTCAACCTCTCTCGCGGGCCGGGGACGTAAAGTCCCCGCCTGGGTACGATAGCGCAAGTAAACCATGAAAATGGAAAGAAACATTTTCAGGATGTAATACATGTTTTTCAGCACATGGCCGTGCATGGATTCCCCTGCCAGGCGTTCGTGCATGACCACCGGCACTTCCTGGACCCGGAAGCCCGCGAAGTGCAACATGATGAGGGTATCGGCATCTGGAAAATCGCTGGGATAATTTTCCTCGGCAAAAAAGACCATCACATCCCGATTGAGGGCCTGAAAGCCCGATGTGGCATCGGTGATCTCCTGGTCCATGAGGCTGCTGGTGATGAAGGCAAACGCGCGCATGCCCAACCGACGCACCCAGGAAGTCTGATATGTCATTTTCCCCCGAAAGCGCGAGCCCAACGCCACATCACATGCCCCGGCCATGACCGGAGCCAGCAATCGCGGTGCATCGTTGGGATCGTGCTGGCCGTCGGCATCCATCATCACCGCGTACCGATAGCCCTGCTGGGCCCCGTAACGAAACCCGGTCTGGACCGCGCCGCCATATCCCAGATTATTGGGCAGGCGTACCACCCGGGCGCCCAGACTGCGGGCTACCTGCGCGGTGGCGTCGGAGGAATGATCGTCCACCACCAGGATATCGGCCTGGGGCAGCGCGCGACGCAGCGCGGGAATCACCCGGGGCAGGTTTTCCGCTTCGTTGTACGCGGGGATGATAACCAAAACAGTCGCCATGAGCGATGGCTCATCACATAACGATGGATCTACTGCAAAAAGGTTTTTCAACACGGAGACACGGAGGACACAGAGAAAAAATAAAGGGGTTCACGGAGAAAATCCTCTCCAAATTCTATCTTTTTTCTTCTCCGTGCTCTCTGTGTCTCCGTGGTTAAGGTTTTTTCAGGAAATCCAATCTTGGTTCCACTGCAAAAAGGTTACTCACCGCGGAGAACGCAGAGGACGCAGAGTTAAAAGACTGGATTCAGAGGTATTTTCTCCGCGAAACCTCAGGATTTTCTCTGCGCTCTCAGCGCACTCTGCGGTGAAATGAGTTGGGGGCGTCCTATTTCGGTTGAGGCTGTACTCACCGACTGAAGTCGGACACTTAAGGCCTATGGCCAATGGACGGCCTTCGCCGTCCAGTCATCCGGTCGACGGAGGTCGACCGTCGGCGCGAAGCGCCTAAAAGAGTCCGAGTTCACTCGGATAGGAGGCTGGCGCCAACTCATTTAGGACGCACCCAAATGAGTTTTTTCAGGACATCCAACACTGATTACTGAACACTGAACACTGAACACTAATGACTCTCTTTGCGCCCTCGGCGCCTTTGCATGAGACCTCTATCTTCATAACAGCTTCTAGGATGCCCTGGCCCGCCGCGGGGGGATGCGCCAGCGGAAGGTGAGGAAAAGCAACAGGGTCATGATCCAGGCGGACGTGATGCACCACATACAGACCGCACCAATGACAAAGGGTTCCAAGAAAGTCAGGTAGGTGCTGAATACCGTGCCAAAATAGACGATCGCGGGCAACATCCAGGCCGTTTTCTCGGTCCTGGCTGGAGGGCCAGCATACTGCCATGCCCACAATCCCAAAATCACCAGGTAGCCGATGAAACCAAGAACGCCCACGGGCAAGATGCCAAACAGGACCGCGTAGTCACTTTGTTGCACCGCGTTGCAATCCCCCACCGGGCCACACACGGCCCGAGTCCCTGTGGTTTCCACAAACGCGAGATAAAAAGCAATGCCCGCGCCCGCCAGGCTAAGCAGAGGGATAATCCCATTGAGCCAGCGAGGGCCCCAGGTCAGGGTCAGGTTGCTGCGAGCCCAGTAAATCAAAGCCCAGGCCAACATGCCCACCATGACCACCAGGGTGAAGATGGCTATCGCACTGCCCACGGGGTCCAGGGCCAGGCGTTCTGCCACAGACATCTCGCTAACGCTTTTCACATTCACCTGGTTCAAGCTGGCCGATTCGGGGGTAGGGGCAGGGGTTTGCGGCGCCTGGGAGGTGGCTGAGGGCGTGGCCTGCTTTTGAGCCTCCAATTGCTGGATCACCCGATCCAGTCCGGGGATATCGGGCCAATCGACCCCGCCTGCGGCCAGGCCTTGTTCAATCAGACCTGGGAATTTTTCCGGGATCTCCACATCCCCCACCAGGAGCTGATCGCCCACGACCAGCGCGGGCACGCCCCGTTTTTCTTCGGGGATGGGAAGGGCCTGGGCCGCGGCCAGGTACAACTCCCGGCCCCCTTGCGTTGTCACATCGATAAGCAGGATCTGAAGTTGATCCCCATACTTTTGGACCAGAGGGGGGAGATCGTTTTGCAGCACTTTATGACAATGGGGACAGGTGGGGGAATAGAACAAGACCGCCCGTACCACGGGTTGATTCTGGGCCAGGGCCAAGCCCGACCATGCCAGGGAGGAAAGGAGGATCAGGAGCAAGAATAGGATCAGACGCCGGCGCATGGTTTATACCTCATGAGCGTGAGCTTCGCGTGGAGAGACGAATAAGCATATACCCCATTGTACGTAACGATACAGCTATCCTGCAAAATGTTCTGCCACGAAGGAACGGAGTCAGTGATTCAGTAATCAGTAATCAGTCATCAGTCATCAGTGTTCAGTAGCACTCCCGTGACCAGCCCGCAGGGCTTCGTATCTGTTCCGTAAATAGAGCCTCGCGACGTCATTCCGAGGGAGCGAAGCGACCGAGGAATCTAGCGAAGCGCAAAAACCACGGCATGGCGCTCGCTTCGCTCGCTAGATGCTTCGCTCCCTTCGATCGCTCAGCATGACGAACATCTGCGTCCCTATTTTCATCGTTATGTGGTGAGCTATCGCTCATGGTGACTGTTCCGTAAATAGGATCAGGATTAGGATTGAGGATTGTTAGGCCGAAGTTAGGCGCGAGCACGAGTAATCAGTGATCAGTCATCAGTAATCAGTTGCGGGGCTAGCCGGATTCATCCGGCGCCGTTTTATAGCCCGGCGACTTCATCGCCGGGCGGGCGGGCGTGGCAGACGCCACTTCGGTCGGCCAGACAACGCCAAAAAATAGGGCCACGAAAAAGGCGACAACGAAACGTCATTCCGAGGGAGCAAAGCGACCGAGGAATCTAGAGGCTGTTATGCACCTTGCTTCCCTCAAAGCTCAGGATCGCCGCATCGGAGGTTGGAATTGGCCGCGGATAACGCGGATAAAGCAGATTTTCGCGGATTTTTCAAACAGATACCATGCTTTTTCCCCAAAAATCCGTGTCGATCCGTCGCATCAGCGTCATCCGTGGCGAATTGAAACGCCCGCCATCCACAAAATCGCGTGAAACTGGCGATAAGTTCATAACAGGTTCTAGCGAAGCGCAAAATCCACATTATCGCTCGCTTCGCTCGCTAGATGCCCTTCGATTCCTCAGGGTAGGCTTTCGCTCCCTCCGGTCGCTCAGCATGACGAACATCTGCGAAGTCTGCGTTGCATCTGCGTGCATCAGCGTCCCCATTTTCCTCGGTATTGGCGAGCCGCCGCGCGTGGCGATTGTTATGGCAATCCGGCTTGCTGGCGGGCTTTTTGCACTGCTTGCAAAAGCTTTTCGTGCACATAGGGATTGCCCGCGACCATTTGATCCCGGCCCAAACGCCAGGGATTCCCCTGATAATCGGTGACCACGCCCTCGGCCTCCTGGATGAGCAAAACCCCCGCGCCCCAATCCCAGGGCGACAGATGCGCTTCCCAATAGCCATCCAGCCGGGCATCAGCCACCCAGGCCAGGTCCAAGGCAGCAGCCCCGGCCCGTCGCACCCCGCGCACCCGGGGCATGAGATAGTTGAATTCGGCCAGATTGTTATCCCGCAGGGTGGCCCGGGCATAGGGAAACCCGGTGGCGATAAGGCTTTGGTTCAATTCCCGGGTGGATGAGACCCGCAGGGGGAGATCAGCCAGGTGGGCGGGGGTCCCCAGCCAGGCCCCATGCCCTCGAGCTCCCCAGTAGGTGCGTTCCCGAACCACATCCTGGATCACCCCCAATACCGGGGTTTCATCCACCCATAGAGCGATGGAAACCCCGAAGACGGGGAAGCGGCTGGCGAAATTGGTGGTGCCGTCCAGGGGATCAACCAACCACAAGCCCTGCCCCTGGCCGGTGCGCTCCCCCCCTTCTTCTTCGGCCAAAATGCTGTGTCCGGGGAAGCGGGCGATGAGGGTTTCTAGAATGAGGGCCTGGCTGGCTGTATCCGCTTCCGTGACCATATCCACCGCGGTGCGTTTGGTCCGCACCTGACGCGGCCCGGTACGATGGATGCGCAGAAGCAAATCCCCCGCCTGTCGGGCCAGTTCAATGGCGGTGATCAGTTCCTGATAGAAAGGAAATGAGGTAGGGATTGGTAAATCCATAGGCATAGTTGGATGTACTGCAAAAAGGTATTTCAACACGGAGACACGGAGGACACAGAGAAAAATAAAGGGGGTTCACGGAGAAAATCCTCTCCAAACCTTGTCTTTTTCCCTCTCCGTGCTCTCTGTGTTTCCGTGGTTAAGGTTTTTTCAGGAAATCCATAGTTGGGGTCAAAGATGGACGGTGCTCACCACGGCACCCCGGGCGCGGTATCGATCCCTCCATGCACCCCCAGGCGTTTGTACATCTTGACGCCATCCCAGGGTTCATCCAGGATACCATCATGGATAGCCCACGAGCGCCCGCGGATGGTATGGGCTTGCTCCGGCGCGCGAAAGGGCGTGCTACGGTCCAAACGGGCCCACAGATCCCCGCCCGGTTGAAATCCTTCGTGGATGCGCCGCATAAACCCTTCCCCGCGGGCATAGCGGAAACCGAACCGCTCAAACAGGATGGCCGCGTGGTAGAAAAGAGGCTCGACATCGAACTCATAATGGTGCATGGCCGCGAAGACCTGCTCCAGATCGCCCAGGAGACGCTCCAGATGGCCCAAGCCCCGGCGCACCTGGCCCGGCGCCAATCCGGCTCGCATGGCTGCGATTTCGGCCGGGATGTTGCGCCGGGCTGTGCCTCGTAGGGTCGAAGTGCCATCGGGCATGCGGTCGATGTCGAAACGAGGGGCCCGAGGATCGTTCATAGCCACCCAATTCACAGCAATGCGGTTGAAAGGTGTGTCCGCCAGCTCGATCTCCATCAGGGGGTCCCGGGGATCCATGTCATTGAGCAGCCGTAAGGCCCACACCATCCCATCCTGGGAATACGCGGTGTGGACCATCACCTTGCCTTCTCGATTACGCAGGGTGATGGGATCGATGTCGAATTTCACCAGCAGATCAACGGGCAGAAGGATGTGGGCCAGGGTGTAGCGAAAGCGTTCGTCATGCTTGGGGAGCTCGCGCAAAAAGATCGGCTGCGGCTCTTCCGGTGCGGAAGGCAACGGCCGTTTGGGCTCCAGGGAAAGCAGCGAGGATTTGGGGGTCTCGGGCATGGGCGGATGCGCGTGACAGCGGTTCTTTTACCAGGCCTTGTCGAAGGTAAAGCCGTGGGCTTCGAGCACAGGGGTGATCCGGGCGATGATCTCGGCATGCCGGGTGTCGTTGGAAGCCACCAATCCGAAATGACGATGGACATCGGCCTGGTTGTAGAGGAAAGGACGGCCCCAGCAATCCGTGACCCTGCCTCCGGCGCCGAAGAGGATGGCTTCGGGCGCGCAGGTGTCCCATTCTTTCAAGCCCGGCGCGGGATGGATGTAGAGGTCCGCGTCGGCCCGGGCGATGAGCCCGCATTTGAGCCCCACCGACCCGGAAATCCGTTCCTGTTGGATGCCCAGGCCTTGTTTAATCTCATCCAGGATGGGATTGCGATGGGAGCGACTGACCACCAGGCGCAGTTGGCTGAAGGTATCGATATCGCTGACATGAAGCTCGCGGCGGCCCTGGGGCGTGGTGAGCCACGCCCCTTCGTCACGGATGCCGCTATACATGAGGTCTATCACGGGCTGATAGACGACACCCAGCACAGCCACCTCCCGGATGGCCAGCCCGACCATGATGCTGAATTCCCCATTGCGGGCAATGAACTCTTTGGTGCCGTCCAGGGGGTCCACACACCAAACCGCTTCCTTTTCCAGGCGGCGCAGGTCATCCCGGCTTTCTTCGGCCAGGATACCAAAATCAAGATACGCCGTTTGCAGCTCCGCCACCAGAAATTCATTCACGGCCCGGTCCGCGGCGGTGACAGGGTCATCTTCGCCTTTCCAGTCGATCTGATCAGGTTGGTCGTGATACTGGCGCACGATGGCCCCGGCCTCGCGCACCAGGGCTTCCACATGAGAAAGGATCCTTGCCAGTTCCAAGATGTTCATTCCTCAGCCATCCAGAGGTCTGGGTCATAGGGAGGTAGTTCTTTGCGCAGAGGCTTATCCTTGCGCCATCCCAGGGCATAGCCAGCCTGGATCAATTGATGAATCTGGGATGTGCCTTCGTAGATGATGGCCCCGCGGCTGTTGCGCAGGTAGCGGGCCGGGTTGTATTCATCGGAATAACCATACGCGCCATGAATTTGCAGCGCGTCGTTCGCGGTCTGGAAGGCCGCCTCGGTGCAGTACCATTTGGCCATGCTGGTTTCTCGGGTGTTCCGTACCCCTTTGTTCTTCAGCCAGCCGACTTTGTAGACCAGCAATTCGCCAATATCGATGCGTTGTTGCATTTGGGCGATCAGTTGTTGGATCAATTGGTATTCGGCAATGGGGCGGCCAAAGGTCTTCCGCTGGAGAGCGTATTCGATGGCCTCCTGCATGGCAGCCTTCATCAAGCCCACAGAGCCCGCGGCCACCATGTAACGGGCCATATCGATGGCGCTCATGGCAATTTTAAACCCTTCGCCTTCCTCGCCCAAGCGGTTCTCCACGGGCACCTCCACATCCTGCATGCTGATCCAACCGGTATTGCTGGCCCAAACCCCCAACTTGCCCTCGATGGTGCCGGTGGTCAGGCCTTTCATCCCCCGTTCCAGCACGAACGCGCTGATGCCGCGATGCTTCTTTTCGGGATCGGTCTTGGCAAAGACCAGGAAGCGATCGGCCACATCGGCCAGGGTGATCCACATCTTCTCGCCATTGAGGATGTAAACATCCCCTTCCCGGCGAGCCCGGCTGCTCATGCCCGCCACATCCGACCCCGCGCCGGGTTCGGTGAGGCCAAAGCAGGCCAGCTTGCGGCCCGTGGCCAGGTCGGGCAGCCAGCGTTCCTTTTGTTCCTCGGTGCCCCATTGGAAAATGGGCATGGCATGCAGGGCCAGATGCACGGCCACGGTCTCCCGCACAGAGGAATCCGCCCATTCCAGGCCTTCGGCCACCAGCCCCAGGGAGATGTAATCCATGCCCGCGCCACCATACTTGACCGGCAGACAAACCCCCATGAACCCCATCTCCCCCATCTTGGGGACCAGTTCCATGGGGTATTCATGCCGGGCGTCGTAGTCTTTGATGATAGGGAGCACTTCTTTCCGGGCAAAGTCATAAACCATATCCCGGATCATTTTGTGTTCAGCCGTAAGTTCGAAATCCATGATTATCACTCCTTTATGTTTGGTGAGTGGTTAAGTGAGCGTCCAGAAATAACGTCCCTTTTTTGCCGCAACACTTGCCGAGTAAACTCGTGCCTATGGAGGCGCTTCGCGCCAAGGGTCGCCCTTCGGCGACCCCTTTTGTCGCCGTTTTGGACGGCGGAGGCCGTCCATTGGCCGTAGGCCTTAAGTGTTCGACTTCAGTCGATGAGCACAAAAACGGAAACACATTTTTAGACGGTTACTAAATCACACCTTGTTCATGCAAACGGGCCAGGGTGTCTTCATCCAGGCCCAGCAGCTCTTGCAAAACCGCGTCGGTGTGTTCCCCCAATGCAGGGGGAGGGGTGCGAATGGTGGCAGGGGTGGCAGAAAGTTTCGGCACCGGCCCCAGCAGCGTGATGTCCCCCACCTGAGGATGGTGGACGGTCTGGGCCATGCGCCGGTGCTGCACCTGGGGGTCTGCGAACACCGCGGGGATGTCGTTGATGGGGCTGGCCGGGATTTTGGCAGCCAATAGCGCGTCCATCCAGGCCTGGGTGGTGCGAGTGCGGAACACCTTTTGCAGTTCGGGGATCAAGATGTGGCGATGGGTGACCCGGCCCGCGTTGGTGCGGAATCGTTCATCCTCCCAGAGATCGGGCCTTTCGATGACCTGGCACAGACGTTGGAATTGACTATCCGCGCCCACAGCCAGAGCCAGAAACCCATCCGCGGTCTCGAAGGTTTCGTAGGGCACGATGTTGGGATGGGCATTGCCGTAGCGTTTGGGCTTTTCGCCCGTGGCGAAATAATTCTGGGCCACGTTCACCAACCATCCTACCTGCGCGTCCAACAGGGCCACATCGATGTATTGCCCCTGCCCCGTGCGCTCGCGATGATGGAGCGCAGCCAGGATGGCCCCCACGGCATAGAGCCCCGCGGTGACATCCACAATGGCCACGCCCACTTTGGTGGGAGGGCCTTCCACCGGGCCGGTGATGGACATGATGCCGCCATGAGCCTGGATCATGAAATCATACCCGGGCCGGTCTTTGTAAGGGCCTGTTTGCCCATAACCGCTGATGGAACAGTAAATGAGCCCTGGATTCAGCGCGGACAACGTGTCGTAATCCAGCCCCAAACGCTGCATGGTCCCCACTTTGAAATTCTCCACCAAAATATCGGACCGGGCCGCCAATTGTTTGATGATCGCCCGCCCTTCTTCGGTTTTGAGATTAACAGTGACACTCCGCTTATTGCGATTGATGCTAAGATAATAAGCGCTGAAGGGGCCCACCCACGGAGGCCCCCAGGCCCGGGTGCCGTCCCCCACCTGGGGCTGCTCGATCTTGATCACCTCCGCGCCCAGGTCTGCCAGCATCATGGTGGCATAAGGCCCGGCCAGGATGCGAGAAAGATCCAGGACCCGGATATCTGCCAGGGCTTGAGGGGGTAAAGCGTCGTTGCTCATAGAATTATAGTAATCAGTAATCAGTGGGAATCTGCGTCCCCATTTTTCTCGGTGTCGGCGAGCTTGCCGTACGTGGCGCTTTGCGGGCGTCTGTCGGGGACGTTTGGCTCACGCGTATGCTAGCACCTTCCTGCACCAGGGGCAAGTTCTGAAGGATTCATGGACTCGAGTGGCATCAATCAATTGCCCCCATCTTCATCTTGTGCTACACTGAATTCGTCGGCCTTTTTCGCTCCCCGGAAGCATCATGCCCGCGTTTGCTGGTTTTCAGGAAAGTGATTTTCGCACCCATACACGAGGTGTCTACTGGCGGCATCGTCGCGCCCTGGGGGGCGAATTACGCAAGGGCCTTCGCCAGATTTACGGCCGACATTATGAAACGTGGGGTGTTCCCGGAAGCAACTGCATGCACATCGCCCGCCGTGGGGCCTATCGTTACCCACCTCGCCGGGATCAGGCCCATCTTTTCGTGGCTGCCTCCCCCCAGGGCCTGCGCTGGGGGCTTCATGTGCCTGGGCCCGGGGAACACTGGCAACGCTTTTGCACCCGTTTGGAACATGATCCCGCGGCTTTGGCCATCCTGGTTTACCTCCTCAGCCTTTATCCCCTTACCCTTACCGATGCCGGCTCCGATGAAGGGGGCGTCTTGGGCGGCTGCTGGCGTTTCGAGCAAGACCAACTCACCTGGCTGGAAGCCTGTACCCTGCCCAGAGCCTCCATCCTCAACGATATCCCCATTCACCTCTCCTCCCTGCCTCAAGACCAGCCCATCAACCTGATCCTCTACACCCAGGCTCCCAAAGAAAAAGTGCTGGCCTGGGGGAGCAGCGCGGCCGAACGCTTGCTCCCCATCCTGCTGGCCTTGGTCCCCCTTTATGAGATGATATAATAGGAAAACCTATGCGTTTTTTCACCTTCACCCGCTGGAATCACGCCATCGAGCATGCCACCATTCATATCCTCAGCCGCATGACCCCGTTCACCAGCATGGCCGGGCGGTCCAATAGCCGCGGCTTTTATATCTACGGCGACATCCCCACCGACACGGTGCGCCAGGCTGTGAATGAGGCGATCCAACGGCTGCGCGCGGGCGAACGGCATCTGGCCCTTCATCCCAATTGTGGCACCAACATGTTGGCTTCGGCCACCCTGGCCGCAGGAGGCACGATTTTTGGCATCACCAGCATGCGCCGGCGGGGATGGATAGAGCAGGCCCCGGCCGGCGTGCTGGGCGCGCTCATCGGGGTGCTTTTGGGGCAACTGGTGGGGGTGCGGCTCCAGGCCCGAGTGACCACCGATGCCCATCTGCCCCCGGTTCAGGTCGCGGCCATCGAACGCAAACAGTTAGGCAAACATGTCTATCACTGGGTGCGCCTTCACTACGAAACATGATCATCCTCCTTCATGGCGACGAAGAGTTTGGCAAAAGCCAGCATATCGCCGGGCTGAAAGCCGCCCTGGGCGAACTGGCTGAAATGAATACCACCGTGCTGGAGGGCCGTACCCTGACTCGAGAAATCCTCCAGCATCATGTCGATGTGCCCCCTTTTCTGGGCGACTTCCGTTTGGTGATTGTGCGCGACCTGCTCACCCATTTGGAAAAAAGCAAGGGGCCCGAGGGAAAGCCCAGCCAGGCGGCCAAAGCTTTCTTGCGCTGGTTGGCCGAGTTCCTGCCTACCCTGCCCGAAACCACCACCCTGGTCCTGTGGGAAAGCAAAAAGATCAACGCCCGTAATCCTGTGCTTAAGGCCGTGCAAAAAATGGAAGGCCGGGGCCAGGTTCATCTCTTTCAAACCCCCCAGCTCCGCAAAGGGGAACTGGCCCGGTGGGTTACCCAGCATGCCCGGGCCAAGGGCATCCGTCTGGGCCGGGGTGTGGCCGAATCGCTGGCCACCTTCATCGGCCCCAACCTGCGCCTTATCGATAGCGAACTGGAAAAACTGGCTCTCTACGCGGGAGAGCGCCCCATCACCCAGGCCGATGTGCAACTTCTTTGCCCCTATGCCAAAGAAGCCAGCATCTTCGACATGGTCGATGCGTTGGGGTCTCGGCGTACGGCCGTTGCCTTTCGGCTCTTGGCCCAAATGCGGCGCCAGGGCGCCCATCCCCTCTACCTCCTCACCATGATTGTGCGCCAATATCGCATCCTGTTGCAGGTCAAGGACTACATGGGGCAAGGCATGCGCCGGGATGAGATCGCGTCCGCCCTCAAACTCCATCCTTATCCCACCGAAAAGGCCATGCGCCAGGCCCGGGGCTACACCATGGAGCAATTGCAGCGCATCTATGATCGCCTGCTGGAAACCGACGTGGCCATCAAAACCGGGCGCCTGGAGGCCAACCTGGCTTTGGATATGCTGGTCGTTGATCTCGCTCGTGTAGGCATGGTTCACATGGACGCTTTGTAGCTTGGCAAATCGGCTGCGAGAGTATCGATATTGGATACTGGATATTGGATACTGGATATTGGATATTCCTTGTTTCAGTACGATGCAAATACCCAATATCCAATACCAAATATCGACTATCTTGCAACGAAAGACCTGGCAGCATTCGTCAAGTTCCTTGTAGTCAAAAATGAACTATGCCAAGATTATCTGCGTCAATCTGCGTCGCATCTGCACAAATCTGCGTTCCCATTTTCATCGTTATGTGGTGAGCCATCGCTCATGGCGACTGATTACTGATTACTGATCACTGATTACTGATAACTAACTGATACCCACCCATGCCTCTTCCCGACCCCACCCCTACGAACCTGGCCATTGTGGACCTGGATGCCATCGCGCACAACGTGGCCGCGCTCAAAGTCCGCCTGGGCCCGAAGGTGGCCCTATGGGCGGTGGTCAAGGCCAACGCTTACGGCCATGGCGCGGTGCCTGTGGCCCGCACAGCCCTGGCCGCGGGCGCGTCCCGCCTCGCGGTCGCTCGTATTCACGAGGGCGTGGCCCTGCGCCAGGCAGGGATCACGGCCCCCATCCTGGTCATGGGCTATCACCTGCCCCCCGAAGCGGAGCTCGCGGCCGCCTATGACCTGACCGTGACCGTGAACGACCACGGCTTTGCCCGGGCCCTGAACGACCATGCCCGAGACCTGGGCAAAACCCTGCCCATCCATGTCAAAATCGATACCGGGATGGGCCGTTTCGGTCAACTGCCTGATGAACTCCTGCCCTTCTTAGAGGGCCTGACCCATTATCCCCATCTGCACATCGAAGGCCTATGGACCCATTTCGCCACCGCGGATGAGGCGGATAAAACCTTTACCCACCAGCAGTTCGCCCTGTTCCAGGAAACGGCGGCCATGGCCCGGGATCGTTTTCAGATCCCCTTGCTCCATGTTGCCAACAGCGCGGCGATCCTGGACCTGCCCGAAACCTACCTGGATGCCGCCCGGCCCGGCATTGCCATCTATGGGCTCTATCCTTCCCCGGAAGTGAACCAAACGGTCCCCCTGCGCCCGGCTTTGACCGTGTTGAGCCACATCGGGCGGATACGGGTTTTGCCCCCCGGCGCCAGTGTCAGCTACGGTCGGACCTTTATCGCCTCCCGGCCCACCCGGGTGGCCCTGCTTCCTATCGGCTATGGCGATGGCATCCACCGGCTGCTTTCCAACCGGGGGGAAGTCCTCGTGCGAGGCCAACGGGCCCCCATCATCGGCCGGGTGTGCATGGATAACATCATGGTGGATGTGACCCATATCCCCGACGCCCAGGAAGGGGACCAATCGGTCCTGCTTGGGCAGCAAGGGGATGAACGCATTCGGGCGGAGGAGGTCGCGGCCTGGGCCCAAACCATTCATTACGAAGTCACCACCAGCCTCCTTCCCCGGTTGCCCCGAGTGTATGTGTCGGAACAGGCGCCATGAGCAATAGCTCACCGCATCACGACGAAAATAGGACACAGGTTGCAGGTTTGCAAGTGGCAAGTGGCAAGTGGCAAGTGGCAGATGAGCATGAGACCTTGGAGGGTCTGCGCAGACCTCCGAGTCTGGGGCCACCACGCCCGCCCGGCGATGAAGTGAACCTGTTGGTTTACTATTGGTACGATGAGGATACCTCCTCTCGACCGCTTCTGCAGGAGGGGATGAGTCTTACATAGCCCCTCCGATCCGGACGATCACCCCTCCCCCGCAAGCGGGGGAGGGGCAGGGGGCTCACAAGGGTAGACTTTTATGGAGGGACCGCTGAGAGCCGCGGACCTGGCGCAAAGCGTGTGAGAGAAATATCCTGCCCCTTCAACAATTTTACAAGGATAGCGTTCACCCCCCGCAGAAAG
>JALWZT010000232.1 GCA_027002405.1 Anaerolineae bacterium | reverse complement strand
TGTCGATCCGTCACATCAGCGTCATCCGTGGCGAATTGAAACGCCCGCCATCCACAAAATCGCGTGAAACTGGCGATAAGTTCATAACAGGTTCTAGCGAAGCGCAAAAAACCACCGCATGGCGCTCGCTTCGCTCGCTAGATGCCCTTCGGTTCCTCAGGGCAGGCTTCGCTCCCTCCGGTCGCTCAGCATGACGAACATCTGCGGAAATCTGCGTTGGGGAGCATCTGCGTGCATCTGCGTTCCCATTTTCCTCCGTATCGGCGAACAGCCGCTCGTGGCGCCTGCCAAAAACAGAAATGGAGACATAAAACATTTTGATTTTTGCCCAAAACGTGGTAAAATGGTTGATTGTCGGGAAAAGGCTCCCATTACAGGTCCCGACAACCTCGTCTCTTACCACCCAAAAACTTCGCTGGGGCGTTCGTCTAGGTATTCCAACGGCGCTCTGGCCACGAAAAAAGGAGAACATCCCAAGTGTCTCTCAGTTCTGCAGAAAAGCAGCAAATCATTGAGGAATACCACCTCCACGAACACGACACCGGCTCTCCCGAAGTGCAGGTGGCGTTATTGACCAAGCGCATCAACCAGCTCGTTGAACATCTGAAGACCCATAAGCATGATGAGCATTCCCGCCGGGGTTTGCTCAAGCTGGTGGGGCAGCGCCGACGGCATCTGGCTTACTTGCGACGTAAGGACATGCAACGCTATCAGGCGCTCATCCAGCGGCTAGGTCTGCGCAAATAACATGGATTGCAAAGAGGCGAGCAGATGGCAGAGGGAGCACCATCGGCTCGCCTCTTATGTAATCGCCTAAACATTCCCATCCTTTCCGTCTGGTCGAAACCAAACACCCCGCCCTGCAAGGCGCAGGAATTGGCAAGTGCGCCGCACTTTTTGTCCCCTTAGGGTGCGACTCAGTTGCCAGTCCCTGGGCTTGCAGGCGGGAGAGGGCTTCTCCGACGCGGGGTATGTGCGCGCCGGATGGAATCCATCCTCAAATCTATTCAAGAAGGAGTATTATGTCGTACCATCAACCCTACCGTTACGAAACCGAGGTCGGGGGTAAAATCCTCGCGTTCGAAACCGGTGCCTTGGCCAAACTGGCCGGAGGCGCGGTCACCATCCATCTGGGTGGGTCTGTGATCCTGGCCACGGCCACCGCATCCAAAGCCCCCCGGGAAGGCATTGATTTCTTCCCCCTGAGTGTGGACTTTGAAGAACGCCTCTATGCAGCCGGTCGGATCCCGGGCAGTTTCTTCCGCCGAGAAGGTAAACCCAGCACCCAGGCCATCCTCACCGCCCGCCTCACCGACCGCCCTTTGCGGCCCCTTTTCCCCAAGGGCTTCCGCAACGACGTCCAGATTATCTGCACCGCGCTCAGCGCGGATGAGGAAAATCCCCTGGACATCCTCTCCATCAACGCGGCCTCGGCCGCCCTCATGATCTCCGACATCCCCTGGGGTGGCCCCGTGGGAGCCGTGCGCATCGGATACCTCAACGGCGAATTCGTCATCAATCCCACCTTTCCCGAGATGGAAAACAGCCTGCTGGACCTCCGGCTGGCGGGGACCCAGGATGGCATCCTGATGGTGGAAGCGGGCGCGCATGAACTTCCCGAACATGTCATTCTGGAAGGTATGAAGCTGGGGCACGAGGCCATGCAACCCATCATCGAACTGCAAAAGAAAATGCAGGCCGAGGTGGGCAAGGGAAAAATGACCTTCAGCGTGGCTTTGCCTGATGAAACCCTGATCCAGGATGTGGAAGCCCTGGCCCGAGACCGCCTGACCGAGATCATGAGAGCGGGGCTGGATAAAACCGCCCGCGGAGAGGCGCTGGATGCCCTCAAGACCGAGGTGCTGACCCAGTTGGCCGAAAAATACCCGGACCAGGAAAAAGCCCTGGCCACGGCCTTCGAGGATGTGGAAAAACAGGTGGTGCGCCACCTTATCCTGGACGAGGGCATTCGTCCCGATGGGCGGGACCCCAAAACCATCCGCCCCATCTCCGCGGCCGTGGATATTCTGCCTCGTACCCATGGCTCGGGCCTGTTTACTCGCGGCGAAACCCAGGTCCTCACCATCACCACCCTGGGCACCCCACGCGAAGCCCAAACCCTGGATAACCTTTCCCCCGAAGAAAGCAAACGCTACATCCATCATTACAACTTCCCTCCCTTCTCCACGGGCGAGACCTGGCCCATGCGGGGGCCCAAGCGCCGGGAGATCGGACACGGTGCCCTGGCAGAACGAGCCCTGGAACCGGTCATCCCTCCGCAAGAGACCTTCCCCTACACCTTGCGCCTGGTTTCCGAAGTATTGAGCTCCAATGGCTCCACCTCCATGGCCTCGGTGTGTGGCAGCACCCTTTCTCTGATGGACGCGGGGGTCCCCATCGCCGCGCCAGTGGCAGGGATTGCCATGGGCTTGATCAGCGAAGGGGATGTCACCACACCCGAAGGCCGCTACGTGGTCCTTTCCGACATCCAGGGCATGGAAGACCACCTGGGCGATATGGACTTCAAAGTCGCGGGGACGGAAAAAGGCATCACCGCGCTGCAAATGGACATCAAAATCAACGGGCTCAGCTTTGAGTTGCTGGAAAATGCCCTGGCTCAGGCCCGGGAAGGCCGCATCTTCATCCTGCAAAAGATGCTGGAAGCCATCCCCGAACCTCGCAAAGAGCTTTCGCCCAACGCACCTCGCATCATTACCATCCAGATCGACCCTGAAAAGATTGGTAAGGTCATCGGCCCGGGCGGCAAGATGATCCGTCGCATTCAGTCCGATTATGATGTGAAGATCGATATCGACGAGGACGGCACCGTATACATCGCGGGCGGCGTGGGCGCGAAGAAAGCCCAGACCGAAATCGAAATGATGACCAAAGAGGTGGAACCCGGGCAGATTTATACCGGCAAAGTGGTGCGCGTGGAGCCCTACGGCGCGTTTGTGGAAATCCTGCCCGGTGTGGATGGTATGGTCCACATCTCGCAACTGGCTGACTATCGGGTCCCCAATGTGGAAGATGTGGTCAAAGTCGGCGATGAGCTGATGGTCATGGTCATCGATGTGGACGCGAACGGGAAAATCCGCCTGAGCCGCCAGGCCGTGCTGGAAGGCTGGACCGCGGCAGAGGCCCGAGAAAGGGACCGCAAAAGCGCCAGCCCCCGGGGGCGGAGTTCAGGTGGTCGCGAACGGGACCGCCAAGATCGAGACCGCCGCGGTCGAGACCGTCGAGGTGGCAGCCGCCGGGGAGGCAGTAAGCCTCGACGTAGATAGCTGCTCATGAAATGGCCTAAAGGAATGCTAATTTTTGCTCATCGAGGCGCGTCCGCGTACGCGCCCGAAAACACCCTGGCCGCCTTCGAACTAGCCGCAACCATGGGCGCCCAGGGAATCGAGTTCGATGTTCAGGTCACCAAAGACCATAAGCTCATCATTCATCACGACCGCGTCCTGGGACGAACCGAGGACGCGGTCGGCGCGTTGAAAGACTGGACCTTTGCCGACCTTCGTGCCCTGGATGTGGGGAGTTGGTTTGGGCAGGCCTTTGTGGGAGCCCGTATGCCTACGCCAGAAGAGGTGGTTGAGGATGTGGGAGACCGGTTGCTTTTGAATTTTGAGCTGGTCAACGATTCGGTCCATCTCAGTGGTGCAGCAGACCTTCTGGTGGACCTCTTCCGACGGATGAATCTTTTTGATCGGGCCATGATCTCTTCCTTCAACCCTCGTTCCCTGCATCGCGTCAAAGTTTTGGAACCTCGCATCACCCTGGGGGCCTTGTGGGACCCAGAAGAGCCTTGGTGGCTTCGTTCCTCGTGGTGGCGGCGCTGGCTAGCGCCCGAGGCCCTGCATCCTCGCTACGATTTGGTGACCCCGGAGCTGGTGGCCCGGGCCCATGCCCGCGGGCAACGGGTCCACACCTGGACGGTCAATGATCCCGACCAAGCTCGCCGCCTCCAGGCCATGGGCGTGGATATGATCATGAGTGATTATCCGGACCTGCTCCGTAAATAGGATCAGGATTAGGATTGAGGATTGTTAGGCCGAGGTTAGGCGCGAGCGCCAGTAATCAGTGATCAGTCATCAGTAATCAGTGTTCAGTTAACTCTGCGTCCTCTGCGTTCTCTGCGGTAAGTACCCTTTCCGCGGGGGAGTCAGGGATCAGCCATCCAGTGTTCAGTGTTCAGTAGCGCCTTGCGACGTCATTCCGAGGAAGCGCAGCGACCGAGGAATCTAGCGAAGCGCGAAAACCACGGCATGGGCGCTCGCTTCGCTCGCTGGATGCTTCGCTCCCTCCGGTCGCTCAGCATGACGAACATCTGCGTCAATCTGCGCTGCGAAGCATCGGCACAATCTGCGTTCTCTCCACCTGCCACTTGCCACCTGCCACCTGCGCCCAATTTTCGTCGTTATGCGGTGAGCTCTCGCTTATGGTGACTGTTCCGTAAATAGCGTTGCGTTCGTTTGCAAAAGCATCTCGAAGCCCATGTTGGGCGAGGCAGCAACGGGCGTGATGCGTGAAACGTGAAACGTGAGCATCTTACGCATCACGCATCACGTTTCACGGTCCGCCAGCCTGGCTGCGAGGCGTTTTCACTCGTATCGGTGGACAGTCGTCCGTGGTGACTGTTCCGTAAATAGAGTAATCAGTGATCAGTAATCAGTGTTCAGTTGACTCTGTGTCCTCTGCGCTCTCTGCGGTAAGTACCCTTTCCGCAGGGGAGTCAGGGATCAGGCATCCAGTGTTCAGTGT
>JALWZT010000231.1 GCA_027002405.1 Anaerolineae bacterium | reverse complement strand
CATGATGGCCATGGAGGCTTCGGAGGCCTTGGTCCGGGCCTGGACTTTCATTTTCCAGGCGGCGAGGCGCATTTCCTGCATCTTGCGCTGGAACGCGCTGTCTACGGGCCAGTTGGTCACCAGGATGGCTTCCTGTTCTTCTTCGGGGGAGACTTCCATGGGCTGGAATTCCCAAACGACCGCAGCGTAGGTGAGGCCCGCGCCGAACGCGATCATGACCACTTTGTCGTGATCCTGAATGCGTCCCTCTTCCATGGCTTCGACCAGGGCCAGGGGGATGGAAGCGGCCGAGGTATTGCCATAGCGGTCCAGGTTGACCACGGTTTTTTCTGCGGGGAAGTTGAGGCGGCGCAGGGCCAGATCGATGATGCGCTGGTTGGCCTGGTGTGGGATCAGCAGGTCGATATCATCCATGGTCAGGCCGGCCTGGGTGACCACGTCGGTGGTGGCTTCGCTCATGACTCGGGTGGCGAATTTGAATACCGCCCGACCTTTCATTTTCAGTTTGTGATCTTTTCGGTCGATGATATCGTGATCGGGATAGTTTTTCGTACCGACGCCGGGCAGGATCAGGGCGTCCCAACCGGAGCCATCGGAGCCGAGCTTCATGCTCAGAAGCCCGCCGGGTTGGGTGGTGCGGCTGACCACCACTGCTCCCGCGCCATCACCAAAGAGGATCGCGGTGTTGCGGTCTTCCCAATCGATGCCGACGCTGATGACTTCCGCACCGATGACCAGCACATGTTTGTAAGCCCCCGTCTGGATGAATTGGGCCGCAGTAGCCAGGGCATAAACAAAGCCCGAGCATCCCGCCACCAGGGTGAATGCACCACACTGAGCGCCCAGTTCTTCCTGGATGATGCTGGAAGTGGGGGGGACGAGATAGTCGGGCGTGGATGAGGCCAGGATGATCAGGTCCAGGTCTTTGGCCTCGATGCCGGCTTTTTCCAGAGCCCGTCGGGATGCTTCTATGGACATGGAAGCCGTGGTTTCCCCTTCGGAAACAATGCGTCGTTCCCGTATCCCCGTGCGAGTGACGATCCATTCGTCGCTGGTGTCCATCATCTGTTCCAGATCATGGTTCGTCAGCACATTGTCCGGGACGTACATGCCCCAACCCGTGATTTTGCTGTAATAAGGAGCCATAAGCGCATTTACCTCACTAAATGAATAGGACGCGGTATGGAGGATGGATGAAAACGTCTCCAAACATGCATTGTACCTGGTTCGTTGGGATTTTCAAAACACACGTGCGCCAGGTTTGGAGCGTCCTTAAAAAGATGCATGAACCGATGCTAACGTTACGCGGCTTCTCGTCCCCAGTTCCAGCGCCAGACGGCATATGCGCCAGCCAGGGTTGCGGTGGCACCCAGGGCCGCGGCCGAAGCGATCCAGGGCAGGCGAGAACGGCGGGCAGGGGGTTGGGCCGCGCGAATCTGCTGGTGCCCTGCCTCCCGCGCAGCAGCCTCGGTCAGGTTGGTTTTGAGCTGGGCCCGAAAGGTCGCGTCCATTTCGACGGGCTCCAGCGATTCGTGTAGCGCGTCGATGACCTGGAAGATGGCTTCCTCTTCGGGCAGGATGGGGCTGACCATCAGGCGGGCCTTGGCTTCGCCTGCGTTTTGTAGGGCCTGGGTGTAGGCTTCGATGCGCTGGGGGGACGGTTCTTGAGACATGATACTAATAATAACTTTAGGGGTGATGCCGCGGTTGGCATTGGTGCCTGTGAGAGGCCCTGGTATGGTGGAATGATGTTGATAGGTGATGGGAATGGGTTGAGTCGATTTATTAGCTGGTTAGAGCAATTTCTTCTTTTTCAACTCGGTACGCAGGGATTTGAGGGTGCGATGGTAGAGGGATTTGATGGAGGATTCGGACCGGCCCATGATCTGGCCGATTTGGGCATTGGGCAGCCGCTCAACGAATTTGAGGATGATGAGTTGCTGACGATCCTCGGGCAGTTGGCGGATGGCTTCCAGGAGGATGGCTCGGGCTTCCTGTTCTTCTACCAGGGTCTGGGGATGCACGCCGTTGGAGGATGCGGTGATGAGCTCATCCAATTGGACTGAGCGACGTCGGGATTGGTTGCGATGCCAGTTGGCCACCAGGTTGTGGGCGATGCGATAGAGCCAGGCGGAGAAGGGGAGGCCGCGGTCCTCGTAGTCGTGGATTTTGCGCAAGGCCCGAAAGAAGGTTCGGGCTGTCAGGTCTTCGGCTTCCGTGGGATCGCCTACCCGATAGTAGATGTAGTTGTAGATTTGGTCCACATAGCGCTCGTACAGCTGCCCAAAGGCCTCGGGGTCCTTTTTGGCCAGCTGTACGAGGGTGGCATCGCACATGGAGGCGTAGTCGGTCACGGTCTGCCGTCGCAGGAGAGCGACCGTTGCAGGAATAAAAACACCGATTCCTCGCGTTGGTCGCGAAAAAACATAAACAGGTGGATTTTTTTCGGGTTATTCTAGCATCTTACCACAAACTGCCCCAAGGCATTGTCAACCCTATCGGCTTATGCTATCATCCCCAGACAACGACAATCCATCGAGGAGGCATTGATTCATGCAGCAAACACAACGGCGCGTGGTTATCACGGGCATGGGTACGGTCAACGCTCTGGGGCTTGATGTCCCCACCACCTGGGAGCATATGCTGGCCGGCAAGACGGGCGCGCGGTTCATTCCGGAATATGCGGAGATGAATCTGCCCACCCATGTGGCGGTGACTATCGAGGGTTTTGATCCCAAGCCCTTTGTGGGCCGACGGGATGCCCGTCGGTTGGGGCGATTGACGCATCTGGCAGTGGCCGCGGCCGAGGAGGCCATCGCCCAGGCAGGATTGGATTTTGAGCAAGAGGACCCCACTCGCATGGGGATCGAGATCGGCAGTGCTTTTGGCGCGCTGAATTTTGTGGAGGAGAACGCGGTGGCCATCAAGGAAAAAGGGCCGCGTGCGCTGAATCCTGCCAAGGCCCCGTCGGTGCTTATTACCACCACGCCATGCTATCTGGGCATCCGCTACGGCATCAAGGGCCCGGTCAATTCGCCGGTAGTGGCCTGTGCCACGGGCGTGGTGAGTATCGGTGAGGCCGCGCGCCGCATTCAGCGGGGCGAGACCGACGTCATGCTGGCTGGCGGGACCGATTCCTATCTCACTCCCCTTATCATCACATCCTTTAGTCGTTTGGGCGCGATGACCACCCGGAATGACGAGCCGGAGACCGCCTGTCGCCCCTTTGATGGGACTCGGGATGGTATGATCATCGGCGAAGGGGCTGTGGTGATGGTGTTGGAGGAACTGGAGCATGCGCTGGCGCGAGGTGCCACGATTCTGGCGGAGTACGGCGGCATGGGGTTTACCCTGGACGCGTACAACATGGCAGCACCGCATCCCGAAGGGGAAGGCGCGGCGCGGGCCATGCGTCTGGCCTTGCAGGAGGCGCAATTGCCGCCCGAAGCCGTGGATTATATTTCTTCTCATGGGACAGGCACCCGACTCAACGATGCCTCAGAGACCAAAGCCATGAAGACGGCGCTGGGCGAACATGCCTATCGCGTGCCTGCGCCCTCGTTCAAGCCGATGGTGGGTCATATGATGGGCGCGTCGGGCGCGTTTGGTGTCTTCACCATCGTTCAATCCATCCAGACGGGATGGGTGCACCCCACCATCAACTACACCACGCCTGATCCGGAATGCGATCTGGATTATGTGCCCAATGAGCCGCGGCAGCATCATGTGGATGTGGGCATGGCCAACGCGTTCGGATTCGGCGGGCAAAACGCTTCTATTGTTATCAAACGTTACGTTCCCTGATTGGCTCCATGCGTGTGCAACTTTTTGTCACCTGCCTGGTGGATAATCTCTTCCCAGATATTGGGGAGGATGTGGTTACGGTTTTGGAACGCGCGGGCGTTCAGGTGGAGGTGCCCCCGGGCCAGACCTGCTGTGGCCAGCCCGCGTTCAATGGCGGGTTCCTGGACGAAGCCCGGGAGATGGCTTTGCATTTCCTGGATGTTTTCGCGGATACGGAAGGCCCTATTGTCGCGCCTTCCGGTTCCTGCGCGTCTATGGTTATTCACCACTATCCCGAACTGTTCGCTGATGATCCCGAGAATTTGGCCCGAGCCCAGGCTGTGGCGGCGCGGGTCAGGGAATTCACCCAGTTTCTGGTGGATGACCTGGGCTTAACCGGTGTTGGGGGGAAGCCGGGCACCTACACTTACCATCCGTCTTGCCATCTTACCCGAGAGCTGGGGGTGCGGCGACAGCCCGAGTTGCTGTTGGATAATATCCCCGGCGCCGAGCGGGTGGAGTTGCCGGACGCGGAGGCGTGTTGTGGGTTTGGCGGGTTATTTGCTGTGAAATTGCCCGAGGTTTCCACCGCGATGATGGAACATAAGTTGGAGACCATTGAGGAGAGTGGCGCGGATGTATGCGTCACCTGCGATGCTTCCTGCATGATGCATTTGAACGGGGGATTGATTCAGCAAGGCAGGAAGCCCATAGTCAAGCACATTGCCCAGGTGCTGGCGGAGGAGTAACGCGGCGGAGCCCTGGACTTTCATCCAGGGCTCAAATTATTGCATCCATGTGGAGGACAGATAACACGGATGCATGTAAATTCATCCACGGGCACGCCAAAGGCAATCCATTTTTGTGAAATGGTTATGAACCCGTTCGGCTTTCCCGGTCGTAATTTTGGCCCAGGAACGCGGGCGGGCGCACGTTGCGGAAGGCGAAGATCATGACCAGGATCGTGGCCAGGTAGGGCAACATGCGCAGGAATTGGTGGGGGAT
>JALWZT010000230.1 GCA_027002405.1 Anaerolineae bacterium | reverse complement strand
GCTGGGCGCCTTGGCCCCGCCGACTCGAAGTCGGGGCTGGGGGCCTTTGGCCGCCTGTCTGCCTGCGCAGACAGGCCCAACCGGGCGGAAAACATGTCCCCGAAGGGGGACATGCGGCGGAACGCCCCTAGACCTGAATTTATTCGGCGTACTCGCGCAGTAAACCAACAGTATCATGAAGTCGCCGGGCTATAAAACGGCGCCGGATGATTCCGCCTAGCCCTGCCGGGGCGCTGTTTCTTCTGCTCGGAGCTAAACCTCCGAGCTATCTCTGCGAAGCCCTGCGGGCTGGCCACGTGAGCCCCGAAGGGGCTTTGTGCCCGTAGCCCGAGGATTCAGGGCGCGAAGGAACGGCGCCGGATGATTCCGGCTAGCCCCGCCGGGGTGCTGTTTCTTCCGCTCGGAGCTAAACCTCCGAGCTATCTCTGCGAAGCCCTGCGGGCTGGCCACGGGAGCCCCGAAGGGGCTTTGTACCCGTAGCCTGAGGGTTCAGGGCGCGAAGGAACGGCGCCGGATGATTCCGGCTAGCCCTGCCGGGGCGCTGTTTCTAGCCTCGGCGCTACTGAACACTGAACACTGAACACTGATTACTGATCACTGATCACTGATTACTGATTTCCCCCAGCCAGCCTCACCTCCACCAGTTCAGTATAAACAGCCCCATCAGGATGAAGCTGGCTGCGCATCAGGTGCAGGCTTTGCACAGGCAGCATCCCCAGGTCTTCATAGCCCCGCAGGGCCTGAACCCGAGCGCCCAGCTCTCGTCGTTCGCGAGGGCTCGCGTGTTTCTTCACCCGGGCCAGGGTTAAATGCCCGCGAAAGGGGCGTTTTTCCCGCGGCCATCCCAGGCGATGCATGGCGGCATCCACGGCCTCGGCCAGGTGCTGCAGGCGATGCCCTTGATCATGGACCCCTATCCACAGCACCTGAGGGCGCCGGAAGTTGGGGAACACCCCCAGCCCGCCCACGGGCAGCGCGAAGGCCTGCCGCGATTGGGCCACATGGAGCAAGGCCTGGCGGATCCCAGGCACCCGGTCGGCCTCGGTTTCCCCCAAAAACTTGAGGGTGAGATGCAGGCCTTCCGGTCGGGACCATCGCAAGGGGTAAGGGGCGAGCTGTTGTTGCAAACGGCGTTGGGTGCGCTGCAAATCCGCCAGCAGGTCGGAACTCAATTGAATGGCAATAAAAAGGCGATAGGTATTCATAGGTTTGTAGTAAGACGCGGGGGGCGCCAGGGGCGACGGGCAGGACCTCCCATATCCAGCAGCAGGTCTGCCATCACACGAACCAGGTCAGCTTCGGATTGAAAGTGGAGAAACGCGATATCTTCCAGGGGGCGGCCTTTCTCGTCCTTGCGTTGCCAGCGTAATCGCAAGGCGGGTTCGACCATGGGGCCAAAATAGCTACGGCCGGGTGTCACGGCCAGCAGGGCTTCGGGCGTGATGAAGATGTACCACATGCCCAGGCTCAGAGGGTCCAGCATGCCAATTCTGAGAAAAAAGGAAGGGGTCAGCCGGGCCATGACCGCGTGCTCTCTCGTTTCGAAGGTGCGATAATAAGCAATGAGATGGGTCCAATCCCCTTCCTTGTCCTCCACATGAAAATGGCCCGTGGCGTGATGAAGCAACTTGTCTTCGGGCCAGAGGGGCGGGGGCGGGTCCTCTGGAGGTTCCATCTTCTGAGGCACGAAGTGGATGTAATAACGGCGACGCGCGAAGCGACTCCCCAGGCTGCATATCAAAAGGAAAGCCAGGGCCAACAACGCAGCCACGACGCTGTAGGGCACGCGCACCAGCAGGGCCACGACCGCGAACATGGCCAGCAACCCATTCAGCCAGGTGTGCATGCGCACTTCTAGAAAATAATGCACATCCAATTGATAAAGCCAGTAGTAGAAATGACCAATCAGTGCGTGCATACATAGATTGTACCCTAAAAAGCCGTCGATGAAAATCTCGGCCCAGTTCCATGCTCTCCCGCCTTTGACAATCGCTGCCCTTCAAGACTACAATAAGCCTCATCCATGCCCTCCCTGTTCAAACGCTTCTTCGCCCGTTTACCCATGGCCCGTTCCACCCGGGCTTATGATTTTGCACTGGCTCAGGTGGACCTGACCCATGCCGCGCGTGTGTTGGAAATCGGCGCGGGGCAGGGTTTTGGCGCGGCGCATCTCAGTCGCGCCCTCCCTCAGGCCCAGGTGTTCAGCGTGGATATCACCACCGAATGCCTGAAGCCCGAGCGATTGCAGACCGGGCCCAGGCCCCCCATCTTCATCCAGGCCACGGCCCCAGCCTTGCCCCTGGCTGCCAATACCATGGACGCAGCCTTTTTGATCATGACCTTCCATTGCCTGCCCCAGCCAGCACAGGTATTCCAGGAACTGGCGCGGGTGTTGAGGCCTGGGGGCATCGTGATCCTGGCGGATGTGGATGGGCATCATTGGATGGCCCGTCCCTTTGAATGGGTGGAGCATGCCTTTATCAGTCCTCTGACCCACGCGTATACGCCCGCGGAACTGGAACATCTGGCCACCCAGGCCGGATTGCAGCGTTTCCACATCCGACGCCGCCCGGGCAAGGAAAAGGGGTTCATGATATGGGCCTTTGCATCGAAAGGATAATCCGTCATGCCACTTGTTGCGCATCTGAACGATCGACATTGGGGACTTATCGGCGCGGGGGTGATAGGGCGCATTTTGGTCCAGCGCCTACGCAGTCAAGGCCTGCGTTCCGAGCGGATCCTGCTGTGTGATGACGATCCAGTCCGAGGTGCCCGAGCTCGTCAGGCGTTGAACATCAAAGTATGCCCCCTTTCGGATGCCTGTTGCCGGGCCGATATCTGGCTGTTGGCCACGCCTCCCCCGGCCATTCTCCCCACGGTGCAGCGATTGCGCCCCAAATTCCATCCTGGTCACATTGTGATTTCCTTTGCCGCCGGGGTCCCTTTGTCGCAGATGGAAGCGGCCCTGCCGGAAGGCGTGGCCGCGGTGCGCGTCATGCCCAATGCGCTTTCCCTCATCGGTCGCGGGGTGAACCCGGTGGCTTACGGCCAGGGGTGCAGTCTGGAGGATAGAGCCCTGGTTCAGGAACTTCTGGCCGCGTTGGGGGAGAGTATCGTGATTCGGGATGAGCAGATGGATTGGGCCGTGGGCCTGACGGGCGCATCGATGCGTTGGTTGCTGCCGGTCCTGGAAGGTATGACCCTGGCCGGGAAGGATGCGGGCTTTTCCGAAGGGCACGCGCGATGGATGGCTGCCAAGATGATGGAGGGGGTGGCTGCGTTGGCTTTGGAAACCGATATGAGTTTTGAGGATATGAAGGCGTTGACGTCGGTGCAGGTGGTGGATGAGGAAGCCATCCGCGAGCTTTTCCGCGAAGCCGTGCATCGTGCCAAAACCCTGGCCGAGACCATGCATCCCGGCCATCATTCATAAGGCATAGGGAACGCAGATTTCCGCCGATGCTCCGCAGGCGCCACGAACGGCCGTTCGCCGATACGAATGAAAACACCTCGCGGCCAGGCTGGTGAGCCGTGAAACGTAATGCGTGATGCGTAAGGTTCTCACGTTTCACGTTTTCACGCATCACGCCCGTTGCATACTCGCTCAACCTCGGCCTGACGATCCTTAATCCTAATCCTAATCCTAATCCCGATCCGAATCCTATTGATTACTCCATTTCCAAAGCAGGTGCCGGCCGGAAGAAAAGAATGATCATCAAACTGGTGAACGCGAAGACGCCGATCACCAGTTCGGTGCGGAGGACGCCCAAATGGGGGAGGCTCCACACGCTGACTGCGTCCACTACGACATGCCAGGCAATGGCGATCCACAGCCAGCGCATCTCTTTCCGCAAAAAGACCTGCATCACCAACACCGCCAGGGAAATCTGAATCACCAGGGTGAAAGCCCGTTCCACCGCGCCCATCAGGGATTCGTACCAGGTGAGGGACCAATAGGCGGCCAATTGCTGCTGCACCAGCGCGGCTTTGTCCGGCGGCAAGGCCGCGATTTGTTCCGGGTGTTGGCGGATGGCCATCATATTGATGAAGGTCAGGAATGCCAGCAGGCCCAGGGCAATGGATTCCAACCCGCCATGCCCGGCCCCGAACATCAGGGCATCCTGCCAGCTCCGGGCTTCTGGCAAATTTTTGCGCAGCACCGAATAGCGGGCCAGTTCTTCGGTGAAGGCCGCGGTGAGGGCAAACACCACGGCTTTCAGCAGGATGTGGCCATCCGCGGCCAACCCGGGGATTAAGCGAGTGAGCAAGGCATTCAGGGGCAGATGGAATAATTGGGCCAGGGCAAAGGCCGCGGCCCCAAAGAGAAACACCCGCCAGGACACCCCAACTTTCCTTGCCAACACCACCCCAACCACCAGGGGGAGGAGGACCATCAAAAAGGCGCTAAGGGGGTAGGTGAAGGTGAGCATGGTATGTCCTCTAATCTTCTATCCAAGGTGTTGGTGTAGGGAGCAGGGAGGTAGGGGCGTGGTAGTGGAAGAGGCGGGGTTCACTGAGCTGCCGAACGCGACGCTGGGCCGCGGTGTCGAAAAGGAAGACGCTCCAGTACCAATCGGAGCTTTCGTGGATGAAGGGGACCGCGGAAAGATGGACAGTTTGTTCCGTGTTCGGGCCCGCGCCCACGGGGCTGCGCGCGTCACGCATGGGGTCTTGGCCCGGTCGCCAGAAGGCCAGCTCAAAGGCCTGGTTCGGGCCCAGGGTGAGGTCCGCCTGCCAGCGGAAGGTCACGGTTTCGGGCAGGGATTCGTTGGGCCCGGGGGCGAGAAGGGTGACACGCAGGGGGTGATGGGG
>JALWZT010000229.1 GCA_027002405.1 Anaerolineae bacterium | reverse complement strand
GAGGGGCGCTGTTTCTAGCCGGGGGAATTATCCCCCGGTGTTGGATGATGACGCGAGCCTGTGGCATACAGAATGCCGTCGGGGGTGCGCTAGCCGCCACCCGCCCGGCGATGAAGTCGCCGGGCTAGAGAACGGCGCCGGATAATTCCGGCTAAGCCCCGGAGGGGCGCTGTTTCTAGCCGGGGGAATTATCCCCCGGTGTTGGATGATGACGCGAGCTTGTGGCATACGGCATGCCGTGGGGGTGCGCTAGCCGCCACCCGCCCGGCGATGAAGTCGCCGAGCTATAAAACGGCGCCGGATGAATCCGGCTAAGCCCCGGAGGGGCGCTGTTTCTAGCCGGGGGAATTATCCCCCGGTGTTGGGTGACGACGCGAGCCTGTGGCATACAGAATGCCGTCGGGGGTGCGCTAGCCGCCACCCGCCCGGCGATGAAGTCGCCGGGCTATAGAACGGCGCCGGATGAATCCGGCTAGCCCCGCAACTGATTACTGATGACTGATCACTGATTACTCGTGCTCGCGCCTAACTTCGGCCTAACAATCCTCAATCCTAATCCTGATCCTATTTACGGAACAGTATAACAGCAGATAGCAAATTGAGCCAGTTTCCCAATGACCGTGGAGAAAATTCACAAAAGATAAGGTTTAAGATACAATTGCTCGGGATGCGTGATGCGTAAGGTTCTCACGTTTCACTTCACGCCCGCTGCAGCCTCGCCCAACGTCGGCCTGGCGATCTTAATCCTAATCCTGATCCGAATCCTATTTCCAAGGCAGGAGTCAGCCAATGCAACAACCTTTTGAAAAAGTGGGTGCCTTTTATCTGGGCAAAGAATACGATCTGGAAAACCACCAACGCCTGGACGAGATTGTCATGTACGACGCCCGGGACCTGACCACCCATGCCGTGGTGGTGGGGATGACCGGTTCCGGGAAAACAGGCCTGTGCATCGATATCCTGGAAGAGGCGGCCATTGATCACGTCCCTGCCATCCTCATCGACCCCAAGGGGGACATCACCAATCTGTTGCTCACCTTCCCGGACCTCCGGCCCGAGGACTTCGCCCCCTGGGTCAATGTGGATGACGCCCGCCGCAAGGATATGTCTGTGGACGCATATGCCGCGCATATCGCCCAGGTATGGCGCGAGGGCCTGGCCGCATGGGGCCAGGGCCCGGAGCGGATCCGCATGCTCAAAGAAAGTGCGGAATTCTTGATCTACACCCCAGGTTCCGAAGCAGGCCTGCCCATCTCCATCCTGGCTTCTCTCAAGGCCCCACCTTTGGACTGGAACCTTCATCAAGAAACCTTGCGCGAGCAAATCCAGGGCGTGGTGAGCGCTTTATTGGGGCTGATTCAGATCAAAGCAGACCCCTTGCGCAGCCGCGAGCACATCCTGCTTTCCCACATCTTCGAACACTACTGGCGGCAAGGCCAGGACCTGGACATGGCCAAACTCATCACTGCCATCCAGAATCCCCCCATCACCCGGCTGGGGGTCTTCGATGTGGAGACCTTCTTCCCCCAGGCCGATCGTTTTCAACTGGCCATGGATTTGAACGCCATCATGGCCGCGCCCAGCTTCCAAACCTGGCTGCAGGGGGAATCCCTGGACATCAACCGATTGCTTTACAATGACCAGGGCAAGCCTCGCCACAGCATCTTCTATCTCGCCCATCTCAGTGATGAGGAACGCATGTTCTTTGTCACCCTCCTTTTGGAACAACTGGTGACCTGGATGCGCCAGCAAAAGGGGACCACCAGCCTGCGCGCCCTGCTTTACATGGATGAAGTCTTCGGATTCTTCCCACCAGTGAGCGAGCCCCCTTCCAAGAAACCCCTGCTAACGCTGATGAAGCAGGCCCGGGCCTATGGCCTGGGTGTCATCCTGGCTACCCAAAACCCCGCGGACCTGGACTACAAAGGGCTGACCAATGCCGGGACCTGGTTCATTGGCAAACTTCAGGCCGAAAGGGACAAAGAACGGATGTTGGCGGGCCTGGAATCCGCGACCTCTGCTGCCACCTTCAGCAAACGGCAGCTCAGCCAAATCATTTCTTCCCTGGATTCCCGCGTCTTCCTGTTGCACAACGTCCATGAAGAAGACCCGGTCATCTTCCAAACCCGTTGGGCCATGAGCTACCTGCGCGGGCCCATGAGCCGAGAGCAGATCGCGCAACTGATGGCCCCGGTCAAGGCGCAATGGGCCGCGCAACCCCACCCCGCGGCCGACACGGCTGTTTCCAGCCCTATCAAACCGCGCCGGATCGCGGGGGCATCCGCCAGGGAGACGATCCCCCCTGGCTACAGCCCGCATCCTCCAGCCCTGCCCCCCGAAATCACCCAGGTGTACTTCCCCATCCACACCAGCAAAAAACGCGCGCTGGCCCGGCTGGAAAAAGAAGAAGGCCATCCCATCCACCCCGAAACCACCCGCCTGGTGTATGAACCGGGCCTCTTCCTGGCAGGGGAGGTGGCCTTTATCGACCGCCGCCGGGACGTGAGCCAGGTCGAACAGGTCCGTAAGCTGGTCTATGCCAATGATTTGGACAAGGTCATCGAATGGGAGTACGCGGAGGATGTGGCGTTGTCGTTGGAGGACCTTTTGGAAGAACCTGAAGTGGATGAAGCCCTCTTTGGAGAAGTCCCCCGGGTCATCAACACCCCGCGCAAACTCAAAAGGATCAGCAAAGACTTTGCCGATTATCTTTATCATGAAAAGCGCCTGACCCTGCTCTACAGCCCTGTCCTCAAAATATACAGCAAGCCCGGGGAATCGGAACGAGACTTTCGTGTGCGATTGACCCAGGCCGCGCGTGAACGTCGCGATGCCGAAGTGGATAAGCTGCGTCGCCGGTATCGCACCCAATTCGATCGTTTGCGCAAACGCCTGGAGCGAGAACGTCAGGAACTGGAAGAAGACAAAGCCGAATATGCCGCGCGCAAGCAAGAGGAAATGGTGTCGGGGGCCGAAACTCTGCTCGGCATGTTTGGGATTTTTGGCCGCAGGAAATCGGTGAGTTCTGTCATGTCCAAACGCCGGTTGACAGCCAAAGCCAAAATGGATATCGAAGAATCGGAACAGGAAATCGCCCGATTGGAACAAGAGCTGCAGGCCCTGGAAGCTGAACTGCGGGCCGAAGCCGAGGCTGTCGCGGCCAAATGGGAAGCCGCGCTGGAAGAAATCCAGCCCTACATGGTCAAACCCCGCCGCGCGGATGTAACCGTGGACCTGGTGGCTGTGGCCTGGCTGCCTTACTGGGAATTTCTCTATACCGAAGGGGACCGCACCCTTCGCGACCGCATCCCCGCCTGGTAGGAAAAAACCATGCAAGTCATTGGCGCTATCCTTTTCTTTATCTGCCTTTCCTTCCTCATTGTCATCTTCGGCGTTATCGTTTTCGCGCTTTATCTGAAGCGCAAAATGTCGATTTTCAAGGAAATGGAACAGGCCAACGAAGCCTATCATCGGGAAATCTACAAAAACGTGGATTTCTACTCCATGGGCCAAGACCCTTCCGCACCAGCCCAGGTGGTGGACGCGGAATATCGCGTTTTGCCCGCAGAAGAAGCCGAAGAAAACGACCATTGATGGAGGTATCCCATGAAACGCGCTGTGAGCGTGAGTCTTGGCAGCAGCAAACGCAACAAAAAAGTCATCATCACCTTTGACGGGGAACCCATCCAGGTGGAACGCATCGGTGTGGATGGGGACGCGCAGAAAGCCCGCCAGCTTTTCGCGGAGTTGGATGGCCAGGTCGATGCCCTGGGAGTGGGCGGGGTGGAGCTCTACTTGCGGTTGGGGGATAAAGAATATCCCCTGCGTTCCGGGTTGGGACTTATCCGCGATGTGCATCGCACCCCCGCGGTGGATGGCCGTGGGTTGAAGCATACCCTGGAACGCCGGGTGTTCGAGCTGGCGGCCCCCCAGTTGGGCGGCATGCCCCATTACGCCCGGGCCTTCTTCACCCTGGGCGTGGACCGTTTTGGCATGGCCCAAGCCGTGGCCGAAGTCGCGGATGAGGTCATTTTTGGGGACCTCATGTTCGCTTTGGGGCTCCCCATCCCGGTCAAAGGGTTGAAAAACCTGGAACGCCTGGGCCGGTTGCTCCTCCCTGTGTTGGGCAAATTGCCTATCTCCATGGTCTATCCCACCGGGGAAAGCCAGGAAACCATCGAGCCCAAATACGAAACCTACTGGGCCCGGGCCGAACTCATCGCGGGGGACTTCCTCTACATCCGCAAACACCTCCCCCCCGACCTCAGCGGCAAAGACATCCTCACCAACACCACCACGGCCGACGATGTGGCCCTCCTCAAAGACCGAGGCGTGCGGTGGCTTATCACCACCACCCCCCGTTACGAAGGCCGGTCCTTTGGCACCAACATGATGGAAGCAGCCCTGACGGCCTACGCGGGCAAAGGTCGGGTGCTGACCGAAGCCGAACTCAACGAGCTCATCGATCGTCTGCACATCCGCCCCCATGTCGAACGCCTGAACCCCTAATAACCACGGAGACACGGAGAGCACGGAGAAGGAAAAGTGGCAAGTATGCAAGTGGCAGGTTTGCAAGTAGTTCACTTGCCACCTGCTACCTGCCACCTGCCACCTGCTACCTCCAACCTTTTCTCTGTGTCCTCTGCGTTCTCTGCGGTAAGCCATCTTTTTGCAGCGCAGACAACCATGACCTTTCGCACCGTCTCCCTTCTCATCGCCCTGATCTTTCTCTTCGGCATGGGGGGATGCACCGCGTCCCCTTCCCCCACGCCCGTCCCTTCCCCCGCGGCCACGGCCACACCTCTTCCTTCCCC
>JALWZT010000228.1 GCA_027002405.1 Anaerolineae bacterium | reverse complement strand
GGCCTACGGCCAGACCCCCTCTTCATCTCCCCCGCAAGCGGGGGAGAACAGCGGAAGGGGATCAGATGACGGCCTCCGCCGTCCAAAACGGCGACAAAAGGGGTCGCCGAAGGGCGACCATTGGCGCCATCAAATCCGCCTTCCCTACTTCCTCCCCGCCCGTCCCGGAGTGGGGGAGGAACCAAAGGAGGGGGCCTGCGCCTCCATAGGCACGAGTTTACTCGGCAAGGGTTGCAGCAAAAAAGGGAAGTTATTTCTGGACGCTCACTAAGCCCCGGAGGGGCGCTGTTTCTAGCCGGGGGAATTATCCCCCGGTGTTAGGTGATGACGCGAGCCTGTGGCATACGGAATGCCGTCGGGGGTGTGTTAGCCGCCACCCGCCCGGCGATGAAGTCGCTGGGCACCAGAAGGGCGCCGGATGAATCCGGCTACTCCCGCAGGGGCGTTGTTTCTGGCCTCGGCGCTACTGAACACTGAACACTGAACACTGAACACTGGATGACTGATTCCTGCCCTCTACGGAAAGGTTACTTACCGCAGAGAGCGCAGAGGACGCAGAGTCAACTGAACACTGATTACTGATTACTTTATAATCCTCAGAACGGCTCCTCCTCCAAAACCATCCGGCCCTGTTCATCGGGCAGATAGCGGATATGGTTTTGCGGTACGTGGCTATCCACCACCAATTGCCCGCTATCCATGGCCTCCCACATCACCTGGAAGGGAACCTTGCCGGGGACCCATTTTTCGGCAATGACCACCCCATGGCCCGGGAGGATGGTGAACGCGATCTGGCGGGGGTCGTCGGGATTAAGTAAGCATTGCGCCCGAGAGAAGGCATCCCGCACCCCGCGGGCCTGGGCATCTGTGGCACAGGAAACGATGTAGTCGAAATAAACCGGGTCCAGGGGGGCGTATTCCACCAGATTGGGGTCAAAGGATTTGATGCCCCGATGGCCATGGAGTTTCGAACGGACCACCGGCACCTCTGCTTCGATCTCCCACCGGGGTGGACTCAAGGTTATCCGCGGCAAGGGCGTATCCATATCCATCATCTCCACTGCTTCGGAGGAGGGGGGATCATTGCGCTTGCCTTCCACATGACGCACGTAGGCGCCCACGCCCCCGGGCCGCACCCCCACCAGCACCGCCAAATCATCCTCGGTGATGTTGTCTTTGTCCACCGGTCGGGCGCTGCCCGTGATGGTAGCCACCAAGGCATTCCCACGAGGCTCCCACGTGCCAAAACAGCCTTCGCTGTACTGACTGGCCACAGAATCCTGCACCGCGGGGACTTTCACCAGGTCGTTGATGCGGACCATTTGGGTGAAGAAATGGCGCTTGCCCAGCTCCATAGCGGCATGGCGCATGGCTTTGGGCGCTTCCCACGAGGCCCAGGCTTCATAAGGGATAGGTGGAGGAACCACCTCATGGTCTGTCACCTCTCGCGTGCTCACGGTCGTTGCCACCCGCAAGGCGATATCGTGATAAAAAAGGGTGGCATCGCCCCGATAGACACTCTTAGGATACGCGCCCACCAGATCGAAATGATACACATATTCCGGATGATCCTCTCCCACCACCAACAAAACCCGCAATCCCTTGGCCTGAGCCTGAACCCGGCGCTGAAGGGCCAAAATCGGCCCCCCGCGGCGTCCCTGCTCGAAAAGCACCTGATAAGCCTCGGGCGCCAGACCGGGGAATTGATAATCCGCCGGATCCGGCGGCTCCTTTTGCAAGACCCGCTCCAGGTAATCCAGGTCCGCTTGCAATTGCCGGGGTGTCACGTGCACCATGGTGAATACGGTGGGATTTTTCCGCAGGCCAAAGCGTTTGCGCGCGGTGAGAAGCATGGACTTCCGCCAGTTTAAGGGGACGCCATATTCGGCCGTGGTCAAAAGGACATCGGTCTCATCCGTGGGTTTGTCTTGTACGATATGACCAAGCAACTTAAAACTCTGCAAAATGCCTTGCGCTGTTTCCTCCAACACCGCGTCCATAGGGCCTGGGACAAAAGCGATGCGTACACGTTTCACCCAGGGGTGAAGGGGTTTTTCGATATTCAAAGCGAGAGGAAGGGCGTTTGCCATGAGGGCCTCCAGGTAAAAGATTCGTCTATCTAAAGAACACGCAAGGTAACTATACACGTACCCTCTCATAGCAAGACAAAAACCACGAAGGACACCAAGGACACCAAGGCACAAAGGGAAAGATAAAAATTTTCTTCGTGTCTTTGTGGCTTTGTGCCTTCGTGGTAAAAACGTCTTGCAGAAGGAGCCAGTTACCGCGCAAGATGGCGATTGGATACGCCCCTATTATACAATGACAAAGGGCAATGTGATAAGACGGCCTGGAAATAGGCTGTTCCGTAAATAGGATCAGGATCAGGATCAGGATCAGGATTAGGATTGAGGATTGTGAGGCCGAGGTTAGGCGCGAGCAGGAGTAAGCAGTGATCAGTTATCAGTCATCAGTAATCAGTGTTCAGTCTTCAGTGTTCAGTAGCACTCCCGTGGCCAGCCCGCAGGGCTTCGTATTTGTAGCTCGGAGGTTTAGCTCCGAGCAGAAGAAACAGCGCCGCGGGGCTAGCCGGAATTATCCGGCGCCGTTTTATAGCCCGGCGACTTCATCGCCGGGCGGGCGGGCGTGGCAGACGCTACTGACGAACATCGGCGGAAATCTGCGTCCCCATTTTCCTCGGTATCGGCGAACGGCCGTTCGTGGCGCCTGGCGGTCCTTCCGTAACCGACGATCCTATGCGGGAAGAATGCGATAGCTATGGGTGATCTCCGCGGTTTTTCGTAGCATGGCGGACGCGGAGCAGAACTTCTCTTCAGAAAGCTGAATGGCCCGCTCCACCTTTTTCGGGTCCAGGTCGCCCTTTACCACATATTCAATGTGGATGCGGGTATACACCTTGGGATGGGTTTGGGCCCGTTCTCCTGTGACTCGCACGGTCACGCCTTCCACGGGCTGGCGCTGCTTCTTCAGGATGATCACCACATCCACCGCGGTACAACCCGCCAGGCCAAAAAGCAGGAGGTCCATCGCGCCCACGCCTTCCTGGCGTTGGCCATCGATGGTGAAGGTGTATCCTTCCTGGCTGGTGGCTTCAAATTTCAGTCCGTCAATCCAGTTGACAACAGCTTCGGGCATCGTATCACGCTCCTTTTTGTGGGTAGTAATCTGTCTGGAGGGCGTGGCTCACATAGACGTTTTGGATCTTGACAAATTGGCTGTGTGGATATTGGGCTTTATTTGCTTAACACCACCGTGGCGTTGAAGTTTTCCGTTTCGATGGTGACCAGTTGGGCGCCGTGGGCGACAAAAAGGGCTGCCAGATCAGGGGGCGCATAGAAGTGGGTTTGCATCAGAGCGAGTTTTTCCAAAACCGCGATGATCTTGGTGGGAAGAGTACGCAGGTCCGGCTCTTCGATGACCAAACGCCCTCCGGGCTTGAGCACCCGTACCAGATCCCGGGCGGCTAGCTCCTGATGGGCGAAGTGATGGAAGGCATCCACGATAAAAATGCGATCCACGCTCTCGGCCGGAAAAGGGAGTTGCTCGGCCAGGGCGCGCACCCCAGGCAATCCCTTACGCCGGACTTCTCGCAACATGCCGGGCGAGGGATCCACCACCCACACGTGGCCTCCTAGTTGCACCACATGCTGGGTAACCCGGCCTGTGCCCCCGCCTACATCCAGCACCCGGTGGCCGGGCTGGATATCCAGATGCTGGAAGAGGGCACGATGCTGCATGCCACCGAAAAAGCGATCATAGAAGGGGGCAATCCAATTGAAATGACCGTGTCGATTTCGAATTTTCATGGCAATGAACAAATGACATGAGGATGATCCCGAGGTTCGGGTAAACGGAAGAGAGCCAAAAGCAGGGCGAGCAGGGCGATGCCTCCCGCGGCTGCAAAAAGAACCGGATAACTGAACCAGCGGGTGAGAAACCCCACCAACACCGGTGCGATGGCGATGGGGAGCAGCACACTGTTACGCAGCGCCACACACACGGGCCGGGTTGCGTCATCCGCCATCTCCCAAATGATATTGGCAAACCCCACCCGAGAACCGCTGATCGCAGCCCCCAGGAACACAAAAACACCGCCATAAAGCCAGGCCAGCGAAGCGGGCGTCAGCCAGGCCAGCACCGCAGCCAGGAAGCTCACCCCGGCCACCCCCACAATCACCAGCCGATTGCCCAAATGGTCCGAAACCCAGGCCCAGGGGATATTGGATAACGCGGCACCGGCCATTTGCAAGGAAAGATAGACGCCCACGGTGGCCGGAGCTACCTGCAAATCCTCCTTGGCATGAATCACGAAAAAAGGCGCGACCGCGAAATTCAGGGTGATCAATGCTTGAACCCACACCAGCATGCGCAAACTGGCACTTTCTCGAAGCAACCTTCTGGCCGCATGCCATACGTCATGGGGACGCTGGATCACCCGCCTGTGCGGTGCGGGTGGCTCTTTGATCAAAGCAAAGCCCGAGAGAGCAATGGCCAGGGTCAGGCCGCTGGCCCCTAAAATCAACGCGTAATTATGGGGAAAAGGGAATCGCTGGGGCTGGCCCAGAACCCATTTCACAAAATAACCGGCCAGAATCGCCAGGAGATAGCCAAAAAGCTGCCTCATCCCGCTAAAACGCCCACGGCGCCGGGCCGGGATCGCTCGTGCGAAAATATCCGCGTACACCACGGCGCCTATCCCGCCCAGCAAGGAAAAGAGGCCAAACAGTAACAACAACGCGGTCAGCACCAATGTAGGCTGGGTAAGCCCATAATGGTAGACCATCCACGCCAATACGAGAAAAGAAAGGAAACGAAAGGTGATGATGAACAGCAGCAAAGGCTTGCGCCGACGCATGTGATCCACCACATAAGCTGTATAGAGCTGAGGCAACACCTGCCCCACATTCTGCAAAGTCGCCATAAGTCCCACCGCACTGGCCGCGGGGGTAAGGGCCGCGACAAGGCTGGGGAAAACGGTATGGATGCTGGAAAGCGCGGCCGAGGCTTGAAAAAAGACGCCATGGATAAGCCCGGCCGCAAAATTGCGACGGTAATGGGGGGGCAAGGTGTTGGATTCAGCGGGCATCATGAGACGACACAAGCGCAAAAAAAGCAGCTCCGGAGCAAGAGCTGCATACGTTTATGAAAATGGCCGACAAACATCGAGACAAGGTGTTATTCCGAAGATTCCAACCAAACAGGCAGATTTCCCAGCGAGATGATATCCTTCCAGGCAGGATTATCGCCTTCGGTCATGATTGCGGCCGCGGCCACGACCTGGCCACCTGCTTTCTCGATGATCTTCTTGGCGCCCTCGTAGGTGCTGCCTGTGGAGATCACATCGTCAACAAACAAAATTTTCTTCCCTTGCACTCGGGCGATATCTCGGCCATCCATCCACAAGGTCTGGGGCTTGCCTGTGGTGATGCTGATGACTTCGGCGCTGATGGCGCCCGTCATGTAAGGCTTGCGGCTTTTGCGCAACACCGCATAGGGCAACCCACTTTTGACCGACATCGCATAGGCCAAAGGGATGCTTTTTGCCTCGGCTGTGATCAGCATCTCTGCTTCAGCCGGAAGTCGCTCCACCAAGGCCCGGGCCACCGCTTCGGTCAGCTCGGTATCGCCTAAGATGTTGAGGATGGCGATCACCACACCGGGCGCGATCTCCACCCGGGGCAGGTGGCGCACCACGCCCGCAAGTTCCACAGGGTAAGGGGTCAGAAGTTCAGGGGAAACCATAGTGCATTCCAGAAAAGTGAAGGCTTGAGAGAGCTGGCTTTCATTGTAGCATATTCCAGACTCGCGAGCCTAGAATCTGCTATGTAAATAGGATTCGGATCAGGATTAGGATTAAGATCGCCAAGCCGACGTTGGGCGAGTCGGCAACGGGCGTGATGCGTGAAACGTGAAACGTGAGAACCTGACGCATCACGCATCACGTTTCACGGCCCGCCAGCCTGACCGCGAGGCGTTTTCATTGGTATCGGCGAGCTGCCGTTCGTGGCGCCTGTTCTGACCTCGGACCTCTGACCTCGGACTACCGGGGCCCCATCCGCAGGGCACCATCCAGGCGGATGACTTCGCCATTGAGTAAGACGTTTTCGATGATGTGTTGGACCAGAAACGCGTATTCGGGCGGCCGGCCCAGGCGAGAAGGGAAGGGGATTTGCTTGCCCAGGCCCTCGCGCACCTGAGGAGGCAGGCCTGCCAACAAGGGGGTATCGAACAACCCTGGAGCAATGGTGACGACCCGGATCCCCCATTTGGCCAGGTCCCGCGCTGCGGGCAGGGTAAGCCCCACCACGCCCCCCTTGGAAGCCGCATAGGCGGCCTGGCCGATCTGCCCTTCATACGCGGCAATGGACGCGGTGTTGATAATCACCCCCCGTTCGCCATCGGCCATGGGCGCATTCTGTTGCATCGCGGCCGCGGCCAGGCGCATCACATTAAAGGTGCCGATGAGGTTGACCTCGATCACCCGGCGGAAGGTCTCTAGAGAAAGGGGCCCCTGTTTGCCCAAAATACGTCCCGGCGTGGCAATGCCCGCGGTGTTGACGGCCATGTGCAGTCCCCGGAAGCGATCCAGCGCGACCTGCACGGCTTGTTGCGCGTCCTTCTCTTCCGTCACACTCCCGGCCACAAAGGCGGCCCCTTCTCCCAGGTCTCGGGCCAGGGCTTCGCCTCGTTCCGCGTTCAGGTCGAAGATGACCACCCGGGCGCCAAGCTGATGCAGATGGCGGGCCGTGGCCTCGCCCAGCCCAGAAGCGCCTCCGGCGATAAGCGCGGTTTTACCTTGAATGTCCATAAGTGACTCCTGTTTTTAGGGGTGAGGAAAAATGGTAGGTGGCAGATCGTAGTTTGCAAGTGGCAAGTGGCAGGTGGAGAGAACGTAGATTTCCACTGATTACTGATAACTGATTACTGATTACTCTCTTTTCATAGCAGGCGCCACGAGCGGCGGCTCGCCGATACCGAGGAAAACGCCTCGCGGCCAGGCTGGCGGTCCTGAAACGTGATGCGTAATGCGTGATGCGTAAGCCTCTCAGTTTCACGTTTCACGTTTCACGCATCACGCCCGTTGTCGCCTCGCTCAACGTTGTCCTGACGATCCTCAATCCTAATCCTGATCCGAATCCTATTTACATAGCAGTCGCTCGTCAGTCAGCAGCACGCATTCGTGGGTCCGGCCATCCACTTTCATGATCATGGGCCGTTCTAAGCGCACGTGGGCCACGTATTCGGTCTCCTCCACCACCGGGAGGGTGCGCAGCCAGGTCCAATGGATGGTCTCATCCCCCTGGCCCGAGACGGTGATATACCCAATGCCCTGGGTGGTGATGTTGTGGAAGAAGTGGGACCCCTGAGAGGGTTCCACGCGGAAATCATCATAAACCGCCTCGACAATGGCCCCCACGCCCGAGATGTCGGCCCAACGCACGGGGATGCCCAACCAACGGTCCGAGGTGCCCCAGCGCCCCGGGCCGATGAGCAAATAAGGACGGTTTTCTTTGACCAACCGGGCGTTCATGCGCCCGATCTCCTGCGCGATTTGCACAGTTTTGGTGATATCAAAGGTTTCGGGCTTGACAAAAAGAATGTCGCGCATTTCCCGATTGATGAAATTGCCCAGGGCATGCCGCGAATGACACACCGCGCGTTGCCGTTCGCTATCGCTGATATCCACCGGCCCGAGCTCGGCCCGGGCTGTCATGGGGCGCAATTGCAGAAAGGCGAATTCAGGTTGCCCTCTTTGGGCCAACTTCAAGTCCACCGAAAACTCCATCTCCACTTCCGCGCCCATGCCTTGCTTCCCCATGGCCAGCGCGTCCACCAAAATCTCGGCCAAAGGGAATTGGTGATACTTCAACACATTGGCAAAGGTCAAAACCCGATACCCGGGGATCATCACCGTATCCCGAATGCGATGTTCCGCGGGCACATAGGTGCTGGAAAGGTACTGCACGGGCGGCTCATCCAGCGCGTCACTCACCTCCCTCCGCACCAGGTTTTCCGATTCGGAGATATCCAACGCGTGGTAATCCTCCCCCATCTTCAGCGCGTAAAAATGGGTTTGCGCGTTTTTAAGGATGTCGTCTACCGTGGAGCGCTGGGGGAGCATGTGAGGATACCTGGGACAAAAGCGCAGGGTGCGTTCCCCTTCCACCACGGCTCGCCCCAGCCCCAGGGCAATGGTGGCGATGCCATCTTCCGGCTTCATCCGGGCAAAGGGGTAATAGTTGTAGGATTGGGCCACGCCCGAGATGGCGGGGTAATAGTACTCGCCGTATAGTTCCCCCACCAAGCGCTGGATAATCACCGCCATTTTTTCCTCTTCGATGCGACGGCCAATGCGCTGAGAAAAGGTTTTAGGACCCCGGAAGTAGGTGGAAGCATATACAAGTTTGATCGCGTGGATGAGGTGGTCCAGCCGTCGTTCCAGATTGGGATGTTCGTTGGGCAGCATGTAGGTGCGGTAAAGCCCCGCGTAAGCCTGAAATTGAGCATCCTCCAAAAGGCTGGAAGAACGCACGGCCAGGGGATAATGAACCCGAGAAAGGAAGGCCCGGAGATCATTTTTAGCTGCTTCGGGGAAAACGCCCCACAAAAACCGCGCAGAAATTTCCCGATCCGGGAGGTCCTCTTCGGCCAGATAAGCCAGACGATTGGCCTCGATGAATTCATCGAACACCTCGGTGGTGATGACCATGGTCTGCGGGACATCCAGCAGGATGTCCTTGAATTTGTGGCGGAATTCCCGACGCTCATGCATCATGGAAAGAAGGAAGGCCAATCCCCGAGCTTTGCCCCCCAGGGACCCCTGACCGATTTTGAAGAAGTCGGTCATCAAGTCAAAATCATCCGCGGCGAAATCCACCACCACCCCCCGCTGTCGGGCCCGACGCCGGGCATGGATCAGCCGGATCAGGAAATCTCGCATGGCCTCGATGCTTTCGAAATCCTCGACCCGTAAATCGCGTAACTTGGTAGCAAGAACGGTCTCGGTGCGAGTAAAGAGCCAGCGGGAAAAATCATTGCGTTCCGCGTGGAAACGCAGGGATTCTGCGGGCACGGTTTTCAGCACACGTTCCATACTCCGCAGATCCGAAGCCCGAGCCACTTCCTGGCCGTTGGGTAGGCGGAAAATGAATTCGCCGAAAGCCAAGCCATGGATGAAAAAGCTGTGCAACTCTTCTCGCATACGAGGGGAGGTTTTATTCAGGAACGCGGCTTGAAGTTCTTGGGCATAGCGGGCGTTGGCGGGGTTGACGCTGGAAAGCATCAACGCGATATCGAAGCGTTCCTGGCGGATGGTGCGCAGCAGATCAATGCCCGCCTTGGGGTCCAAAATCCCCCGACGGGGAAATTCCACGTCGGAGATAACGCCCAGGATATAGGGGGCGAAGCGACGGTAAAGGGCCATGGCTTCTTCGTAGGTTTCGGCCACCAGGATCTTGGGCCGGGCCCGCATCACCAGCAAGCGGTGTTCTTCATTGAGTTTGCCCTCCAGCACCTTGCGGGTCTGGCTCACCACCTCTTTGTACAAAGCCGGCAGAATGGTGGCCAGATGAAGAGGGGAGTTTTCCACAAAGAGGATGATGCGCACCCCGGCCAGGCGCGTATCCTGCGGCGCGTTGCGACGATCCTCTTCGCTTTTCACTATGGCCACCAACAATTCGGTGTTCCCTGTCCACACATAGGCCCGATCAATGACCCGGGGCTGGCCGGGCGCGATAAACGCGGCTGGGTCCAAAGCCGCGCTATGGGAAATCAAAATGACCGGGATGTTGGGGTCCTTGGCTTTGATCTGGCGGGCAAAAGCCAGCGCGTCCATGTCCGCGATACGAGGCATGGTGATGACCATCTCGTACCGCTTTTCGTTGAGCTTCTTGAACGCGGCCTCTGCGGTGGGCACCCAGTGAATCTGGGGAGGATGGCTGAGATTCAACCCCCGGTATTCATTGATAATGTGCTCAGAAAGCCGGCCATCTTCCTCCATGATCCAGGCGTCGTACGGGGTGGAAACCAGGAGGATGCGCCGCACCTTCCAGGCCATCAGGTCATGGTAAATCTTGAAGCCAGATTCCAGATCACTGACTTCCTCAATAAGCTTTTCCAGGTCTTTCTTTTGATAAGTCATAGGGGTATTATGCCCTAAACATGGTTTTCTGCCCAAACGGTTGGGGCTGCGACCTGAGTTTTGGTAAAATCAAGGAGGATGTGATATCCTTGGGCCCAAGGATGGCGCCTCTGCCTTTCATTCCTGCGTCATCAAAAGAGCTGCGTAACAATGATGTTTCGCAAGATTTCCCCCTTCGCTTCGCGAATGCTATCCCTTTCATTCGGGAAAAGGCCCAGGCGGTCTGTTTTCCGGGATGGGACGCACCCTGTTTTTGGCTCGAGTCACAGGGAACGTTCGTGGAAGCGTTTTTTGTTTTTGGCAAAGAACCTGTTGGTCCAGGGCGCGAAGGCACCCTGAACTGACGGGTTTTTTCTTTTCCCCATCTTCTCAACTCTGTTGTGTCAAAAGGAGAATTGACAAAAATGGATGCTTTTCTGGAATATGTGAAATCTCGTGATCCCAACCAACCCGAATTTTTCGAAGCAGTGATGGAGGTTTATGAATCCATCAAGCCCGCGTTGGACCGCCACCCGGAATACCGCCAGGCCAAATTGCTGGAGCGGCTGGTGGAACCGGAACGGGTGGTCATGTTCCGCGTGCCCTGGATGGATGATCAAGGGGAAATCCACGTCAATCGTGGTTTCCGGATCGAGATGAACAGCGCCATCGGGCCTTATAAGGGCGGTCTGCGCTTCCATCCTTCGGTAAATCTCAGCATTCTGAAGTTCCTGGCCTTCGAACAGGTCTTCAAGAACGCCTTGACCACCCTGCCCATGGGCGGTGGCAAGGGCGGTTCCGACTTCAATCCCAAGGGCAAGTCCGACACCGAAGTCATGCGCTTCTGCCAGAGCTTCATGCTGGAGCTCTTCCGCCACATCGGGCCCAACACCGATGTACCCGCGGGCGATATCGGGGTAGGCGGCCGTGAGATCGGGTATCTCTTCGGCATGTACAAGAAGATTCGCAATGAGTTCACCGGTGTGCTCACGGGCAAGGGCCTCAACTGGGGCGGCAGCCTCATCCGGCCCGAGGCCACGGGCTATGGCGTGGTGTATTTCGCCAACGAAATGCTCAAGACCCGAAACATGACCCTGGAAGGCAAGGTGGCGCTGGTTTCGGGCGCGGGCAATGTGGCCCAATACACCACCGAAAAGCTGTTGGACTACGGCGCCAAAGTGGTCACCCTCTCCGATTCCAACGGCTACATCTACGACGAAGAGGGCATCGACCGGGAAAAGCTGGAATTCGTCATGTGGTTGAAGAATGTCAAACGGGGTCGCATCAAGGAATACGCGGAAAAATACCCCAACGCCATCTACACGCCCGTGGACCCCAGCCTGGACTACAACCCCCTGTGGAACCACAAAGCAGACCTGGCCTTCCCCAGCGCCACCCAGAACGAAATCAACGGCAAGGACGCCCAGCACCTGGTGGACAACGGCGTGTTCCTGGTGGCCGAGGGCGCGAACATGCCTTCCACCCCCGAAGCCATCGAAATTTACAAGCAGCATAACGTGCTCTATGGTCCGGCCAAGGCCGCGAACGCGGGCGGTGTGGCGGTTTCGGGCCTGGAGATGTCTCAGAACAGCCTCCGCATGCAGTGGACCCGGGAGGAAGTGGACAGCAAGCTGCATAAGATCATGATTGAAATCCATCGCCAGGCGTGGGAAACCGCGGAGGCGTATGGGCATCCCGGCGACCTGCAAGTGGGTGCCAACATCGCGGGCTTTGTCAAGGTCGCGGATGCCATGCTGGACCAGGGTCTGGTCTAAACGCCAACCAGGACCGTCCATTCTCGGCCCCTGCCCCTTTCGGGCGGGGGCTTTTTTGTGACCAGGCGCCACGAGCCACGGCTCGCCGATACCGAGAAAAATGGGGACGCAGATTTGCGCCGATGCTCCGCAACGCAGATTTTCGCAGATATTCGTCATGCTGAGCGACCGGAGGGAGCGAAGCATCTAGCGAGCGAAGCGAGCGCCATGCCGTGGTTTTTGCGCTTCGCTAGATTCCTCGGTCGCTACGCTCCCTCGGAATGACGTCGCGGGGCTCTACTGATTACTGATAACTGATAACTGATTACTAACAAAACCAGGGGGCCCGGTCTTCGGCACGCTAATGGAATGCTAATACTTTGCTGATGTGGAACATATATTCGAGGGGTGTAATAAGAATACGAGATCTAGACCATCTAGACCCGGAGGTGTCTATCCCCTATGTTCCAAGACCTTATGAATTTGCAAGCCCAAGACATAACCGAGGAGCATCTGGCCCGTCTACTGGCAGACGAGCTGCCGATTCTTCCTCTGCGCAATATCGTGCCCATGCCTCTGGCGGTGCTGCCTTTGGCCGTGGGCATCCCCCGCTCGGTGCAGCTCATCGAGGAGGCCGCGCGCGGGTCCCGCATCATCGGCCTGGTGGCCATGAAGGACCCCGGCATCGAACAGCCCGGGCCGGAGGAAATCTATCAAACCGGAGTGATCGCGCTGATCCATAAAGTGGTGCGCACCGATGATGGGTCGTTGCAGGTCATTGCCCAGGGTCTGGAACGGATGCGGATCACCCAGTGGACCGCGACCGTGCCTTATCTGAAAGCCCGGGTTGAGCTCGCGCCCGAAACCACCGAAGAGGGCGTGGAAGCCGAAGCCCTACGAGAAAGCTTGCTGGACCTCACCGATGAGGTGGCCGAACTGTTGCCCAATCTCCCCGAAGGGGTGGGCGCTTTCCTGCGCCAGATCCGGGATAATCGCCAACTGGTCTACCTCGTCGCCTCGAATGTCCAATTGGAAGTGGAGGAAGCCCAGCAGATCCTGGAGGCGGACTCCATCAATGAAAAGATGCGGCTGCTGGTGCGCTTCCTGGCCAAAGAGAAGGAGGTCCTCACTCTGCGCAAGCAGATCGCGGAAGAGGCCTCCGAAGAGATGAGCAAGGCCCAACGCGATTACTACCTGCGCCAGCAACTGGAGGCCATCCGCCGCGAGCTGGGCGAGATGGATGAAACCGAGGCCGAGATCGAGGAGTATCGCCGACGCATCGCGGAGGCGAATCTGCCCGAGGAAGCGGAAAAGGAAGCCCTGCGGGAGCTCAAACGCATGGAAAAGATGCCGCCTCAGGCCGCGGAGTACTCGGTGATCAAAACCTATCTGGATTGGCTGTTGGACCTGCCCTGGAATGTGGTCACCGAGGATAATCTGGACATCGAACACGCCCGCCAGGTGCTGGATGAAGACCATTACGACCTGCAAAAAGTCAAGGACCGCATCCTGGAATACCTGGCCGTGCGCAAGCTGGTCAAAGAGCGCGGCATCGAGGAGCCCGAGGGCCACGAAGGCGAACTGCACGAAGCCATGGGCGCCATCCTCTGCTTCGTGGGGCCCCCTGGCGTGGGTAAGACCAGCCTGGGCAAAAGCATTGCCCGCGCCCTGGGCCGTAAGTTCACCCGCATGAGCCTGGGCGGCATGCGGGATGAGGCCGAGATCCGGGGGCACCGCCGCACTTACATCGGCGCCATGCCGGGCCGCATCATCCAGGCCATCAAACGGGTCGGCGCGCGAAATCCCGTGTTCATGCTGGATGAGATCGACAAGGTCGGCATGGACTGGCGCGGGGACCCCAGCTCGGCCCTGCTGGAAGTGCTGGACCCGCAACAGAATTACGCGTTTCGGGACCATTACCTGGATGTGGACTTCGACCTCAGTGATGTGATCTTCATCACCACGGCCAATACCATGGATACCATCCCCCCGCCCCTGCGGGATCGGATGGAGATCATCGAGCTGGAGGGCTACACCGAGCATGAAAAGCTCCACATCGCCCAGGGGTATCTCATTCCACGGCAGCGTCGGGTGAACGGCCTGCGCAAGGATGAAATCCACTTCACCGACGAGGCCATCCGCACCATCATCCGAGACTACACCCGGGAAGCCGGGGTGCGGAATCTGGAGCGAGAGATCGGCTCGGTGTGCCGCAAGGTGGCGGTGAAGATCGCGGCGGGCGAAGTCCAGCACATGGAGATCACGCCTGATCTGGTGCGCGAGTTCCTGGGCAAACCCAAGTACTTCTTCGATGCGGCCCTGCGCACCGAAAAGCCTGGGGTGGCCACCGGGTTGGCCTGGACGCCCGTGGGCGGCGATGTGCTCTTTGTCGAGGCCACCAAGATGAAAGGCAAGGGCAACCTCATCATCACCGGCCAGTTGGGCGAGGTGATGGAGGAGTCGGTGCGTATTGCCTTCAGTTGGGTGCAGGCCAATGCCGAAACCCTGGGCATTGATCCCGACGTGTTCGAATCCCACAACTTCCACATCCACGTCCCCGCGGGCGCGATCCCCAAGGACGGCCCCAGCGCGGGGGTGACCATGGTCACCGCGCTGGTCAGCCTGCTCACGAACCGCGCGGTGCGGGCCGATGTGGGCATGACCGGGGAGATCACCCTGCGAGGCCAGGTGCTGCCCATCGGCGGGGTCAAGCAAAAGATCCTGGCCGCGCACCGTGCGGGCCTGAAGACCATCATCCTGCCCCAGCGCAACGAGGCGGACCTGGAGGACCTGCCCGAGGACATCCGCCAGGAGCTCCAGTTTGTGTTGGTGGAAGACATCGAAGAAGTGCTGAAAACCGCGCTGCGTCCCAGCGGCGACGACCAGGACCGGGCCCCAGCCACCGGCGAACGGGTGGTGGAGGGCCCGGCCGCGGAGCCTTCGTTGAACTGAATACCGACTGTTCCGTAATAGGATCAGGATTAGGATTAGGATTGAGGATTGTTAAGCCGGGGTTAGGCGCGAGCACGAGTAATCAGTGATCAGTCATCAGTAATCAGTAGGAATCTGCGTTGCATCTGCGTGCATCTGCGTTCCCATTCTTCGATGAGAGCAATGTGCATAACAGCTTCTAGCCCCGCAGGGGCGCTGTTTTTTAGCCGGGGGACTTCATCCCCCGGCGCTGGCTTGCCAAGAAATAGAAATGCAGCGCGCCTGATTTGCATTTTGCTTATCAAATCCTTTATAATAGAGTGCTGTGCAGTCATCAAGAACTGCCGTAGGCCGACGTAGCTCAATTGGCAGAGCAGCGGTTTTGTAAACCGCGGGTTATGGGTTCGAGTCCCTTCGTCGGCTCCTGCATGGCGATTTTTTCCTCACCCAGTTTGCCAAAACCCCCTGGGTTTGGTAAAATGGCCATGTTCCCTTTGGGTCGGTGTCCCGAGCGGCAAAGGGGGCGGGCTGTAAACCCGCTGGCGGAAGCCTTCGCAGGTTCGAGTCCTGCCCGGCCCACTGTGAGCCCACATAGCTCAGTAGGTAGAGCACATTCTTGGTAAGAATGAGGTCACCGGTTCGAGTCCGGTTGTGGGCTCCTCAATCGACCTCTTTTCCCAGGCCGTCTCCATTCGGGGACGGCCAAAAAATGCAACCTAGTTTCAATGTACTTTTTGGACGTGTCTGTCCTAGCAGGAGGCTGAATCATGGCAAAGCAACATTACGAGCGCAAGAAGCCCCACGTGAATGTGGGGACCATCGGTCATATTGACCACGGGAAGACCACGCTGACCGCAGCCATCACCAAGACCTTGAGCCTGAAAGGATGGG
>JALWZT010000227.1 GCA_027002405.1 Anaerolineae bacterium | reverse complement strand
AAGGGCCGGGCGGGCCTGAGGAATGCCGTACAGGGTGAACTCTTGCACGACCTTGGCGTCAATCCCATCAGGATCGCCCATGGTGCGCAGATAATGCTGTTTGGCGATCCGCACTGCTTCTCCCACCGTACGATCGCTTTGGCTCAGGAGCTTGTCGATGACCAGTGCGGTCAGTCGTTCCGAATAGCCCAATTCACCACGCACCCCCCAGCCAAAGCCTGTGTTTCCTGCGAAAGCGCCTCCAGCCCGCGCCAGCGACTGGGGCAGATCCAGGGGATGGTCCTGCGCGTGCCATCCATCGGGCACGTTCAAGCCCGCCTGGCAAGCCGGGCTGACGGCAAGGCTGAAAGGCAGGGTGTCAAGAGACGCCAGATCCGTACCCTGTAAGCGCTCCGTTCCCTGGGGCGCGCCCAGGCTCCAGTGGGTGGCGTGCTGATTCAGGGCCAACAGCCGCCAGTCATCCCTGGTCAACAGGGAGCGCAACGCGTCCGCATCCCAATCCTCGCCGATGAGCGCGCTGGATTTGCGCGTGCGGGAGGAAAGAAGCCGCTGTTCCAACACGCCGGCATCGGTCATGAAACTGTACGCGGTCACCAATCCGCCCCCCTCGGTGGGAATATCGATGAGAAAACGGTACAAAGTCGCCTGGATCTCGTTGGGCGTCTCCACCAGCCGCCCCATGGCCAGATCCGGCGCGTAGATCACCGGGCCATTTGGCCGTGGCGGTTCCAGACTGGCGTAATAGTCATCAGACAAGAAGAAATTCTGCGCCTGCGCCGCGCCTATGGGCGTTTGAGGATCAAGCTGATGATAGAGGCGTTCTGTTTCTCGGGTGGGATCATGCAGACGATAAAAAGGAAGGATCGTGTCATTTCCCACCAGAAGGAGATAACGCAATTGGGGATACTTCTCTCGGGCGGGGAGGATGATTTCATTTTTGATGGCTTCCGCTATCTGATTCGCGGCGGCCACATCCAAGGGCCTCGCGTCCCAATCCGCGTACGCTTTCGCCACAGAAGAATAAGATTCAGGGTCGATGATCACGCCGCGAATGCGCTTATCATCAACGAACAGCCGCATGAGATTGCCCAGGGCCTGGACCTGGGTATCGCCATACTGTTGCGCCATGCGCGTTTTGGGGAACAAGATGAGAGTGCGCACTGCGTCGGGGTCTGCGGGCCTGACCTGAAAAGTGCGAATGGGTGAATGGGCCCGGCCTGCATCATTTTCCGCGATGATGCGCCAGAAGTATCGGGCCGGGGTCGTGGGCAGCGTGACGGTGTATGCTGTTTTTGACGCGTCAATCCGCACATAGATGATGGGATATCTTTCAGGATTTTCCTCCTCCGAAATCAGCAAGCGATAATGGGTGGCATTGGCCGCGGTCCGCCATCGAAACGTCACTTGATGGCTGCTCAGGGTCGCGTTGTTTTCCGGTGACAAGAGTTCAGGAATACCCGGACCGCCATAGGGGAGCACCGTGTACGTGCGGTATTCGGTGGCCGCTTCATCCCAAGGTTGATCGCCCGCTCGGGCGCGAAAGCGAAAGCGATGATCACCCGCAGCATATTCGGTGGTCGTCCAGATGGGCGCGTCTTGTTCTGTGTAGCAGTAGACGCCCAACTCGTTGAGGATATGCCACGCGCCCGCATCCGATCCATCCGCCGCGTCATTGACGGCCACTTGCAAAGTAACATCTCTGTGTCCACGGCCTTCGGTGCAGGCGTACACTTTCACCTTCTCCTCATTGGAAGGAGATGGGGGATCGAAGCGGATTTCCGTGAAGCGCACTGCTGGGTTATAGATGTCAAAATGCCACTCACGGCTCCAGTCACTCACTTCCCCCGAGGCGTCCCTGACTCGCGCCTTCCACCGATAGCCGCCGTAAGGCAATGTCGGCGGCGCCACGCAGGATGTCTCTCGCCAGCCGCTGTCCCAAACCTGCATGCCATCCACCTGAAACTGGAAGCCCGTGATGGCATCGCCGTCGGGATCTTCAGGAGCCTGGGCGCACAATTCGGGCGTTTGGCCTATGAATGCAGCCCAATCCCCGGGCGTAAGGAGGGTGGGGGGCGGAGGCGGCGTCGCGGGCGCGGCCAACGTGATGATCTCCAGGGTGACAAAAAGGCCCACAAATAGAAGAAAACACAGAAGGAAGCGGGACTTTCGGTTCATGCTACCTCTCCGAACATAGTAAAGAAAAGGGTGACGGGCCGCGCTATCGATGAATCAAAACAAAGGGGGCCCAAAAGTAGGGATGACGATCAGGGGCCGCGGCCAGGATGTCTCGGATGGTGTCGGCCAGGGCGATCTCTGGTTGAAGAAGGAGGCGAGGATGACGATATAAGGCTGCCATGAATTCCCCGGTAGCAGGATCGTCCACCCGCCATTGAGAGACGAGAAGCGCCCGGGCACCTGCAGCAAAAAAAGCCTGGGGCAATCCTGTCAAACCGCCCATGCCCCGACCGGTTTCGCAAGCGCTGAGCACGACGAGATGCGCTTGAAGGGATAACCCTTCCAGATCGTGCGCGGTGAGGCGGCCATCGGCCAACTGGAGCCAGGAAAAGAGCGGGTTGTCATCACGAAATCGGGCGTGGGTGGCCAGGTGGATGAATCGGGCCCGAGGCATGAGCGCACGAACTGCCTCCACCGTGAGCCTTTCCTCGGGCAAAAACTCCGCGCGGGGAAGGATGGACTTCACCTGTTGGGCCTCGTAATCCACAAAAGGCAACTGCCCGGCCATGCTATACGCGCCGACCAGGGAGATAGGTGGCGCGGGAGGGTCTGTAGGCCTGGTAGGCCTCGTCAGGCCGAAAGCCAATTGAATATCATGGTCTTGCACCAGATAGCGGCGGCCATCGTATAAGGCGGGAAAGGGGATGCCCTGTGCCTGACCATAAGGCATAAACTGAATGCCATCCGTGGGTTGAATCCAGGGGAGGAAAGGGCGCACATAACGCTGATGCAGGGTTTGCAGGTGACGCCGCGCGGTCCGCAAGAAGGTCTGGGCGTGGGTGTCGAGGTAGTCTCGGGGCAGAGACCCCACCTGATAGAGATGGAGCTGCCATTGACGCAAGAGACGCCGGAGTTCCTTCATGTGGCCCAGAGGACGCGCGACCATCTCTCCCCGGGGCGTCAGAACCACGCCCCACAAGATGTCATTGGCCGGTAGATAGAGGATCGTGGGCATGTGGGGTTGGCGACGCCAGGGGCCAGAAGAGGTGTTGGCACGTTGCCCCGTTGCCTCGGCCAAACGATTGAGTCGTCGCCACAAAGCATCGATCCGAGTCTCCAGGGAGCGAATGGCTGTGCGAGCGACCGGGCCGCGCTGGTCATCTTTCATTTCCCCATCGTCCCGGCGCATGCGCCATTGCCAGGCTCGCTTCAATTCTTGCAGACGGGTTTGCAGATCCCGCCATGCTTCCATTTGCGCGGGATGGGCCGGGCTTTCCATCAGAAACTCGCCCAAGGCCAGCGATTCGATCTGCGAAAGAAGAGTCAGCGCGGCAGGGATATCATCCTGCAACAGACGACTATGCAACGCATTTCGGATGACGCGCAAACGGGCCATGATGTAGGCCGCTCGATAAGCGGAGCCGGGAATGCGATGCAGCCAACGATGGAAGTGATCCATCGCCTCGTCCCATCGCTCGCGAGCCAAAGACTCCTGGCCGGTGGACATATCCAGATGAGCCAGCGCGTCCAGGGCCAGAAGCTGGAGATCATCCTGTTCAAGGGTTTGAGCTGCGGCGAGAGCTTGAGAAAAGGCTTGTCGGGCCGATTCGTTGGCTTCCAGGGCCGCGTGAGCTTGGCCAAGGAGAAGCCACGCCTGCACATATTCCGCTGAAAGGGGCCAGGATTCCAGGGCGGACACAAGTTCCCGAGCTTCTTGCAGCGTCCGATGGAGGTCTTCGCCCTGCTGCCATGCTGCTTCCGCCAGGGAAAGACGCACGCGCAGGGCGTGCCATTGCAATCCCAGATCCTGGAATGAGGTCCATGCAAAGGTCAGGGCCTGATGGGCTTCCTCCATACGGCCCATGGCCATCAACGCCCGGCCTTGCGTCCATGCAGCCAATGCCGCCTCGCGGATTTGACCTTGGGCTGCAAGCACCCGCCGAGCTTGCGCAGCCATGTCCGCGGCCTCGGCGAACAGATGAAGCTGGAGCAATAGCTGGCTCTCGTAAAGATCGGTTTCGGCCAGTTGCACCGCGGCTTGCAAGACCCGAAAATGGCCCCGGGCCTCGTCGAAGGCCGTCATGGCCTCGCGAAAGCGCCCCTGCCGCCCCAGCAGAATGCCTAGATTCAACGCTGCGCGTCCTTCTTCCAAGGGCGCGTGGGCTTGATGAAAGATATGTTGGGCGCGGCGATAGGCCTTCTCCGCCTCGTCCAACCTCCCTAACTGTTCATAGGCAATCCCCTGGTTCAGCGTGGCCCGAGCCTGATTGAAGGCATCGTCCAGGTCGCGAAATCTTTTCTTCGCTTCGTCATACGCAGCCAGGGCCTCGGCATGACGCTCCATCAAGTCATAGACAACGCCCAGGTTCATGGCCAGCAAACCCAGGCGATAGGGCTCGCCGTGCTTCTCTAACAGAAAACGCGCCTTTCTGGCTACATCCAGCGCCTCCTGAAACGCGTCCAGATAAGCCAGGGTAAAGACCATCCCCACCAACATTTGGCCTATCTCTCGCTCCCGCCCGGCGGCTTCCAGCAGCCTTTTGGCCTGACGGAAATGACGAATGGCATCCCCATGCTGATCCAGCATCACATAGGCATTGGCGGTCATCCAATGGGCCACGCCTTGCAGCCACGGAATAGCCAGTATAACCGCAGCCTCCCGGGCCAGGGAAGCGATACGCAAGGCTCGCTCGGGATCGGAATGATAATAACTCGCGGATACTTCTTTGAGTCCCCATATCAGGTTCTCGCCCTGCTCAAAATGAGTCAGCACCCATGCCCGACGGGCCTCGCGCGAAGGCAATGCCAGAAACTCCCTGGCCAGCGAGGCGTTCATCATAGGATCAGGTGATATCGATCTCGATGAGGACATCCGGGTCAATCGCAATAAGCAGTCGATGCGGCCCTTGAGGCAGGGCAAGGAGCGAGAAAGAACCTCCCTCCTCGATAGAAGCGAGGGTTTGCCAATCGCCATCCCCTCGATCCAGGATCACCCGGCCTTGTAAAGGTCTGGGCGTGGATGTGTTTTCCTGTTCCAGGGGGATGATCTGTCCCATCCAATCCGCTCGCTCATCGTCAACGGGCGAGGAAGTGAGGATGACGTCGAATTCGGGCGTATGGTAGCGCCAGGTGTGTGACGCACTCTTCCCGTGTGGCGCGCGCTGAGGCGTAAGGGAGAGTTCCAACGCGGGTTGGGCCTGAAACCATCGCCGCACACCATCCACCATGGCAGCCCACCAACCGCTGGATTTCTCCTCTTCAGGGCTGTCATAGTGCTGAATAACGGCCAACTCCTCGTTACAAAAAGCACATGTGCGGAGGTGCTTTTGAATGCGCGCGCGATCTATCGGAGACAGCTTTCCCTCTGCGTAGCGGATAAGCTGCTCAGGCGAAGGGCACGCGAAACGCTGAGCCAAAGCCTCCATCTCCGCGTCAAACTGAATCATCTCCGCCAGGCGGGACTGACAGATCGGACAAGCGCGCACATGTTCGCTCACTTCGTCCGGCGCTTCTTCAAAAAGGAGAGCGGTGAGTTGTGTTTCATCGGGATGGGGGGAAGGCGCTATATTTTTTTTCATAGCATTGTTCTCTCATAAAATGAACGACCATTACGGCCTTCATTATAGATACATCAGGATAGGGTGTTTTTTGATCCATTCAGGAAGGTTATTTCTCATAATGGGAGCGCCACTGGCGAGACAAACGCCCTCGGACGCGATTCCAAACCTTCTGGACAGCTTGAGCATCCGGGAACATCTCCGAAAAGTGTTGGGCGATCTTCCGAGGCGGCCAGCCGTATACATATCGATATGTCAAAACCAGACGTTCTTCTTCATCGTTCAGCAAGTCAAGCACATCTTCGAAGGACATCCCCGCGGGCAATGGGGATTCGACCGGATCGGGTACGAGGATATGCTCCAAACCCTCAATTCCCAGGTATGGGGTCAGCTCAGACCACCGCCGTTCTTTTCTGCATAGGCGTGAAATGGTGGTCAGCGTTACTCGCATGATATATGTCATCACCTGCCCCATGGTCCAGGGTTGTCTCGCCAGGAAAAAATCAGGCGTGAACCGCTCCATCACGCGCATCCAGGCTGCATTCACGAAATCATCCTCCTCCAGGACCTTGGAACACTGGATTTGACTGAGACCCCTTCGCACCCAGCGCCGGATCTGCGGATCATAAATGGCAATGAAGGCTTCCCACGCTTCCCTGTCCCCCAACCCTGCAGCCCGCCGCAACAATTCCAGGCAGGGGAGGGAATGATATTCACCTTGCGACCGAAAAGCGATATCCGCTTGCTGACATCTGTCGCGAAGTTCGGATGTGGATAAATGGGGATACTCCGACATGGTAAAATTGGCCCGTTCTCTTTGAGCGCATAGCGCTTTGTGAAAAATTGATATCGCGTTCCGCTTATTCTACACGATTGCCCCTCTTAACGCATCTTTCGTGAGGCACTACCCCCGCACTTCCCCCTGGCCGTCCACACGAGTATGTGCATCAGTCCAGGGACTGAAACGTCCATCCCGCCGGGTCATCGGTCATCCGCTCCAGGCTGGCCAGCAGCACCTGGCCCGTAGGCCAGTCGCGATGCTGTGACCAGGCCAGCAGCAACCGTCGTTGCTGGGCCAATTTCTCCTCGCTGAACAACACCAGCATCAAACGCCCGCTCAAGCGCAGGGTCTTGGCCCACTTCTCCCGATAGCGGGGATGCTCCGCCACCTTGCGCTGTACCTCCACGGGCCACCAGCGGTCGCCTTTCCGGGCGACGAGATCGGGCCTGGCCCGTCGTCCCCACCGCTGGCCAGGGTCCTGGAAGATGGGCTTGGGCGAGAGGTCCACTTCATACCCGCGGGCCCGCAACGCATCCGCCACCTCGAGAATGGCTATGCCGCCAGCGCCCGCGGCCGCCGCGCCCGGCCCCTGGGCGAGCGCGCCCGAGCCTTCGAGGCGGGCCAGGTAGGTGGAGCCCGCGCCCCCGTTCCTCGACAGTTTCAGCAAGGCCTGAGTTTGCGCCGCGATGTCCGGGTCCTGGTGCGCGTGGAGCTGGTCCAGGCTGGCTGCCAGGGCCTGTTGGTAGGGTTCCGACGTCACCAGGCCTGGTGTAAGCCCTCCCTGTCCACCTGGGCCAGAGCCTCCGTCACGCTAAATTTAAGCGGCTTTCTCGGAGTGGGGGAGGAACCAAAGGGGGGCCTGCGCCTAAAAAGCTCGAGTTTACTCAGTCAGTGTCGCACCCCAAAAAGGAAGTTATTTCTGGACGCTCGCTATGGCCCGAGGGCCCAGTCCATCCCCTCAGTCCACCTGGTGGGTGCTGTCAGGCCAGAAAGTCATCCAGTAAAATCACATCCAGCATGCGTCCCGCTCCTGATTCAGATAGGCGTCCGTATCCAAGCCTTCCCACACCTCGCGGTGCAGGCCGGCCATGGCAGCCACATAGTCCTCCGGCTGGGGAATCAGCACCAACACGCCATCCTGGACCTCCACCAGCAGGCGGTCGCCCGGGCGGATGCCCAGCTTTTTGCGGGCCTCGCTGGGCAGGGCGATCTGATTGCGGCTGCTGACTTTCACGGTTTGGGGCATGATAATCTCTTGGTTACTTAGCAAATGGCTATGTTCGATAAGCATTATAGCCTGACGCCCCTCGATGCGCAAGCGCGGGGCAGGGCGGTCAAGGTCAGCCCCTATCAGGCCGCCAGCGCGGTCGTGCCAAGGTCTGGAAGGTCTGGCGAGAGCGCATCGCCGGCCGCGGCCAGCCACGGCACGCCCGTGCGCCCACCCGGCCCATCAGGCCCGCATCAGGCCCAGGGCCAGCAGGCCCAGGCCCCGGCTGCCCTTCCACCAAACAAAAAGGGTGCGTCCTAAATGAGTTGGCGCCAGCCTCCTATCCGAGTGAACTCGGACTCTTTAGGCGCTTCGCGCCGACGGTCGACCTCCGTCGACCGAACGACTGGACGGCGAAGGCCGTCCATTGGCCGTAGGCCTTAAGTGTCCGACTTCAGTCGGTGAGTACAGCCTCAACCGAAATAGGACGCACCCAAACAAAAAGACCGCCCAAAACTGGACGGTCTCTGCTGCTACGGGAGCGACGGGACTCGAACCCGCGATCTCCGGCTTGACAGGCCGGCGTGTTGACCACTACACTACGCCCCCTTGTTCCATTGCATGGGGCATTCTAACGGATTTCAGCGCTTTTGTCAAGTCTCTCCATCACCTAAATTCGCCAGGCCCGCACCCTTTCGGTAAAGAGTTGACACATCGCGGCATGCCCGCCTATAATGAAGTAAATACCCGCACATCAAAAGGAACCGGGCCCATGCGAACTATCAAACGCTATCCCAATCGCAAGCTCTATGATCTGGCCAGTAAACGCTATGTCACCCTGGAGGATATCGCCCTCACTATCCAGGATGGGGAAGATGTCCAGGTCATTGATCACGAATCCGGAGAGGACCTCACTAACGTGATCCTCTCGCAGATTATCTTCGAACTGGAAAAAAAGCGATCCGGCTTCCTCCCCAAATCCATCCTCACCACCCTCATCCGCACCGGCAGCGCCCCCCTGGATTACCTCCGCAAGTCGGTCTCATCCTCTATCCACGTCCTCCATCTCCTGGAAGAAGAAATCGACCACCGCATCGACGCGCTGGTGGCCAAAGGGGAATTGGCCCAAGAAGAAGCGGACCGCCTCCGCCGCGAATTGGCCAGCGGCGCCACCTCCACGGCCAAAGGCATCTTGCCCGATCTCAAGCTGGACGCCGCACTCAATAAGCTCAACGTGCCCACCCACGAAGATATCAAAGCCCTGGAAGCCCAGGTGGAAAAACTCATGGCCAGCGTGGATCGGCTGTTGGAATTGACCGAACAATCACCGGCCTCATCCCCTGCGCAAGAATCCCCCCAGGAGGAGACCCCCCAACCCACCCACTCTGCCTGAAGCCCCATGTCCATCATCACCGGCTACCAACCCGAGCTGCTGACACGACTGCCACGCGTGCCCGCTTCCAAAACCGCCATCGTCTTGGCAGGCGGCGGCCTGGCCGGCGCGGTGTACGAAGTGGGCGCGCTGCGCGCCATCGATGCCATGCTGGTCGACCGCAGCGTCAATGACTTCGATATCGTGGTGGGAACCAGCGCCGGCGCCCTGGTGGGGAGTATGCTGGCCCGAGGTATCACCCCCGCAGAGATGATGCGAGCCCTGGATGGCTCGGCTCCGGGCACATCCCGCATCCTGCCCCGGCATCTCTTTTCCCTGAACACGCAAGAGTTTGTGCAGCGGGGCCTGCGCATGCCCAAAACGCTGAAAAACGCGGTCTCCCACTATCTGCGCCACCGCCACGACATGAACCTGATCGATGTGCTGTGGTCCCTCATCGAGGCCCTGCCCTCGGGCCTGTACGACAATCGGGCCCTGGAACAGTTCGTGCGCAGCATCTGGGAGGAGTATGGGCTCAGTGATGACTTCCGGGATGTGCGGCGGGAGCTGTATGTGGTGGCCACCGACCTGGATACAGGGAAACGGGTGGTTTTTGGTTCCCCAGGATGGCGCCATGTGCCCATCAGCAAGGCCGTGGCCGCGTCCAGCGCGGTCCCCCTGCTCTATCGGCCTGTGCGCATCGGGGATCAGGAATTTGTCGATGGCGCGGTGCGAGGCAATGCCAGCCTGGATATCGCCATCGAAGCCGGGGCCCGCCTCATCGTTTGCATCAATCCCCTGGTTCCCATCGATAACAGCCAGAAACGAGACATCCCCCTGCTGGGGGAAGATGGGCGCTTCATCAGCGAAAAGGGTGCCCAGGCCGTGTTCTCCCAATTCATGCGCATCTCTTTGCGTAGCGGCCTGGCCTACCATATCAAACAACTGCGACGCCGCTACCCCGACATCGACATCATCCTCATCGAACCCCGTCGGGATGATTTCGAAATGGCTTTCTACAACATCATGCGCTATTCGGCCCGGGTGACCATTGCGCAGCATGGGTACGAATCGGTCACCCTGGACCTGGAAAACCAGTACCGGGAACTGAAAGCCATCCTGGCCCGCCACGGCATCCCCATCACCCGCCGCTTCGTGGCCGAAGAACTGGAAGCCATGCGCGAGGCCAATTACAACCTGGATGTGGTGCGCAAAACCCTGGAAAAAGGGGAACGACGCCTGCGCTTCCGCCGCAAACAACGGGCTCCCCAGGTCCACTCCCAACAACCCACCGAAAATCTACGGGACACCCTGGCTCAATTGGAATACTCCCTGGCCACATTGGAAGAACGGGTCGCAGGGGGCAAAGAAAACATCTAGGATATGAAAGTCCATCTCACCTCCATCGGCTGCCGCCTGAACGAAGCGGAGATCGCGGGCTGGGCTCGAGCATTTCAACGGGCGGGTCATGAAGTGACCCCCACGCCCGGGGATGCGGACGTGATGGTGTTCAATTCCTGCGCGGTCACCACCGAAGCCGCGCGCAAATCCCGCCAATTCGTGCAGCGCCTGCATCGCCAGAATCCCCGGGCCCGCCTCGTCCTCACCGGGTGCTTTGCCACCCTGGAACCCGCCCGCGCGACCCAGCTCATGGGTGTGGACCTGGTCATCAGCAATCAGGAGAAGGAAAACCTGGTGGCCCAGGTCACAGAAGCCCTGCATATGCCCTCCATGCCCCGGCTGGCCACCGAACCGGGCGCGGTTTATCTCTATCCGGGCAGCCGCACCCGGGCTTTTGTCAAGGTGCAGGATGGATGTCGCAACCGGTGTACATTCTGCATCGTGACCGTGGCCCGAGGGGAAGAACGAAGTCGCCCCATCCCTGCCATCATCCAAGAGATCCAGGCCTTGCACCAGGCCGGGTACCAGGAAGCCGTGCTCACCGGTGTGCACCTGGGCGGCTATGGCGAGGACCTGGGCTCCAACCTGCGGCAGTTGGTTCAGGCCATCCTCGCCCACACCGAGATCCCCAGGCTGCGGCTTTCTTCCCTGGAGCCCTGGGACCTGCCCCAAGGCTTTTTCCAGTTGTGGGAAAATCCCCGGCTCATGCCCCATTTGCATCTGCCCTTACAAAGCGGCAGTGACCGCGTGTTGCGGCGCATGGCCCGGCGCTACACCACCGCCCAATATGCTGAACTCATCGCCCAGGCCCGGGCGGCCATCCCCGACTTCAACCTCACCACCGACATCATCGTCGGCTTTCCCGGCGAAACCGAAGAGGATTGGCGTCAAACGTTGGATTTTGTGGAAGCAATCGGGTTTGGCCACCTCCACATCTTCACCTATTCCCCCCGTGAGGGCACGGCCGCGGCCCGCATGCCCCACCAAGTGCCGTCGGCCGTTAAAAAGGCCCGGAGTCGGGCCATGCACGCCCTGGCTGCACGCATGAAAAAAGAAACCCTAGCCCGATACCTGGGCCGCGATTTCCCTGTGCTGTGGGAAGGTCCGGGCCAGCCTACCGACTCGGGCCGGGTACGCTGGCGGGGGTATACGCCCAATTACTTGCAGGTCACCACGCTGACCGATGCCGGCGTATCCATCGATAATCGCATTTTGCCCGTTCGGCTGACGGGGTTAGAAGGGGCCCCCCCTGACCATGTGGTGGGGGAAGTGCTCGGGAGGCAGGGGGATCAGTGATCAGTGATCAGTGATCAGTCATCAATCATCAGTAATCAGTGTTCAGGAGGTTGGCTGTTTTTTCCTTTGTGATTAAAGATCATCTGCGAAAATCTGTGTAATCTGCGGATAAAATACCGTTATGCACGCAACCGCCCGTCCTTCTTCATCCCATTCTTACTGGCTCCACCGGCTAAGCATCCTCCTCATCTTGTGGCTTAGCGCAGGATTGCGCTGGTATCAACCCGGCCTGGTGGAATTCAAGTACGATGAAGCCCACATCTTGGGCATGGCCCAAAGCGTGGCCAGGGGCCAATCCTGGCCCCTTCTCAGCGGTGGCACCAGCATCGGTCTGCCCCGGGCCGCCCTGGATGTGTACCTGCTCGCGCCTGCTCTGGCCCTCACCCAAGGCTCCCCCCTGGCCGCGGTGCTGTGGCTGGGCATGCTCGGGGTGCTGGCCGTGGCTCTCACCTATCTGCTGGGGCGGATGATGGCCGGTCCCTGGGTTGGGCTTTTCGCGGCAGCCTACATGGGGCTCAATCCCTGGCTTATTTTTTATGATCGCAAACTTTGGGCCCATATTCAGGTGCTCTTCAGCGTGTTGCTCCTGCTTTTGGCCTGGCAGGTGGTGGTTCGAGGAAGTCGTCGAGCCGCGTTCTGGTTCCCTATCGTGGCTGCCCTGCAATTGCTCACCCATGTGCTGGCCCTGGTCCAGGTGTTGAGCTGGCTCGCCGCAGGGCTTTTGGCCCCCCGGCGCTGGCTGCGGCGCTCAACCCTGTGGGGCGTGCTGGTGGGCCTGGGGATCATGTTCCCTTACTTCCTCGCCCTGGTCGGCCGGGCTGTAGCCAGAGGCAAGGTTCCCATGCGCATCGCCGCGGCTTCGGCGCCGGCCCCGACCCCTCAAACCCTGCTGGATCGATGGGAACTGGCCTGGCGGCTGCTCACAGGGGATGGCATCTTCGAACTCGCGGGCGTGGGGAATCGTACCCTGCCATGGGACCATCTGTTGGTCTGGGCGGGCGGGATGGTTGGATTGATCCTCCTGGCAGGGATCCTGCGCACCCTGCTCATGCTGCGTCGGCCTTCCTCGCGCGGCACCGCGGCCTTGCTGCTGGTCTGGGGCCTGGGGCCCATCCTAGCCCTCAGCCTGGGGCCTTTGACCATTTACCTGCAATACTGGACGGTATGGCTCCCCTTGCCAGGGCTCTTTTTCGCTCTGGGTTTGAGCTGGCCCCTCTCGGCCCCCTTCCGGAAAACCCCACGGGCTCTTGCCCCTCTTCTGGCCGGGGCCTTGCTGCTGATCCTGGCCCTGCTTTGGGGCGCTGCCTGGGAGAGCACCCTGGCCCGGATCCAGCAGGGGATGGGGCGTGCCACCTTTGGTCGGCCTTTGCAGACATGGCAACTGGCCATGCACCAGGCCCGGTTCTGGGCCCGGAAATACCAATTAGACCAGGTCAAAGTCCTGGCCCGAGGGGTGGACCCGGGCCAAGAAAGCGAGCCCGCGGCCATCGCGGACCTCATCGGCAACCCGCCCTATGCCCGCTTTCTCGACCTGGCCGGGGCCAATCCCGGTTTGCTCCTCCACCAACAGCAACCCAGCCTCTACCTGACCACCACCGACACCATGCGCGACGCGCTTCTGGCCCTGGGGCAGGAGATATGGACCGGGCCCGGGCCTCAACCCCTGCGGCTTTATTGGCTGCCCCCGGCCTCGCACGCTTCCATCCCCATCACCCCTCTGGAGCCCCCCGCGCTGTTTGATGTGGGCGTGGCTCTCGTGGGGTATCTCTTCCCCCAGCCCTGGCCCGCGGGCCAACCGGTGCAACCCATGCTGGTATGGCACATGCGTGAACCAGGTCCCCAGGCCTGGCAAGGGGACTACACCGCGTTCAACCACATTGTGCGGGCCCAAGATGGCAGCATGGCCGCCCAAAGGGATGGCATGGCCATGCTGAGTCGGGATTGGTGGCCCGGTGATGTCCTCTACCAGCTATACCCCCTGAGCCTGGAAGAGCCCGGCAGCTACCTGTGGCGTACCGGGCTCTACAGTCGTCCCCAAGGCACCCGGGCTCAGCTTTCCCAGGGAGGCGATACCGTGGATATCCCATTCCAGGTGGCAAGCCCCGGGACAGGGAGCCGGTGACGGTCGGCCATGGGCGAGGGGTTATGGCAAAGGGGGTTGCAGGTGGCAGGGGGCAAGTGGCAGGTGAAGGGAACGCAGATTTTCGCAGATGATTTTATTCTGATTTTATCTGCGTGAGTCTGCCTCTATCAGCGTTCATCTGCGTCCTCTATTTTCATAGCAGTCGCCACGAACGACTATTCGTCGATACCGATGAAAACGCCTCGCGGCCACGTTGGCGGGCCGTGAAACGTGATGCGTGATGCGTAAGGTTCTCACGTTTCACGTTTTCATGCATCACGCCCGTTGTCGTCTCGCTCAACGTAGGCCTGGCGATCTTAATCCTAATCCTGATCCGAATCCTATTTACATAGCAGTCGCCACGAGCGGCGGCTCGCCGATACCGAGGAAAACGCCTCGCGGCCAAGCTGGCGCGAGAAGTCAGGTACGTGATGCGTAATGCGTGATGCGTAAAGTTCTCACGTTTCACGTTTCACGCATCACGCCCGTTGCCGCCTCGCCCAACGTCGGCCTGGGATTCCTCAGCAACCAGCGATCATTCTATCTTCATAGCAAAACTCACTACTGATTCGGATCGTACTTGCACTTCTGGCCCTTGAGGCCGTTGATGTGGATGCAAAGCTTGATGATGGCAGGCCGCCAGTAAATTTCCCCCGGCGGACTGGGGTCCATGATGGCCCAGTAGTATTGCTCGTCATCCTGGGTCCAACTGGGGTCGGGCATGTAAATCAAAGACATGATGCCCACCCAGGGCCAATGCTGCTCGGCCCACTGATAGGCCCGCACCAGGTAATCCCCCTGCACAAAGGGATCAATGCCCGCGGCCGCACCATGCCAGTAGTAGGGGCTATCGGGCCGGTCGTCCCAGGTCCATCCGAATTCGAGAATGGCGATCTTCTTATCGCCGTCGCCAAATTGCTCCATGAGTTTGCGGATATCTTCCGCGTGGCGGAAGGAATAAACCCGCAAGCGTTCCTTGGGGCTGGGATCGTTGTTGTAATACTTGGGGTTGGTTGCTACCTCCGCGGGGTCGGTTTCGGGGGGAAGGGCATAGCCCGCGGCATGGATGCCCAGCATGTCGAAATAGCCATCGCTGTTACCGCCCATGGCCTCGTACATCTGGGTGTAGAATTTAACGTCGTACATGGCATCCGCCTGATCCGCGGTGGTCGGCGCCATGCCCGCGGTGATGACTATCGCTTGGGGATCCGCGGCTTTGATGGCCGCGTAAGCCTTCTTCAACAACATGGCATAACCGGCCGGGTCCACCGGTTTGCCTCCCCATTCCCGGGAAAGATTGGGCTCATTCCATATCTGATACGCCTGGATGCGTCCCTTGTAGCGCGCGGCCATGGCGGCCAGGAAATCCGCGAAATCATCCGCGTTTTCGGGAGGATCTCCGGCCCAGAAAGCCTTATCGCTGGGCGAAACCCGGGCCAAAAGATAAAGCCCGTGCTTTTCCACCTGGTCCACCACCCGGTCCGCTGTGGACCAATCGAACTGGCCCTTGCCCGCGCCTTCGATGTCCTGCCAGGCAAACCACTGCTTCACCCAGCGGAAGCCCGCATCCGCCATGATGCCCAAATCCCGGTCCGCGGTTTCGGGCCGCCACCACAGGAAGGCCTGAGCCCCATAATCAGGGGATTGGATCTGCACCGGGCCAGAGACCGGGGGCACAGGGGTGGGCGTGGGGATGGAAGTCGGGGTGGAAGTTGGCGTTCCGAGCGTAGGAGAAGGAATGGGAGAGCCCATTGGCTGCTCCGCGGGAGGCTCGGAAGGCGGCGAAATGGGCTGATTCGGGGATTGAGTCGCCGAGGGGGCTGGCGGGTTCGAGCCCACGGGCCGCGACCCCACCAAAGGAACGGG
>JALWZT010000226.1 GCA_027002405.1 Anaerolineae bacterium | reverse complement strand
GAATGGGGGTGTGGGGGTGGGCGTGGGCCCCGCGGCGGATGCCGGTGGCAGAAGGCGATGGCCCAAGAAGATCCCCATCATCGTCAACAGCCCCGTCAGCACGCCGAGGAGGATCGTCTTACGGGCCCAAATCTGGAGATACGTGAAAGCGGTCATGGCATGTTACCCTATCGGCATGGTATAATGTGAAAACGTGTTGCCTGCATCCTAACATGGAGGCCATTTCCTTGCAAATCCCTTGAGGTGAAGGATGTTTTCTCGAACTTTCTGGTTGTTTTCACTCTTTGTCCTGTTCCTGACCGCAGGCGCGCACGCGACTTCGGCCCCACCTCCTTTCTTTGTGGATCCGCCTTCGCATCTGCCCCCCCTGGCTCTGGCCCAGGCCTCCCAGGATGATGATATCCGGGTGGTACAGCTCAGCCCGAACCAGGACGCCTTCATCGCCGATGGTGAAGGGGTCCGGGACAAGAATTTCGGGAAGGAGACCTTTCTGCTGGTGGGGCAGTTCAACGATCAGGTCCCCGAGACCCGCACCATGGTGAGTTTTCGCTGGCAACCTTCCGAGGATTTCGTGGAGATTGTGGAGGCTACCCTCTTCTTCGGCGTGGCCGATGGCGCCAACATCCCCTTGCCCATCTCCGTTTACTATGATTGGGATGCCTTCGACGAAAGCAGGGTTACCTGGTCTCGATACGCCTATTGGGGCCGGGTGGGCCCGGTGCATGGCGAGCTGGGCGAACCAGGCCATTGGTACGCCGTGGATGTCACCTCCTTGCTGAAGGATCGAAACATGCGCTATCCTCAACCCATTGGGTTTTCCATTCGGCAAGAAGCCCGCGGGAACAAATTTTACAAAGTCTCCCACAGCCGGGAAAGCGATCCCCAACTGGCGCCCCAGCTCGTGATCCGATACCGCGTCGACATCCTCCCGCCCGAGGTGTGGTTCGTGCCGAAGCACCTGCCCGAGTGGGCGAAACCGGGCGAGGCGTTTGGGGTCGGCGGTCGCGAGCGTCCCGATCCCAACCAGCCCTTTGGGTACGAATTGGAGTATCAGGTGAATGATAGTCGGTGGCTCTGGCATTCGACTGCCAGTCTCATCCGGTATCCCGATAAGCCGGGCAAGACGGTGCGCTATCGTTTGCGAGGCATCGACAGGCTGGGCAACACCTCGGACTGGGTGGTTTCCACGCCCGTTAAAATCTACACCTACGACATGTTCGGGGTCATTCGAGACCCGCGCGGGCGTCTGCTTCCTCCTGTAGCGCCTGAGATCAAGCCCCCGCCTTGGTGGGTGCACGTGAATCCCGCCACCCAAAAGATCGTCGCCCGCATGACCGCGCACGAGGGCATCGTCGCCACGGCCCGGGTGCCGGGCTATGGCGTGTGGGAGCAGGAGCCGGTTCATGTGGATGAATCGGGGACGCCCGTGAGTTTCGTTCTGCCACCTCCGGATAATCGCCTGGCGCCTCAGCTCATCGAAGACCCCGACCTCTGGCAGGTCTATGGCAGGGGGGACAGTGTTTCTCTCAGCCGTTCGGTGCCTCCGGCCCAGGGCGGGCGCAGCCTGTTTCTCCTCGCAAAATCCAGCGATCCGGGCCCGGCCTTGTTCTGTTACAAGCCTATGCTCTCGCTGGATGACTCCCTCAATCTGCCGGTGGCGGGGATGCATCTTTATGGCTATGGGCTTCAGGCCAAACGCATCAGGCTGCACTGGATGGATGAGGAGGGCGTGTTGCATACGCTGGCGGCCGCGGGCTCGGTGTCCAAGAGCGAGGCCGATATTTACACCCCTGCCTGGAAGTACATGTGGGGGGATCTCACCCCCTTCCTGGGAGAAAAGGGTCAATTGTGCGTCAGTTTCCTGCGCCCGGCCTCCCCGTATCTGTTCAATTGGCGATTCCTGTACCTGGATCGCCTGGTGCTGGGCTCCATGCCCTCCGAACTCTCCCTGACCCTCACCGCGCCTCCGGGCGATCCGCTCCCCGGCCAGACCCTGCCCATCACTCTGACGCTGACCAATCGCAGCGTTTATACGGCCACGGCCACCTCCTTGCATTACACCGCGGGCGGGGAGGAAGGGGACGTCCCCTTCCCTTCTCTTGCCCCTGGCGAAATGGTGAGCCGGCCGCTCACCATGACCATGCCCCAGGAAGGGGAGCTTCATTTTCAGGCTGTTGCTGGCCGTCCTGAGATCGACCTGACTCCAGAGGATAACAGGGCCACCTGGGTCTTCATCCTCCAGCCCCGGCATCAATTCCTGCCCCTGGTCCGTAAATAGGAGTAGGATTAGGATTGAGGATTGTTAGGCCGAGGCCAGGCGCGAGCAGGAGTAATCAGTGTTCAGTGTTCAGTTGACTCTGCGTCCTCTGCGCTCTCTGCGGTAAGTAACCTTTCCGTGTAACTATACACGTACCCTCTCATAGCAAGGTAAAAACCACTAAGGACACTAAGGACACTAAGGCACAAAGGGAAAAATAAAAATTTTCTTCGTGTCTTTGCCTCTCCCCCTGCGTGCGGGGGGAGCCGGAGGGGGGCCTTTGTGCCTTCGTGGTAAAAACGTCTTGCAGAAGGAGCTGTATAGTTACCTTTCCGTAGGGGAGTCAAGGATCAGTGATCAGTAATCAGTGGAAGTCTACGTCGCATCTGCGTCAATCTGCGTTCCATTGTTTGAAAAATCCGCTCCATCCGCGTTATCTGCGGCCAATTCCAACCTCCGATGCAACGATCCTGATTTTTGAAGAAAGCAAAGTGCATAACAGCCTCTAGACCCCCGTGGAGCGTCTGACGGTAATCCAGGCGACGATGTATAGCAGCATCCCTTGTACAAGAGGCAGCAGAATTGCCAGACTTTGTTCTGTCGATGAAGGAGGGGCCGTGAGATTCTCAAAGGGGGTCAGATAAAGTTGTATTCCTAAGAAACGATTCACGACGCTTGTTTGGTAGCTGTTGGCCGCCCATGGGGCGATGAAACCTCTTCCAATCGGTACTACCAGATTGAGAATGATGAGTCCTATCCATCCCGCGATAATCAAAAGGACTGCGACGGCAATTCGTTTGCTGAAAGCGGAAATCGTAATCTCTAAAGAAACAATGGTAAATGTTATGGCCAAGATTACCAACAGGGGATACATGGCTTGCGATATGTGACAGCCTGATGTGGCCGTGCTTGCAAATAAATAGAGCCCGATCCACATCATGATTATCGCAATACCGATGAGAATGTAATTGACCAAGAGCTTGCTCAGCAAGATTTCACCACTGGAAAAGGGTTTGGTGAAATAAAAATTCCAGGTCTTTCGCTCCTTTTCGCCACTTACAGCGTCTGCCAGTACAATCGCCAGAACAAAGGGGAGAAGTTGAATGAAATTCAGATAACCCGAAAAGAGAACACTTGAGCAAGTGGAGGGAGTTGTCGTTCCCAAACGATTAAGAAGTTGAGCAACGACACCTAATCCGGCAATGATGACAAAGATAAGAATACCTTTGCGGGTTCGTGTTGTGATTAACAGTTCCTTCCAGCTCAGGAGTTGGATTCTATCGATCCATCGTTTCATATTTCTCGCTCCCCGAAACAATATCTGCATAAATTTGATCTAAGCTCACTCTTTTAATGGCTAAATCAGAATACTTTAGCCTGTTTTGGTTCAGTATGTCGGTAACGGTTGGCAACAACGATTCTACTTCAATGTCACGAGGGACAGAGATAGAGATGACATTTTGCTCTACTGTTGTTTCCCAATGATGCTGCCTGAAAAGGCTGGAAGCTCTTAAAGCGTCGTCACGCTTCATTGTGATATCGATTCGATAACCCTCCCGCTCTTTAAGATGAGCCACCTTGTCGCATAACAAAATTTTACCGTTTTTGATAATAGCCAGATACGTGCAAATATGCTCAACCTCTTTGAGTAAATGGGTTGTATAAAAGATGGTGGTGCCTTTGTTGTGAAGTTTTTGTATTAAACCCAAAATTTCATGAGTGGAGAGGGGATCTAAAAAGATTGTCGGTTCATCCAGAAAAAGTATCTCAGGATCATTCATCAAAGCTTGCCCAATTTCAAGTCGTCTGAGCAATCCACTACTCAGATGCCCGATTTTAACCGATGCATGTTCTTCTAGTTGGATTTCAGATAGCACATCTCGACTTTTGGCAGTTGCCTGGGTGGATGAAAGATCAAATGCTCTACCTGTAAAATACAATAATTCTTGAACTGTAAGCTCCTTGGGTAAGGACATGTTATCTGTTAATACGCCGACATGATATTTGATTGCCCGTAAGTTTGTTCTATTCACAGCATGTCCTTGGATAACAACCGCTCCTTCCTGCAAAGGCAATTGACCGGTCAGTATTTTGACAGTTGTCGATTTGCCCGCACCATTTGGACCTAAGAAACAGAAAAATTCACCTCGCTCCAAGGAAAAGGAGATATTGTCTAATGCCCGCTTGGTGCCATAAGAATAACTTACCTTCTTGACTTCAATGATCGGTGTCATTTTTGAACGCGCTCCCGATATAACCTGGTGTGTAAAAAAGGGCCCCTGGCCCCATGCAACCCGCCTGCAGAGGGGGATCCTCGCAAACCGGTTCCGGCTATCCGCCGGTCAAACCGAAAACTTTAAAATGCCAAAAATGAACAGAAACACAACGAATGCGGCTGCTGTTGATATCCATGAAGCGACTCCTTTATTTCGCCTATCAAAATAACATGATAACAAAAACGCGAAAGGAATGAAGAGGGAAGACTTAAAAATTAGACATTATCGGAAATAAAAATCAACCAGGCTGAAAGGCTCGACCGGGGAGCGATGAGCAACCCTCAAATTGTGTAGACCGCAAGCCAACAGCATCACCAAGTCGTCGAAATCACTTTTCCAAT
>JALWZT010000225.1 GCA_027002405.1 Anaerolineae bacterium | reverse complement strand
TTACAGGTCTACTGGGCTTACGCCAGTTAAAAGGCCTTGGGGGGTAAAGGTAAAGTTTTGCAATTACCTAAGTGGTGGGAAAACGCCTCTGTTGGCGATTTTTCTTTGGAGTGCAGCGACGAGTCGTCTGTCCTGTAAGCATTTACGGGCCCGGAGCGCTTCTGGACAGGTAATTACGTTGATTATGCAATAAGCAGCAGTATTGACGCACGCCGAAGAGATACCCCCTACCCGCGCTTATAGCCGCCCTGCTTGACGCTTTTTTCAGAGGGCATTATACTTGCCTCGCGTCGGGGCGTAGCGCAGTTGGCAGCGCACCGCGTTTGGGACGCGGGGGTCGGCGGTTCGAGTCCGCCCGCCCCGACTTTGGCCAGACCATCGCCCTGGGCACAGCCGCTCTGTGCCCTTTTGTTTTCGTGCTTTCTCCCATTGAGAAGAACATGCCCCCTCTCCGCCTGCCCGCTGCGGAACCGGCCAGCCTGCGTGCTGCGGCTTCAGCCCTGCGTCGGGGCGCTTTGGTGGTGCTCCCTACCGACACGGTGTACGGCCTCGCGGCCTGGCCGTGGCAAGAAGAGGCCGTGCGCCGCGTCTACACGGCCAAAGGCCGGGCGGCAGGCAAGGCGCTCCCCATTTTGGTGGGGGAACAGGGGCACCTGAGCCGGGTGGCGGCCTCGCTGCCGCCGTGGGCGCGGCGTATGGCACGCGCCTTCTGGCCCGGCCCCCTCACGTTGGTGGTGCCCAAACACGCGCGGCTTGCTCAGGCCGTCTCCCCTTTCCCCACCGTGGGGGTGCGGATGCCCGCCCATCCGGCCGCTTTGACGCTGCTGCGGCTGACCGGCCCCCTGGCGGTGACCTCGGCCAACCGTTCGGGGCGCCCGCCGGCGCGCACCGCCGACGAAGCGTTAGCCCAACTGGGTGATGCAGTAGCCGTGGTGTTAGATGCCGGCCCTTCTCCGGGCGGGCTGCCTTCCACCGTGCTGGATTGCACCGCCGATCCCCCGCACATTTTGCGCGCTGGGCCCCTGGACGCGCACGCTTTGGGGTTGGCCCCTCGCCCTTCCCCCTGCCGCCCCTCCCAGGCCGCGACGGCCATGGTGCGGAAGTTGGACCTACAGGGGCGCGAGGTCTTTCGCTACCCCGCGCGCGTGTTGTTTGCCGGCGCGGGCAGCCTCACTGTGGCCGCCCCCTTCGCGCTGGGGCCGATGACGGTGGGTGGCTTGCGCCTCGCCCCTGGGGATTGCCTGGTGGAAACCTACTACCGGGACCGCTGGTACAATGTACTGGCGGTGTATGCCCGCGAAAACGGTCGCCTGCGCGGTTGGTACATCAACATTGCCGTGCCTGTGCGGGTGGAGACGCAGGGAATCGCCTACCGCGATTTGGCGTTGGATCTGGTGGTGTTGGCCGACGGAGCGCAGGTTGTTTTGGACGAAGACGAGTTCCTCAGGCTACCTCTTTCCCCAAAAACCCGCGCCGCAGCCCGAAACGCGCTGCGGCAAGTGCAGGCCCGCTTCCGCCGCTGTTTCGAAGTGCCGACATTGCTTTGACCTCCGGCACCGTTACACCCCATGGCATTGAAATTGCAAGGGCTACCTTGGCTCTTGCCCTCCCCCATGCGGAAATAGCGTTTCGCCCAAGGAACTGTCATGCCTACCTCTCGCCCCCCTCGCTCTGCTCCCCCTGCGGCGACGCCGGAGCGCGAAAGCGTGCTCAGCCTGATTTTGCGCGGCCTGTTTTGGTCGGCGCTCATCGCGTTGGTGCTGATTTCCTGGTCGCCCGGCGAATTGGGGAGCGTCTCCCTCAGCCGGTTGGCCTGGTGGCGCGGCGCCCCGCAAGTTACCCCTGAGGCGCTGCTCCCCACCTTCACGCCCGACCTGAACCGCCGGGTGGGCATCATCTCCGGCCACTGGAAAAACGACGCGGGGGCTACCTGCCCCGACGGGCTGGAAGAGATGAAGGTGAACCACAACATTGCCCTGCGGGTACAGGAAATCCTCCGACAGGCAGGCTATCAGGTAGATATGTTGGCAGAATTCGATCCACGGCTCAAAGATTACCATGCGCTGGCGTTGGTTTCTATTCACGCGGATGTGTGCCAGCCCGACCCGCGGCTTACCGGTTTCAAAACCGCGCCGGCTAAAGGCGTAAACGACCCCGCCCAATTGGAAAACTCGTTGCATCTGAAACGCTGCCTCGATGCGCGCTACGCCGCAGCCACCGGTTTGCCCTACCACCCGCACAGCGTCAGCCGCCACATGACCGAGTACCACGCGTTCAACGAGATCGCGGCCACTACCCCCGCGGTCATCATCGAAACCGGCTTTTTGGGCAGCGACCGGGATCTGCTGGTCAACCACCCTGACCGGGTCGCGGCAGGCATTGCTCAGGGCATCCTTTGCTACCTGCGCAACGAGCCCATCACGGTAGGAACACCTCAACCATGAAAAAATCCGCGGCCGTTCCTTCAACCGCTCGCTTGGCGTGGCAAAAAGCCGTCCATGCCGCCCGCCGGGGGCAAAAGCAAGCAGCCCGTCGGCTGGCGATGGAGGCCGCGCGGTTGGCGCCGCAGTGGGAAGAGCCCTGGCTGCTGCTGGCCGCGCTTTCTTCTTCGCCGCGGGCCAGCATGGGCTATTTGGAGCGGGCGTTGGAGATCAACCCGCACAGCCGCCGCGCCCGCGAGGGGATGGCCTGGGCGGTGCAACGGCTGCGCACCGAAAAGGCGCACCGGCCTCAGGTGGCTCCTCCTCGTTCCTTCGACGCGTATTTGCGCCCCGCCCGTAGATGGGGCTGGTGGGGCGGGGGGCTGGCGCTGCTCGCGCTCGCCGGGGTTTTGCTACTGGCCGTGTTGCTGGCCCCAGTTCAGGCGTGGGCCTGGGCGCAGCCGCGGCCCCAGCCCGTAGCCAACGGCGTGTTCAAAGCCACCTTTACCCCCACACCCACCCCGACCCCCACCTTTTCCCCTGTCCCCACTTCCACACCCACACCCACCCCCACGCCCACCCCGACCCCTTCCCGCGTGTGGCTTCCCCTGCTACAACACGCTTTATACGGACGGAGATAGATACTGGATATTGGGTATAATATCTATGCTGCGCTCACAGCCAATTTGTCAAGCTACAAAGCATCCGTGTGAACCACGCCGATTCAACAGATTTTGATCCACGTATTTGATGGAATAACCAGATACTCCCACTTCAGGACATCAATCTTGGCGGGATATCCTTCCGCCACGAAGCGCACGGCAACGGTGGTAGCATACCCACCGCATTGAGATGGACGGAGCCATGTGTTGTCTGTAGGATCCCACACCCTGACTTGATTCGGCCCAATGAGCACGGCACATGCTTCATGATAGACCAAGGAGCCAGATATCCAATTAGACAAAAGACCTTTCTCTGCCCATTTCCTATCCCAATGGTAAGCATCATGTAAAGAAAACCTCTGTATCAACTGAACAGAGAATACAGATAACCCCCGTTGCCTAAAAGCTTCGCATGAGAGTGCCGCAAGTGCTCCACAATCTAAGGTTTTCAAATCCGGAACCTGACACCAAAATAGTGGCCAATCCATGCCACCCCATTTCCACTGTGAACGAATCCAAGAAGGCGCGCTATAGATAGAGCCATCAATGAGAAAAGAAATATCCAGGGCCTTAAACCATTCATGGGCCATCACGCAGCAATCCTTGCCATGATGTAGAATGATAGAAGGGATGAAATGACTAAATTTTTCTACTGCTGAATTTAATTCCTTATCCGCGTCCGAAAGCATAAGACATACTCCTATCATAGGAACCAGAATCGAGGAAAATTAAAATATCTCCTTTTCTAATCTCCCGAGGCACGTTGATGTTTTCTGCCAGAATATCCCCCTCCATGCAAAGCCTTCCCATTATTCGGGATGTGCCTGGCTGCTCAAGAAGTTTCCAGGATCCTTCAGGTCGCATCCACACCACCCTATGTGGGTAATGCCATATATCTGGCAATTCTGCAATCGAACCATCAACTACAACTTCAGTAGTGCCGCTAACAGAACGTCGCATTTCTAGCACTCGTGTAGCAAGCCCCATTGCTGGTTGAGTGAGGGCCTTACCTGGCTCTAATATAATTTCTTCCAAACCAGGCAGAGCCCGTAGAGCGCTTCTTCTTAGATGAGAAATGCGGGTCTGAATCTCCATTTGCAGGTCTTCGGGGAAAAATCCTCCGCCAATGTCAATCACCTGAATTTTCCTACCACTGGCGGCTTCAATGGCTTTTCCCCAGTTAAGCATGGAATCGAAAAGTCTCCACCATGCCTGAAGTCCTATTTCGCTACTAGGGATGTGAAAATGAATACCTAATTTATACCCTGAAGGTAAAATTTTTACTAGTTGCACTAATTTTCGAAAAGCATCAAAGGAAGCCACTGGTATACCAAAACGTGAAACTATTTGCGGAGGACGAATGCGGACGCCGATAATTTGAGATAAAGGATGATCGGTTTGTATAACCTTAAGCACATTTTCAAACTCTTCAATCGAATCACAAAACAGAGCATGTAAAGGGGCCCGACGTCTTCTTCCGTCCGGCCACCATTTCCCTGGTCCATTCAGTACTATTTGTTCCATTGTAAATCCCCGTGATACCGCTTTATCGATTTCTTTTTGGCTGATTGTTTCTGCAAGAAAGCCAAACTGACGAGCCAAGTCAAGAAAACGCGCATCCGGATTTGTCTTTACACTATAAGCAGCCTTGACTATCGGCACTGTAGTCTGATTGGACGCTCTCGCCATGCTTTCAAACAGGAAGTAGGCAACCGACTCAAAAAACAGCCACTTGGGAGTATCTAATTTTGCACTTAATTTCAAGTCAATTCTATCGATCTCGACACGGATCAGATTCCAGAGAGCAGTGTCGCTTTCATCATCCTTCTTCACCAATTCTATTGTATCTGGTGTACGTTTTATGATTATACTCGCTGCCGTATTACGGAGCCGTTTTGCCAGGGTTGGCATACCAGAAGGATGCTTCAATATAAGAATGCTTTGTCCGGGATGGGGTTCTGGCAATGGGGGAAGCGGATACTCCGCTCTTGCAGGAACCTCCAAGACAACTCGTGTAAATTCTGGGGATTGAGGTTCCGAGGTAACATAAGGAATGCCTGTAGCACGTTCAACTAGCAATGCAGGGAAATTATACCCAGCAATCGTAGAGCCGTGAATCCAAGCAGGGAATCGCGGGTTCCACTCTAAAAGCCATAAATCCCCTTCACCATCTCGCATCATCTCTAATTCGGCTCCACCAGTCCACTCAAGATGCTGTATCACGCTACGAAGCGGATCCAAAAGGTCGGAGGGAACTCGCGAAATGTGCCCGGCCCATGTCTTTCCTTCTGGGGTTATATCTCGTTTTTCCATATAAACGGCATCCAGCAACTCCCCCCTATATGCTGCGAAGGCTATGGATTCTTCTCGGCCAACAATGTGCTTTTGAAGAAATAAGGTAGACGTTGCCCACGTTTCGGCGAGCTCTGCGCAAGCGGCTTTCACTTCACGCCAACTTCTGACAAGGCGTGCCTGATACCACGGCCCTTTAACCCATACAGGCCAACCATGCTTACGGCAAAAAGTATACAGGTCACGCTCTGAAACAGAGGTAGGTATAAAAGGCGGAATCTTTACAGGCATGCCTTCGCAAGCGGGAATTGCAGGCTTCTTTACTTGATTGAGGGCACTAACCGGGGGGACAAGTAGGTTGGGATGCTCAGCAAGCTCATCAGCAAGCCAAATCGTTTCCAAATCGAGGCCAGATATCCACAAGGCTCCACCCTTCAGGATTCGTTTAATTTGAGTAGCGTACTCTTTGAGGTCTAATTCATCCCACGGTCTTTGAAGCCATATCTCATCAAAATCTACCCAATGTAATCCAGAACTCCGATTGGAGTAATCTACGCCAACGAGAGTGGCATTGGGATAAGCAGCCCGTAGGGATCGGGCAATCCCTACACCGGGTGAGGGATTGGGGCCGCTGTATAAGCCGCTAATATAGATAACCAACCGTCGCTGTTCCTTAGCCATGTAGCCTCCACGCATGAAATAACCATTATTACTAACGGTCTGTGCTCCACTTGCGCCGCGAAGCGCAGCGGGGCAGCGCCAGGAGCAAGCATTTGTTGGGCGGCACATTCGATCTCATTTCGTAGCCCAAAGATAGACGACTGCACTCCGGGTGATCCCCTGGCCTGCTTCAATGAGTCCGCGTACTCGAGCACTTTATCACGCACTCGGTTCAGGTACTCCATTGTGGCCTTCATACGCTCAGCGTCACCACCAAAGCGTCGTCGCAATAGCCACTCATACTATATGTCGCGCTAAGGTCCTGTCACCACCCTCATTTTGCTTCCATTATGCATGATTGTGCCGCCCAACGAACAAGCATAAGCTGCCGCCGTGTTAGCAGCGGTTGATCGATAGCCAGCCTCGGGCACGTCGCTTACCCGCGCCGAAGGTGGTCAGCTTGATGCTGAGTTTAGTTTCTTACGTCTAGCCGCGTGCCTCCTCTCATATTCTGCCGCATTCATGATATATCTTTTCGCTTCTTCCTTCGTTAGGCGACGCTCATCCCAGTCCAACACGATTTCATCCATGTAATCTATGGCATCGAGTAATGCCTGACGCTGTTCCGGTGTATCACGGTGCATTATCACGCTGGAGTGCATTCCGTAGGAGGCCCACTTTAGCATTGCCACTATCGCATCCTCGGTTTCCAGGTCCCAACCTTTGACAGTGCCCCATTTCAGGATTAGCTTGTTTGGCATGACTTACTCCTTCCGGTTGCAAAAGGCAACCCCATTATTTTTTATGGACCGGCGAACTCGCCGGTTTTGGCCGGGAATTTGGGAATACGCCCGCCTGCTGGCGAGACGAAACGCTTGCTTCGGTGGCATGAACTGCCACATCATTACATAAATCCAATTGCCTCGTCCATCTCGAGTTATATAGCACACATCCTACATCTTGTCAAATCCCATGTCCAACCCCCAGCCCGACTTCGAGTCGGCGGGGCCAAGGCGCCCGCGCAGCCTGCATAAGGTTTGCCAACAGCATCACTTCATCGCCGGGCGGGCGGGCCGACTCCTGGGATACACCCGGTGAGGGGGGCTTAGTGAGCGTCCAGAAATAACTTCCCTTTTTTGCCGCAACCCTTGCCGAGTAAACTCGTGCCTATGGAGGCGCTTCGCGCCAATGGTCGCCCTTCGGCGACCCCTTTTGTCGCCGTTTTGGACGGCGGAGGCCGTCATCTGATCCCCTTCCGCTGTTCTCCCCCGCTTGCGGGGGAGATGAAGAGGGGGGCTGGCCGTAGGCCTTAAGTGTTCGACTTCAGTCGATGAGCACAAAAACGGAAACTAATTTTTAGACGATTACTTAGGATTGGGATCGGGATGTGGTATAATGCCGGCATCTTGTCATGATAGGCCCCTATGCGACATCGACTCAAATCCACCCTGAACCACATCCTCCCTTCCTCTACGCAGGAAACGTTCTGGCGCGCGTACCGGCGCTGGCGCACCCGGGGGGACCGCTACGAATGTCCCCTCTGCGGTGCACGGGTTCGTACCCTATGGCCCCGTGGCCTGAATCACCCGGTCTTGCAGACGTATGACATCATCGGTGGGGGCTATCGGGAACAGGCTTCGTGCCCCATCTGCGGTTCGACCGAGCGAGAGCGGTTGGTGTATCTCTACCTCACCCGACGTACCGATCTACTTACGCGGCCGGCGCGTGTGTTGCATGTGGCTCCCGAACCTCAATTGGCGCGAGTGCTGCAAACGGCCCCCCAGTTGGATTATCTCAGCGCAGACCTCTATCAGCCGGATGTGATGGAGCGCATGGATATCACCGATATCCACCATCCCGACGCCAGTTTCGACGCCATTATCTGCAACCATGTGCTGGAGCATGTCCTGGCAGACCGGCAGGCCATGAGGGAGTTGTTTCGGGTGCTGAAGCCCGGGGGCTGGGCCGCGCTGCAAGTGCCCTTCAGCGAACGCATCACCCAATCGGTGGAAGACCCCACAATCACCTCGCCTCAGGCCCGGGCCCAAGCCTTTGGCCAGGAGGACCATGTGCGCATTTATGCCCGCGCGGATTATGTGGCCCGGTTGCAGGAGGCCGGGTTCCGGGTGGAGCAGGTGCGTTGGTGGGAGGAGGGCGCGGATTTCGGCCAACCCGGCAATCGCTATGGCCTCATGCCGCGGGAGGTTCTGTTCATCGGTCATCGGGATTGAACCATGCTCTGCCCTGAATTACGCTGTTTGTTCGTGCACATCCCCAAAACCGCGGGTCAAAGTGTGGAGCATGTGTTTTTGAAGCTCCATGGGTTGGACTGGGGTACCCGGGAGGCGTTGTTGTTGCGCCCCAACCCGGACCCTCGTCGAGGCCCGCCTCGGCTGGCTCATCTCACGGCCATGGAGTATGTGGAATATGGTTATCTTTCGGCCGCGGAGTTTGATGCGTACTTCAAATTCGCGTTCGTGCGTAATCCATGGGCCCGGATGGTCTCCTTATATCATCATCTCAGCCACGGTGTTGGGTTTCGGGACTATGTGCTGGGGGAGTTTCGGAAGAAAGTATGGCGGGAAATGTACTGGTTTGTGCGGCCTCAGGCGGAGTTTGTGTACGACGCGCAGGGACGGCTTCAGGTGGATTTTCTGGGGCGTTTTGAGCGATTACAGGAGGATTTTGAGGAAATTTGTCGGCAATTGGGGCTTCCGCCTATGCCTTTGCCCCATGTGAATCGGGCCCAGGAGCACGCGCAGAAAAAGCGCTGGCGCTGGAGGCCCCGGGCCATGGTACGATATGTGCGACAAAGAGGGTATCGTCGCCCTGCCCCCCGGCTGCCTCGCTGGCAAGATTATTACGATGCCGAGACCCGGGCCCTGGTGGCGTCCCTTTACGCCCGAGACATTGAGCTTTTCGGCTATGCCTTCGAAACCGTGTAACTACTAAGGTGTCGCCGCCACTTTTTGCCACGAAGACACGAAGGCCCCCTCCGGCTCCCCCGCGTGCGGGGGAGAGGCGAAGGCACGACGTATTTTTCTTTATTTTTCCTTCGTGTCTTCGAAAAACTTCGAGCCTTCGTGGCTTTTGACGGCCTAAAGTCAAGTACGTTAGCAGTTACGAAACCGTAGGAAAATCGTAGGGAAGGCGTCATCCAGAGGGTTTGACAGACGTCTCGAAGCGCGTTATACTAAGGTCAGGATATCTCTGCTTATTCAGTTAGCCATTCCCTTACTATGCGCGATTTCTTCTTCTGGCCCTGATCCCCCCACGCTCCGTCTTTTGGCGCGAGCGTGTTTTTTATTCAGGGCATCCCATCCCCTTCTTTCCCCGGAGGTTTGTTTTATGATGGATTCGGCGATGATCAGCAAAATCATGAAGGCGAAACGTTATGCAGACGAGAGGGATCGCATGGAATTTAAGGCGTTTACGGTGGTGTTTAAGGGTGACCATCGGGATCACACGGTGACTTACCAGGAGGGGCATTGGCATTGCACATGTGACTTTTTCGCTCAGCGAGGCATTTGCAGCCATACCATGGCCATGGAGAAAGTGCTGATGGGCATGTTGCCCGAAGAGAGTTTGCAGGCCTTTGAACCGGCTCCCGCTTAAATGCCTGACATCTGTTCGACCTTTAGAACCCGGGCTATGCTGCCCGGGTTTTTTGATGCTTTTCGGAACAGTCACCACGATCGATAGATCGCCGATACGAATGAAAACGCCTCGCTGCCAGGTTGGCGCGGGAAGCCGAGCACGTAATGCGTAATGCGTAATGCGTAAGGTTCTCACGTTTCATGCATCACATCCATTGTCGCCTCGCTCAACGTTGTCCTGACGATCCTCAATCCTAATCCTAATCCTAATCCTAATCCCATTTAAGCAGTCACCATGAGCCACGGCTCGCCGATACCGAGGAAAAGGGAACGCAGATTTGCGCGGATGCAACGCGGATGTTCGTCATGCTGAGCGACCGAAGGGAGCGAAGCATCTAGCGAGCGAAGCGAGCGCCATGCCGTGGTTTTTGCGCTTCGCTAGATTTCCTTCGGCGAGGTCCTTCACTTCGTTCAGGACAAGCTCAGGACATGCCTCGGTCGCTTCGCTCCCTCGGAATGACGTCGCAGGTGCCATGAGCAATGGCTCACCACATAACGATGAAAATAGAACGCAGATTTGCGCAGATGCAACGCAGATTCCCACTGATTACTGATTACGGATCACTGATTACTATTTTCAGAGTGGGTTTTGAAAAATTGAGGGATGTGGAGGTACAGCCCCTCGGCCTCGACAGCGACTCGACCATCGTGCAAGAGCAGCCGCGCGCGAGCATAGAGCTTTCGACCATCGATGCGTTCCAACCAGGCTTCCACATGGACGGGCTGATGAAGGGGCACAGGGAGTTTGTAGTCCAGTTCGTAATGGGCCAGCAGGGCCTGGTATCCCGAACGCCACACACACGCGCCCATGGCTTCATCTAAGACCGCGGCGCTGGCCCCACCGTGGGCATGAGCTGGCGGGCCCTGCTGATAAAGGGTAAATTGGAAATCAGTAAAAACTCGTACGGCACCAGGAGGATAGGGGGCTTCTTCGGCGGGCGGGGGTTGTAAAAAGCCTACCTGCCAGGTGACGCCGATGCTTCGGGGATTTTCGTGCCCGCAAACAAAGCAAAACCCATGCTCGGGCAGGGTTTCGGTACGGAGAAATGAAAAAGCCGGTGATGAAGAGTCGGTTGTGGCATGCATGGAAATTACTATAGCACGGGGGCAAGTCTCGCGCAAAGTCGTTAAAGGTGGACGCAGATTTGCGCAGACGCGAGACACAGATTGACGCAGATGTTCGTCATGCTGAGCGACCGAAGGGAGCGAAGCATCTAGCGAGCGAAGCGAGCGCCATGCCGTGGTTTTTGCGCTTCGCTAGATTTCCTTCGGCGAGGTCCTTCACTTCGTTCAGGACAAGCTCAGGACATGCCTCGGTCGCTTCGCTCCCTCGGAATGACGTCGCGAGGCGCTACTGATTACTGATAACTGATCACTGATTACTCCTGCTCGCGCCTAACCTCGGCCTAACAATCCTCAATCCTAATCCTGCTCATTATTTGCAATGGGCCTGAGATTTGCTATACTGGCGAGGTTCATCCTCTTCTCTCTGATGCGCTATGTCCCCAACTCCTGATGTTTTTGCACTGAATCATCTGGATCTTCTAAGTGCCCTGGTTTCCATCCCTTCGGTTTCGGGCCAGGAGCACGGCGCTGTGGCCTACCTGGTGAATTGGATGCAGGCGCATGGATTTCAGGCCCATGTGGACCGGGCAGGGAATGCGGTGGGGGTGCTGGATGGCGGCCCCGGGCCCGAGGGCGAGGTCCCTCGAGAGATCATGTTGCTGGGGCATATCGACACCGTACCGGGGGATATCCCCATCCGCATCGAGGGCGGCAGGTTGTATGGTCGAGGCGCGGTGGACGCGAAAGGCCCCTTGACCGCATTTGTGTTGGCTGCTTTGGCCACAGAGATTCGTCCCGGTTGGCGCATTATTGTCATCGGTGCGGTAGAAGAGGAGGCTCCCAGCTCTAAGGGCGCGCGCTATGTGGCCCAACGCTATCATCCCCACTATTGTATCATTGGCGAACCCAATTTGTGGCGACGCATTGCTTTGGGATACAAGGGGCGCCTGCTGGCCACGGCTCGCCGCGAAAAGACCCTTTCCCATACCGCCAGCCCCGAAACCAGCGCCATTGACGACCTCATTGAGTTCTGGAACGAGGTGAAGGCTCGGGTGGTCCGATTCAATGCCGCGCGGACTCGCCCCTGGGAGATTCTGCAAGCCGGGGTCAGCCAAGTTGATTCCGGAGGGGATGGGATGCATATTTGGGCTGAGATGAAAGCTGGATTTCGTCTGCCCCTGGATATCTCCCCGGATGAGCTGCGTTTTATCCTGGCCGAAATCGCAGAAACCCACCAGGTGCGTTTGACTTTTGGGGGCGGCGAACCCGCGTATCGAGCCCCCAAAAACACCCCCTTGGTGCGGGCTTTTCTGCAAGCCATCCGTACGCAGCGGGGTAAGCCGGGGTTTGTGCTCAAAACCGGAACTTCCGATATGAACGTGGTGGGCCCGGCATGGCATATCCCTATCATCGCTTACGGTGCAGGGGATAGCAGCCTGGACCATACCCCGGAGGAACACATCGAGGTGGCGGAATGGGCCCGGTCGGTCGCGGTGCTAACCGATGCATTGCAGCGGTTGATGATGCAGGGGTAAATGTTTCGTTATACCGCCGACGACGGTTGCGAAAAGTCGCCAGGTCCGCCCCAGGCGAGGCGACAACGGGCATGATAGATGTTTGGTGTCATGAACCACGTCCTTTGGTTTTTTGCGGGAGCTGAGTTTATAATGTTCCCATCGTTCCATCACCTATCTGACCCCCTCATTGATTACTTATGCAAGGTCTTACTCAAGCCCAGGTGGCCGAACGCATCCGCCAAGGCCAGACCAATCACGTTGACCTGACGACCAGTCGTCGCTATCGAGACATCATCACCACCAATCTTTTTGCTCCCGTCAATCTGGTGCTTTACATCATCGGGGGCGGCATGTTCATGGTGGGGGATACCCGCACCGCCTTCACTGTGGCGGGGCTCATCGTTTTCAACGCCATTATTGGTATTGTGCAGGAAATCAGTGCCAAGCGGAAACTGGACGCGATCGCGCTGCTGGCCCATCGCATGGCCCGGGTGATCCGCGAAGGGGAGGTGGTAGAACTGGACCCCGGGGAGATTGTCCTGGGGGACCTGGTGGTTATCCAAAGCGGGGACCAGATCCCCGTGGATGGGAAGATCGTGGGCGAAGGTGTTATCGAAGTGGACGAATCCGCGCTTACGGGCGAATCGGATTTGATCCGAAAAGAAACCGGCGATGAAGTCTTGTCCGGGAGTTTGTGCATCACCGGCAAGACCGTGATCGAGGCGATCCGGGTGGGGGAAGCCAGTTTTGCCAACAAAATGACCCGGGATGCCCGGGAATTCAAGTTGGAACAGACCCCTTTGCAGCAGGATGTGAATCGGTTGCTGCGCGTCCTTATGCTGATTGTGATTTTCTTTGCCATCATTGCGATTCTGGCATTGATTTTCATCCATTTGCCCTTCCGGGCCTGGTTGCAGATCATGGCTGTGGTCACAGGCTCTATTTCAGCCGGTATGCTGACCCTGATCACCCTCAATTATGCCTGGGGTTCGGTTCGGATCGGGCAGAAAGGCGCGCTGGTGCAACAGATCAATGCGGTGGAATCCTTGAGCAACGTGACGGTGCTTTGCACGGATAAGACAGGGACCCTGACCACGAATCAAATCCAATATCACGATGTGTATCCGGTGGGCGCGGATGAGGAAACCTTGAAAGTGCTTCTGGGGGATTTTGCGGCCAATGTTTCGGCCCACAACAAAACCAGCCAGGCTATTTTAGAGGCGTTGCCCGGTTCTCCCCGCCAAGTTGTGGATGAGGTCCCCTTTTCTTCCGCGCGCAAATGGTCGGCCCTGGCTTTTGACGATGCGGAGCGCCGAGGGGTTTTGGTATTGGGGGCTATGGCCATGCTGCGGGACTACCTGCAGGTGGAGGATGAGGTGTGGCGGCAGTTGGACGCGTGGGCCGAACAGGGCTTACGGGTGTTGGTCTTTGCCGGGAACGATCAGGTCGTGAGCCTGCACGATGCCCAAGGTGAACCCACCCTTCCATCCCTCACCCTTCTGGGACTCATCAGCTTTCGCGACGAGCTGCGCCCCCACTTGCAGGAGACACTCCGTTACTTTTTGGAAAACCATGTGGCGCTCAAGGTGATTTCGGGGGATAACCCCACCACCGTGGCTGCTCTGGCCAGGCAGGCGGGCCTGCCCGGTGACCTGAAAGCGGTCTCGGGGCCCGAGCTGGCCAAGATGAGCCCCGAAGAATTCGAAATCACAGCGCGGGAAGCCACGGTCTTTGGCCGCATCACCCCGGAGCAGAAAGAAGCTTTGGTGACAGCCTTGCGCCGTATGGGAGACTATGTGGCCATGATCGGTGACGGTGTCAACGATGTGCTTTCCTTGAAAAAGGCCCATCTGGGCATTGCGATGGAAAGCGGCAGTGATGCCAGTCGCTCCGTGGCGAGCATTATTTTACTGAAGGATTCTTTTGAAGCGATGCCCGTGGCCTTGCAGGAAGGCCGACGCATTGTCGGGTCCATTCAGAATATCCTTAAGCTCTATATGGTCACGGTCTTTGGGTTGCTGCTGCTCATCATCGGGATCACCGCGCTGCAGGTGGGTTTTCCTTTCACCGCCCTGCAAAACACGTTGCTTTCCTTCTTTGCTCGCGGTGCGCCTCCATTTGTTCTGGCGCTGGTCTCGGTTGCAGCAGGCCGCCGAGCCAGCCTGGGGCGCTCTATTCTCCATTTTACGCTGCCCGCGAGCTTTTTGCTTTTTATTTTTGGCCTGGTGCTCTACCTGGGCGCCTTCTTCGCCTTCCAAGCCGATATCGCCACGGTGGAGCAGTTCCCTCCCGATTTTGTGGCCAGGTTGGCCCAAATCGCCGCGGTGCCGCCGGAATCACTCACTCCCGAAACCATCCAAAGTACGCTGACTTTGCTTACAGCCCAAACAGTCCTGGTGGCTTTCTTTTCGCTGACCGGGATTCTGCTTATGCTTTTTGCTGAGCCTCCATTGCCGTGGTTTGCGGGGGGCGCGCCCTTCCGAAAACGGAATCCCAGAACCATCCTCGCGGCCGTGATCATGGTGGTGGCTTTTTACGGGGTGTTGCTCGCGCCATTCACCCGCAACTTCTTCCAGTTAGCGCCCTTGCCCGGTCTCTTTCATGCCGTGGTGGGGATGGCAGTCGTGGTGTGGGCCCTGGTGCAACGCTGGGTTTGGCGTGCCCGGCTCATGGAACGGTTCTTGATGATTGAGTCTCCCGACGCGAGGGAAACAGCCACTGCTTTGTAAATAGGATTCGGATCAGGATTAGGATTAAGATCGCCAGGCTACGTTGAGCGAGGCGACAACGGGCGTGATGCGTGAAACGTGAAACGTGAGCTCATTACGCATTACGTATTACGCATCACGAACTCGGCTTCCCGCGCCAGCCTGGCCGCGAGGCGTTTTCATTTGTATCGGCGAACTGCCGTTCGTGGTGACTGCTTTGTAAATAGAGTCTTGCGACGTCATTCCGAGGGAGCGAAGCGACCGAGGAATCTAGCGAAGCGCAAAAAACCACCGCATGGCGCTCGCTTCGCTCGCTAGATGCTTCGCTCGCTTCGGTCGCTCAGCATGACGAATATCTGCGGAAATCTGCGAAGCATCTGCGAAAATCTGCGTTCTCATTTTCCTCGGTATCGGCGAGCCGTGGCTCGTGGCGCCTATTTTGAACACGCTCATCTCAGCAAATGCGCGGCAGCAGATCCCCGGTGAGCGGCGTCACCACCCGCATGGAGCCCAACCTCGTCTCCATCACCACCACGCCCGGTCGCTCCCCCACCACCTGGCCCAACCGCATGGCCCGCCGGCCCAAAGGGTGGGCCCACAGCGCGGCCAGGGCCGCATCCGCCTCCTCGGGCGGCACGATGGCGATGAACACGCCCTCGTTGGCTACGTAGAGGGGGTCCAGGCCCAGCAGTTCGCACGCGGCCCGAGCCGGTTCCAACACCGGAATGCCCTCCTCGCGGATGACCATGCCCACGCCCGAGGCCCGGGCCAGCTCATTCAGCGCCGTGGCCAGCCCCCCGCGGGTGGCGTCCCGCATGGCGCGGGTGTGGGGCGCGGCTTCCAGCATCCGGGCGACGATCTCGTGCAGGGCCGCGGTGTCGCTTTCCAGCGCACTGTCGAAGGCCAGCCCCTCCCGCTGCAGCATGATGGCCATGC
>JALWZT010000224.1 GCA_027002405.1 Anaerolineae bacterium | reverse complement strand
GTCGGGACTGGGGGCCGGCCCCCACCTTGGGTTCCTCCCCCGGTGGGGGAGGACATGAGGAAGGCAGATTGCCTGGGCCGCCTGTCTGCCTGCGCAGACAGGCCCAACCGGGCGGAAACATGTCTCCGAAGGGGCAACGTCGGCCAGACCTTGAAGCGTCTCCCAGACCTTCAAGGTCTTTGACGCCCGCCCGGCGATGAAGTCGCCGGGCTATAAAACGGCGCCGGATAATTCCGGCTAGGCACGCAGCGCTGTTTCTTCTGCTCGGAGCTACTGAACACTGAACACTGGATGACTGATTCCTGACCCCCTACGGAAAGGGTACTTACCGCAGAGGGCGCAGAGGACACAGAATCAACTGAACACTGATTACTGATTACTGATAACTGATTACTCCTACTCGCGCCTAACCTCGGCCTAACAATCCTCAATCCTAATCCTGATCCTATTTACGGAACAGAACTTTCCTCAGATATTGGCCCGTATAACTGCGGGGGTTTTCCGCCACCTGCTCGGGCGTGCCCTCCGCGATGATCTCGCCCCCTCGATCCCCCCCCTCCGGGCCCAGATCGATGATCCAATCCGCGGATTTGATCACGTCCATGTTGTGCTCGATCACCAACACCGTATTGCCCCGGCTGGTGAGATCATGAAGCACGGCCAGGAGCTTCTCCACATCGGCAAAATGGAGGCCCGTGGTGGGTTCGTCCAGGATGTAGAGGGTCTTGCCCGTGGCCCGGCGGGAGAGCTCCTTGGCCAGTTTCACCCGCTGGGCTTCGCCCCCGGAAAGGGTCGTGGCCGGTTGGCCCAGTTTGATGTACCCCAATCCCACCCGGCTCAATGTTTCCAGCTTGTGCCGGATGCTGCTGATGTTTTGGAAGAACTCCAGGGCTTCATCCACGGTCATCTCCAGCACGTCCGCGATGTTTTTGCCCTTGTAGCGGATCTCCAACGTTTCCCGGTTGTAGCGTTTGCCGTGGCAGATTTCGCAAGGGACGTAGACATCGGGCAGGAATTGCATTTCGATGCGGATGATGCCATCCCCGCGGCAGGCTTCGCAGCGCCCCCCTTTCACATTGAAGGAAAAACGGCCCGGTTTGTAGCCCCGCAGCTTGGATTCGGGCAAGGAGGCGAAGAGTTTGCGGATGGGGGTGAAGACGTCGGTGTAGGTGGCCGGGTTGGAACGGGGGGTGCGGCCAATGGGGGATTGGTCGATGTCGATGACCTTATCCAGATGCTCCAGGCCTTCCAGGCTCTCGTATTTTCCTGGCTTGTGACGGGCGCGATAGAGCTTCTGGGCCACGGCCCGGTAGAGGGTATCGATGACCAGGGTGGATTTGCCCGAGCCACTGACACCGGTGACGACGATGAATTTGCCCAGGGGAAATTTGACCGTGATGTTTTTGAGGTTGTTTGCCCTGGCCCCGCGCAGGATGAGATAGTCGCCCGTGCCCTGGCGCCGTTGTTTGGGGATGGGAATGGCCCGTCGGCCCGAGAGATACGCGCCGGTGAGGCTGGCTTCGTGGGCCATGATGACTTGGGGCGGGCCTTCGGCCACCACATAGCCGCCATGCTCCCCCGCGCCCGGCCCCAGGTCCACCACCCAATCCGCGGCCAGGATGGTCTCTTCGTCGTGTTCTACCACCAGCACCGTGTTGCCCAGGTCCCGCAGGTCGGTGAGGGTGCGGATGAGGCGGGCGTTATCTCGCTGATGCAATCCGATGCTGGGTTCATCCAGGATGTAGAGCACGCCCATGAGTTGGGAGCCGATTTGGGTGGCCAGGCGGATGCGTTGCGCTTCTCCGCCCGAGAGAGTGCCGGCCTTTCGGTTGAGGGTGAGGTAGTCCAGGCCCACATCGTGCATGAATTGCAAGCGCGCCTGGATTTCTTTCAGGATCTGGCGGGCGATGGTCCATTCCCGCTGCGAGAGGGGGGAGTCGGGAGGGACTTGATCGGGCAAGGGCGCGTTGTAATGGTCTTCGGGCCGGGCTCCCCGCAGGTGCTTGACCCAGGCCAAAGCTTCGGCCACGGACATCTCCCCCACCTCGTGGATGTTCCGCCCCTGGATGGTGACGGCCAGCGCCTCGGGCCGTAAGCGTTTGCCTCCGCACACCGGGCAGGGCCGCTGGGTCATGTAGCGTTCCAGAAATTCGCCCCGGATGTATTCGGAGGTGGTCTCTTTGTAGCGTCGTTCCAGGTTGGGGATGATGCCTTCGTAGGAAGTCTGGAACTCGCGGCGTCGTCCGTACTGATTGACATAACGTACGGTGAAAGTTTCGTGTCGTTTTCCGCCGTAGAGGATGATGTGTTGCTGTTTGGGGCTGAGTTCTTTCCAGGGGACGTGGGTGGGGATGCCGTAGTGCCGGGCCGCGGCTTCGACCAGGGCCTGGTAGTAGGCGGCTGTGTCGCGCGACCAGGGGTGGAGCGCGCCTTCGGCCAGGCTGAGGTCGGGGTCGGGCACGATGAGATCGGGATCAAATTCCATCTGCGTGCCCAGGCCCATGCAGGCCGGGCAGGCCCCATGGGGGGAGTTGAAGGAGAAGGTGCGGGGTTCGATTTCGGGCAGGCTGATGTTGCAAACCGGGCAGGCCAGATGCTCGGAAAAGAGGCGATCCTGGGGATGATCCCTGTCGGTCACGTCGGAGACGATGAGGATGCCCCCGCCCAGGTGCAGCGCGGTCTCCACCGAGTCGGCCAGGCGGGTGAAATCCAGGCCATGGCCGTTCTCGCTCCCGCGGCGGATGATGAGACGGTCCACCACCGCTTCGATGGTGTGGGTCTTGTAGCGGTCCAGGGTGATCTCGTCATCCACATGATAGATTTGGCCATTGACCCGCACCCGCACGAATCCCGCTTTGCGGATTTGATCAAAGACCTGCTTGTGTTCGCCCTTGCGGTCCCGGATGAGGGGGGCCAGGATGAGCAGGCGGCTGCCTTCGGGATACGCGGCGATGGCATCGACGATCTGTTGGGCGGTCTGGCGGGTGATGGGGCGGCCGCACTGGGGGCAATGGGGCTGACCGATGCGGGCGAAGAGCAGGCGCAGGTAATCGTAGACCTCGGTGACAGTGCCCACAGTGGAGCGGGGGTTGCGGCTGGTCCCCTTTTGATCGATGGAGATGGCCGGGGAAAGGCCTTGGATCTGGTCCACATCGGGCTTTTCCATCAGGCCCAGGAACTGGCGGGCGTAGGCGGAGAGGGATTCCACATAGCGCCGCTGCCCTTCGGCGTAGATGGTATCGAAGGCCAGGGAGGATTTGCCCGAGCCTGAAAGCCCGGTGATGACCACCAGCTTGTCCCGGGGGATCGCCACATCGATATTTTTGAGATTGTGCTCGCGAGCCCCGCGAACGATGAGTTTCGATTGAGGCATAACTCAGGATTCAGGCTGTAAAGCTTGCTTCAGCATAGCAACCACCTGGCTGCGGACCGTGTGGATCTCCCCTTCCACGGTGCAGCCCGCGGCCGGGGGGTGGCCGCCACCACCCAGGGAGAGGGCGATGTGGGAAACATCATATCCGCGCCGGGCCCGGAAGCTGCATTCCACTTTGCCCGCGGGCATTTCGGTAAAGACCGCTGCGATCTTCGCTTCTTGAGCAGAAAGGAGGAAGGAGACCAGCCCTTCGGCCCGGATCACCCCTCCCAGGTCCCGGCGCATGGCCAGGGTGTTGATGGCACTGATGACGCCCTGGTCCAATTCCACCGTGTCCAGAGCTCGGGCCCACAGGGTGATGAGGGCCAGGCTGCGGTTGTCCAGGACCCGTTCGGTGATTATGGAAAGGGGCGCGCCCGCGTCGATGAGTTCGCCGGTGATGTGCATCACAGCCGGGGTGACGTTGTAGGTGCGGAACCCGCGGGTATCGGTGACAATGCCGGTGAGCAGCGCGGTGGCCAGGGTTTCATCCAATGGTTCTTGCAGGGCCCGGGTCAGGTAGTAGATCATCTCATCGGTGGCGCAGCACATGGGCTCCACCCAATTGAGGTCCCCAAAATAAACGTTGGTGATGTGATGATCAATGACGATGAGGGGGAGGTCGCCAAACCGGGCCTCATCGTAGACGCTGCCCATACGGGTGGGATCGCTGCTGTCGACAGAGATCACCAGGTCGGGCTGGATGCCTTGAGTATCTTGCAGGATGCGGTCGTAAAAAGGCAGGAAGTTGAACGCGGGAGGGGCTTTGTCCTGGCAGGCCAGGATGGGGTCTTTGCCCATGCGATAGAGCAGGTAACCCAGGGCCGTGAGGCTGCCGATGGCATCACCATCGGGGGAAAGATGGGCGATGATGAGGGGTTTGCGGGCGCTGGAGAGGGCGTCGAGGAGTTCGGGGGGAGGGGCGATGCTGGAATGAGAGGGTTGGGGTTTAGTCACTGGCAGATTCTTCCTCGTCGTTGGCATTGGTCATGGAAGGGAGCGCGTCCAGGATTTCATCGACGCGTCGGGCTTCCAGGTAGCTGCGGTCGATTTTGAAGATGAGTTCGGGGATACGACGGACCTTGATGCGTTGGGCCAACTGGGTGCGGATGAAGCCATGTGCGGCTTTGAGGCCCGCCAAGACCTCTTGGGTGTCCACGTCTTCGTAAAAAGGGGTGACGAAGACGCGGGCGGTGGTGAGATCCGGGGCTACATCCACCAGGGTGACCCCGATATCGGCCACGCGCGGGTCATTGAGCTCGTACATGATGATGTTGTTGAGCTCTTCCCAGAAGAGTTCATCCAATCGTTGTTTGCGATAAGGGGAAGGGGACATGGTTGGTGGTCAGTAATCAGTAATCAGTGATTTAGTTACCTGACAGTTTTAGCGGAAGTAAGGCTGTAAGCGGAATGGGAGAGGATCAGGACGTTTCAGTCGTCGTTTAATGAAACTCCATCCGATACGAAAGATGCTCAAATCTCTGCGGTCT
>JALWZT010000223.1 GCA_027002405.1 Anaerolineae bacterium | reverse complement strand
TGAAGAGGTGGTTTTTGACGCCCACATAGGCTCGATTCCCCAGGACGAAGACCGGCCACGTCTCATAGGTATAGGGATCGAGTTCGTAGTCCAGGGCGTAGCGGTAGACCAGCCGCGGGGTTTTGGGCTGGCGGACGTCGATGATATCGAAGGCCTTGGCTTCCGTGAGATAAACGAAGCCATCTTGCACAAAAAGATCGAGAGGATGCGCGATTTGGGCGGGCAGGCTGGCCGCCAGCGCGAGTTGGTCGGCCGCGAGCGCTCTCACCAACGCCCACCCGTCCCGCTGCCAACCCAGGATGTTCGATCCCGCCAACGCGAAGTCCCCTATGCCGGGCATGTCTATCTGTTGGATGATCTGCGGTTGTTGAAAGTCCTCGATGTCGTAAGTGATCAGGCTATCTGCTGCGCCCAGGTAGAGGGTATTCTCTTCCACCTTCAGAATCTTGCTCCGGGGCAGTTGCTGTATGCGCCCGATTTCCCTCAATTGGTGGGGGTCGGTCACATCGAGCACCACGGTAGCCCTGTAGATGGGAACGAAGAGCCGATCCTCGTCCGCCCACATGGGGCCAGACTGCGATCCGTCCCGCCAGGTGAGGGGGTAGACAGCCTGGATGGTTGGGCGACTGAAGTCGCTGACATCCAGGGCCACCACCCTGGCGGCGATGTCATTGGTCGAGAGGTCGATGGGGGTTTTGTATAGGAAAAGACGCCTTCCCACCAGAACGGCGCCGCTGGCGGGCCAGGCGTCTCGATAGCCGCCCACATCGCGAACATGGTCCAGGCGGGAGACATCCCAAAACCGGACTTCTCGCCCTTCGTCCAGGAAGAGATACAGAATGTGGTCTTGCACAATTCGGGGTTCGCCGGGCAGGAGGATATCGCCCAACAAAACCGGCGGCGTGTGGGCGATATCGAAAACCAGTAAGCGATCCTGGTTGGGATTCCCGCCCGACGCGAAGGCGTAGAGCCGGTCGCCTTCGATGACCAGACGTTCCATGTCGCCGATCACAGGCGCGCTCTGGCCCAACAGCGCGGGATGTTCGGGCTGGGTGATGTCATACGTCTGGATGCGCAATCCCTGGGCCACATAGGCCCGATCCTCGGTCCCCGCCACGGCGAAGACGCCGCCGCCAAGCTGGCTGATGGGCGTGAGGTAGCGGAAATCGGCCGCGGGCCTCTCAGGGGCTTTTGCGTCTGACGCCAGCGCGTCACCCCACCGAAAAAGCGCCAGGCCCACCCCTATCAGCAGCATGACGGGAAGCAATCTGCGCAGGAACATGTTCTTCACTCCGAGATTGAGCATTGTGGTGGAAGATGGGCGGTCGACGATTCCCCAATGTGGACATATTCGCCCGCCATCGACTTATTTCCATTATAGACGACCTGGATGAAAATTGCTTGAAAATCGAATATCACAGCATGAAGAAATTTATATAGCAGTCCGACGGCGCCGATACCGATGAAAACGCCTCGCGGCCAGGCTGGCGGGCCGTGAAACGTAATGCGTGATGCGTAACGATCTCACGTTTCACGTTTTCACGCATCACGTCCGTGGCGGACTCGCTCAACGTGGGCTTCGAGTTGCTTTTGCAAACCAACGCCACGCTATTTACGGAACAGCGCTAACGTTTTTCTTGCAAAAATCTAACGTTCGGAAGATTGACGCGCGAGGTGGATTCGATTATAATGGGGACGGATTAGCACTCGATATTTTGGAGTGCTAAAATTTTGTGCAAGAGTAACGACACGTACCCTCTCACAGCAAGACAAAAACCACTAAGGACACGAAGGGCACCAAGGCACAAAGGGAAAGATAAAAATTTTCTTCGTGCCTTTGTGACTTTGTGCCTTCGTGGTAAAAATGTCTTGCAAAAGGAGCTGTATAGTTACGTGCAAGATACGTTTCAATAAGGAGGTTGACGTGATGAAGTTGCGCCCGCTCAGTGATCGCATCGTTGTGAAGCCCATCGAACGGGAAGCCAAAACGGCCAGTGGCATTATTCTGCCTGAATCGGCCCGGGAAAAACCCCAAGAAGGGCAAGTGATCGCAGTTGGCCCCGGTGCCCGCAACGAAAGAGGGGAGCGCCTGCCCCTGGATGTGAAGGTGGGCGATACGGTTCTTTACACCAAATACGCGGGCACGGAAGTGAAACTGAATGGTAATGAGAAGCTACTTATCTTGCGAGAGAATGATATTTTAGCAGTCATCGAAAACGAGTGACAGAAATTTGCAACCAATCGGGCGTTTCGTGCATCCAATCAATGGTTTTCCCAGAGTATATCTTGCCCATAGCACGCAAACCCACGAAGGACCCTAAAACACAAAGGCACAAAGAGTAAAATTAAAGATTACACAGAAACCAACAACCTTTAATCTCATACAAAGGAGTCATCAACCATGGCCAAGCAGCTTGTCTTCAATGAAGAAGCTCGCAAAGAACTGAAGAAAGGCATCGACATCCTCGCCAACGCGGTGAAAACCACCCTGGGGCCCAAAGGCCGCAACGTGGCCCTGGACAAGAAATGGGGTGCCCCCACCATCACCCATGACGGCGTCTCCGTGGCCAAGGAGATCGAACTGGAAGAACCCTTCGCCAACATGGGTGCGCAGTTGCTGAAAGAAGCCGCCACCAAGACCAATGACGTGGCCGGCGACGGCACCACCACCGCGACGGTGCTGGCCCAGGCCATTGTGGCGGAAGGGATGCGCAACGTGGCCGCGGGCGCCAATCCCATGCTGCTGAAGCGCGGCATCGAGAAGGCCACCTCTGTGGTGGCCGAGGCCATCGGCGAGATGGCCGTGCCCATTACCACCCGGGATCGCATTGCCGCGGTGGCTGCCATCTCGGCCCAGGACCATGAAATCGGCGATCTGATCGCAGATGTCATGGAGAAAGTGGGCAAGGATGGCGTCATCACCGTGGAAGAAGGCAAATCCCTGGGCTTCGAAACCGAATATGTGGAAGGGATGCAGTTTGACCGCGGCTACCTGAGCCCGTACTTCATCACCGACACCGAACGCATGGAAGCCGTGGTGGAAGAGCCCTTCATCCTTATCCATGACAAGAAGATCAGCGCAGCTCAGGACCTGGTGCCCGTGCTGGAGAAGTTGATGCAGGTGGGCAAGCGCAACCTGGTCATCATCGCCGAGGATGTGGACGGCGAAGCCCTGGCCACCCTGGTGCTGAACAAGCTGCGGGGTGTGTTCAACGTCCTCGCGGTGAAGGCGCCCGGCTTCGGCGACCGCCGCAAGGCCATGCTGCAGGATATCGCGATCCTCACCGGCGGCACGGTGATCACCGAAGAGCTGGGTCGCAAGCTGGATAGTGTGACCATCCAGGACCTGGGCCGAGCGGACCGGGTCATCTCCACCAAGGAAGAGACCACCATCGTGGGCGGTAAAGGCTCGGAAGAAGCCATCCAGGCCCGCATCAACCAGATCCGCGCCGAGATTGAAAACAGCACCAGCGACTATGATCGTGAGAAGCTGCAAGAGCGGCTGGCCAAACTGGCCGGTGGTGTGGCCATCATCCGCGTGGGCGCGGGCACCGAGGTGGAGCTGAAGGAAAAGAAGCATCGGGTGGAGGACGCGTTGAGCGCAACCCGGGCCGCGGTGGAAGAGGGCATCGTGCCCGGTGGCGGCGTGGCCCTGCTCAAGGCCAGCGAGAAGCTCAACGGCTTGCTGGATGATCTGGAAGGTGATATCCGCACCGGTGCCCTCATCGTGAAAAAGGCTCTGGTCGAACCCATGCGCCTCATCGCGGAAAACGCGGGCTATGATGGCGGCGTCATCGTGGAAGAAGTGCGCCGCCGCAACGCGGATGGCAAAGAGCCCGTGGGCTTCGATGTGATGAGTGAGGCCTTCGTGAACATGCTGGACGCGGGCATCATCGATCCGGCCAAGGTCACCCGCAGTGCGGTGGAGAACGCGGCCAGCATCGCGGCCATGATCCTCACCACCGAAGCCCTGATCACCGACATCCCCGAGAAGGAGCCTGCCATGCCCGCGGGCGCGGACATGGGCGGTATGGGCGGCTTCTAATCCCCCCTCCCTTCCCATCCAACCCTTCACGCCGTCAGGTTTTCCTGGCGGCGTTTTTTTGATCGCGGGCATGGTCATCCGCGCCCCAACGGAGATGGGGACGCAGATGCACGCAGATTTCCGCAGATGTTCGTCATGCTGAGCGCCCGAAGGGCGCAGCCTGCCCTGAGGAATCGAAGGGCATCTAGCGAGCGAAGCGAGCGCCATGCCGTGGTTTTTTGCGCTTCGCTAGAACCTGTTATGAACTTATCGCCAATTTCACGCGATTTTGTGGATGGCGAGCGTTTCAATTCGCCACGGATGACGCTGATGCGACGGATCGACACGGATTTTTGAGGAAAAAGCATGGCATCTGTTTGAAAAATCCGCGAAAATCTGCTTTATCCGCGTTATCCGCGGCCAATTCCAACCTCCGATGCGGCGATCCTGAGCTTTGAGGGAAGCAAAGTGCATAACAGCCTCTAGCCGAGCGAAGTGGCGTCCACCACGCCCGCCCGGCGATGAAGTCGCCGGGCTATAAAACGGCGCCGGATAATTCCGGCTGGCCCCGCAGGGGCGCTGTTTTTTCCGCTCGGAGTAAACCTTCGAGCTACGGATACGAAGCCCTGCGGGCTGCCCACAGGAGCCCCGAAGGGGCTTTGTAAGCCCTCTCTGGCCTCTGGCACTCTGAAAGTGAGCGTCCAGAAATAACTTCCCTTTTTTGCCGCAACACTTGCCGAGTAAACTCGTGCCTATGGAGGCGCAGGCCCCCTCCTTTGATTCCTCCCCCACTCCGGGACGGGCGGGGGAGGAAGTAGGGAAGGCGGATTCGATGGCGCCAATGGTCGCCCTTCGGCGACCCCTTTTGTCGCCGTTTTGGACGGCGGAGGCCGTCATCTGATTCCCTTCCGCTGTTCTCCCCCGCTTGCGG
>JALWZT010000222.1 GCA_027002405.1 Anaerolineae bacterium | reverse complement strand
TCGCCCGGAACGGAGGGGCTACGTAAGACTCATCTCCTCCTGCAGAAGCGGTCGAGAGGAGGTATCCCCAGCGTACCAATAGTAAACCAACAGGTTCACTTCATCGCCGGGCGGGCGTGGCAGACGCGGCCTCGGTCGGCTGCTTTGAAAATAGCATGATCGTCGGCTGCGGAAGGATCGCCAGGCCTACGTTGAGCGAGGCCACAACAGGCGTGATGCGTGAAACGTAAAACGTGAGAGCCTTACGCATCACGCATTACGCATCCCGGGCTCGGCTTCCCGCGCCAACGTGGCCGCGAGACGTTTTCCTCGGTATCGGCGAGCCGCCGCTCGTGGCGACTGCTTTGAAAATAGAGTAATCAGTGATCAGTTATCAGTGGAAATCTGCGTTGCATCTGCGTGCATCTGCGTCCCCATTTCCCTCGGTATCAGCCGCGGCTGCGCGTGGCGCCCAACGTGGGTTCTCCACTCATCTTTCTTCATGCATCCATACCGACTATGTTCCAATCCATCTGTGTGTTCTGCGGCTCGCGTCCGGGCACGGACCCAGCCTATATCGAAGCGGCTCGAGCTTTAGGACATTTACTGGCCCAACAGCGCATCACCCTCATTTTCGGAGGCGGGGCCACGGGCATGATGGGCGCGCTGGCCGATGCGGTGTTGGCGGCCGGCGGCCGCGCGGTGGGGGTGATCCCCGAAAGCATGAACGTGCCCAACGTGGTCCATGAAGGGCTGAATGAGCTGATCATCACCCCCACCATGTACAGCCGCAAAGTACGTATGTTCAAGCTGGCCGACGCGTTCATCACCCTGCCCGGGGGACTGGGCACTTTGGATGAGCTCTTCGAAGCCCTCACGTTAAGCCAGCTTGGTTACGAACTCAAGCCCATTGGACTGCTCAATGTGGCGGGGTATTATGATCCCCTGATGGAGCTCATCGAACATGCTGTTCAAGCCGGGTTCATCGCGCCACGCTATCGCGATGTCTTTACCGTGGCTGCCACACCTTCAGAACTGCTGGAAGCATTAGCCGCGTTTCAGCATCCCCTGGCCAAAACGGACACGGCTCGTAGCATTCCATAAAAAAGAGACATGGTTCATTTTTGACTACTTTGCTTGGATTTGAACCTCCGCCAAAGGAACTATGTCTTGAGGGAAAGGCTGGCCCTGAGGGCTCTGCACGGGGAGTCGGGTCATGTCTCCAGAACGATAGAGCACAGCCATGAGCCGATACCGGCCCGGAGCCAGGTCCGATGGCAGAAGAAACCATTGGGTGGTATCCAGTCGATCATACGGGCGCCAGTGTGGCGGCAACAGAACCTCACTGACAGGCCCGTCAACACCAGCCACCCATTGGCCTTGGGCATCCAGAAGCTGCAAAGAAAGGGTCAGGTCCTGAGGGCCGGGCCCCAAAGCCTGCCAGGAAAGCCATATGGGGAACGCCTCCCCCGGATGGTGAACGCCCTCTTCCACATGGATATCCTCCAATAGGAGCATGTCATCAAAACGGGCCAAGAAGGTGGAAGTCTGAGGCGGGGGAGAAGCTGAGGTCTCAGGACTGACGCGCAAGGAACCCACGTCAATCCCGTCTCCGATCAGGGTTCCCTGGGTGTCGTAAACGGGAAGATAGGGGGGAGATGCCTGAGGATGATAGAGGTGAATGAGCACCCGGGCGGAGGTAGGCAGGGGCAGTTCGGGTTGAACCACCAGCCAATAGGTTTCTCGGAAGCGCAAACCGGGCGTCCAAAGATGGGTCGCGGCCGCTCCATGCCCCGGGTAGGACATCACTTGCCCATAAATTTGATCACCAACACCCACCAATTGAATGTCTAGAGCATAGGGCATTGCTGTGCGACGAAGCACGTGCCACGTCAGGGTCACAGCCAGACCTTGCCCCACGCGCACGTCATCCCCTGGCCACAGGGTCACATCTTCCAAAATGGCGGCATCGTCGAAACGAGCATCAAGGGGAACGGCCTCGGCGGGCGCGGGAGCAGTCACAGCCCGAGGGGGCGCATACGCCGGCCGGAGCAGGGTAAAAGGCAAAATCAGGGCGAGCCCTAATGGCCAGGCCAAAAGGGGCCACCGCATCCACACCCAGAATCGGCCAGAAAGAAAAGCCCATCCCTGCACAACGATCCAGGCGGCCAGGGGCAACGCGGCCACCATATATCGCCCCCGTAAAAAGGGACTATCATGAAACAATTCCCGCAACAAGGGGAAACTGACGACAGCCAAAAGGTAAAGCCCTGAAAAGAAAACCAATCGCCAACGCCGCGCATCCCGGCCCCGTATCAGCCAGGTCAGGGTGCCCAGCACGCCTACGAGGCTGATGATCAGCCAAACACCGTAGGTCCAATCATCCGGCGCCACATTGCCCCAGCCAAAGGAAGCCCAAAACGTCTTGAAACCATTTACCACAGCCAAAGGCAACAGGTCCCAGGCTATCTGCCAATTCCCCTGTTCCAACCCTACAATCAGGGATTGCTGCGAAACAGGGTCCCGGGGGATCCACAGGCCCGTGTATCGCCAGTTTCGCCAGAGCAACGCCCCTGCGGTGATCCCCAACAGGCCCAAGAAAATCAGGGTACTCCCGATCCATGCCTCCTTAGGTTTTCGATCCTTTCGATGGCGCCATGCCCCCCACAGAAAAGCCACCAGGGCCAAAGGGATCACAGCCAAAGCCAGATATTTGGTGAGAAAGGCCAGCCCTGCCACCAGGCCCGCGGCCAGAGTCAGGCGAGGTTTCGGACCTTCGTCGATGAGGCGTAAGGAAAGGAGTAAAAGCAGGGGAGAAAACAACGCCAGCAGGATGTCGTTGGTCATCACCCCGCTAAGGAAGACAAATTGGGGCGCGAAAGCCTGAAATGCGGTGCCCCACAAAGCCAGCCCGGGATGTTCTGGCACGAGATATCGGATAAGCCTGTAAGTCACTCCCAAAGCCAGCACACTGATGACTATCGAAACGAGCCGACCCAGATGCAAAGCCAGGATCGTCCCTCGCCAGGGAAAAGCTTCCTGCCCGGGGTCGTGCAAGACCATATTCAGCCCGGTTTGGGCGTTTTCGCCACTCACGAACGGATTGACCTCCAAGATGTACCCATCCCGGCTGTTCGTGAGCAGCATGGGCCCCGCGGCCAAAAGATAATACAGGGGGGGTTGGCTGGCCTCGTCGAACTGGAATTCGGTGGTAAGCCGATGGCCGGGGTCCGGAAGCTGGCCGGTTTCGGCAATGAAGGCCGCGTAACGAAAATGGGCCCATTCGTCATGGGCTTCCCAAGGGGGAATCATGACGCTGTAAACCAACGCCAGAAGGGCATGCCCCAATAAGACCCAGCCTAACAGCCAACGGTGGGAAGAAAGGAGGGCGTGGACGCGAGAGATGGGCACGAGAATGCGGGGCTAAGAAGGCCGATGCAATCGGGATGATAGGGATGATAGGATGGATGTCAGTTATGACCAACACAACTTCCCCCACGGCGGAGGGAGGCCACCCCAGATTATAGCATAGGACGAATCATCCGCTCCATCTCGGCCGCGGTGTGATCCCAGGTGTAACGGGCCAAAACATGTTGTCGCAACGCCTGTCCCCGCTCCCGAAGGGTGTCTAATCGTTCCAGGGCCTGGGTCAGGACCCGGGCGAAAGCGGCCGGCCGAGGAGAAGCGTACAGGCCCAGATCATGCAGGTATTGACGATGGGCAGGGGTGTCGGTGGCCAGGACGGGCAGGGCCATGCTCATGTAGGGCAGCAATTTGCCGCTCCCTTCACTGGTAGCCAGTTTGGGCGCCAGGGCCAGGTCTCCCAGGGCCAGATACCGAGGCGCCTGGGCATAAGGGATTTTGCCGAGAAAGCGCACCTGATCTCCCAGCCCCAAGGTCCGAGCCATACGCTGGTAATGGGTTTGGTAAGGAAAGCCCATGATCAAGGCCTGCCAGGGGGCCTGGGTTCGGGCCAGGGCCTGAAGCAACAGATCGATCCCTTGATAAGGAGCGAGCAGGCCCAAATAAACCAACGTGGGGCGAGCTGGATCCAGGTTTAATTGGGCCTGAAGGTGAGGGTCCGGGGGTTGAGGATGAAAACGCTGCGGGTCGACCGCGTCGGGGAGAAGATGAACCCGTTGCCGCGGGACCCCTGCGGCCAGAAGGGCCTGGCGTGCGTGTTCGGTGGACGTGAAGATGAGCTGGTCCCGGGTGTTGATCCATTGTTCCAGGCGGGACAAGGGGCCGCGCCAAAAGCTTTGAGGGGATAAAAAACGATGCGCGATCATTTCCGCGGTTAAAGAGCCCTGATAATCAAAAACCAAGGGGATGCGCCTCCAGCGAGCCAGAGCCCACCCCATGAGCGCGCCTTCATGCAAATAGGCCAGGATGAGATGGGGCTGAAATCGTCGGGCCGCGGTCAGGACCTTGGGGCCCAGCAGTGCGTCCAGCGCCAGCTTGATGCGCGAAGACCCCACAGAAAGCTCGTGTAAGCCCGGCCACCAGCTCCGGTGGATATCCAACCCCGGCACATCTCGCCCCGCGGGATAAGTGACCAACCTGACGCGATAACCCCGCCTTTGGAGTCCCAGCAATTGCCCGCGGATCCGGATGTGGCAACCGTAATCATTATAGAATCCGGTGGGCGCAATGGCAAGGACACGGGGTGGCATAAAGCGCTGCTATGTAAATAGGATTCGGATCAGGATTAGGATTGAGATTATCAGAACAACGTTGAGCGAGGCAACAACGAACGTCAAACGTAAAACGTGAAACGTCAGGTCATGACGCATGACGTTTGACGCTTGACGAAATCGGCTTCCCGCGCCAACGTGGCCGCGAGATGTTTTCATCGGTATCGGCGAACTGCCGTTCGTGGTGACTGCTTTGTAAATAGGATTCGGATCAGGATTAGGATTGAGGTCGTCAGGCCGACGTTGAGCGAGACGGCAACGGACGTGATGCGTGAAAGCGTGAAA
>JALWZT010000221.1 GCA_027002405.1 Anaerolineae bacterium | reverse complement strand
GGGTAGGGGTGGGGGTCTTTTGGTTTTCCACGGCAATCACTACCCCCGGTGCTCGAGGGGGCACCGGGGAAAGGGTCGCGTCCGCGACAGAGGAGGGAGGCAAGGTGGGCGTGGGGGTGATGATCACATAGTTGGCGGAGGTGTCGGGCTGAGCCTGGGCCGAAAAGGGCCAATGGCGCATGGCAAGGATGACGAGCAGCAGAAGGACCACCGCCCCCGCAGCCAGTCCTGCCCACCGTAAAAGACCTGGGGGGAAGGCCCTGCCCGTGGCTTTTGTGGGCGGAATGGGGATTCGAGAGTCGGGCTCGGGCCGGGTTTGCAATTGTTCCAAGGCCCGGGCAAAGGCCATGATGTTGGGATAGCGGTCTCGAGGGTCCTTGGCATGGGCCCGTTGCAGGACGCTGACCACCCCTGGGGGCGCATCCAGGTCTTCCGGCAGAAGGGCCGGGGGTTCGTGGATGATCTGGTGGAAGAGCGCGTAGGGCTCAGGCGCGTCGAAGGGGCGGTAACCGCAAAGGGCCTCGAAGAAAACCGTGGCCAGGGAAAACTGGTCCGATTGGGGCGTGACCGGGTGCCCCTGGATCTGTTCGGGAGACATGTAGTGGTAGGTGCCCGGTTGCAGGCCCACCTGGGTGAGGGTGATGTCCTGGGCGTCGTGGGCGATGCCGAAGTCGGATAGATAGGCATCTCCATAGGCGTCGAAGAGGATGTTGCTGGGCTTCACATCTCGATGGATGATCCCCTGGCTGTGGGCAAAGGCCAGGGCTTCGGCGATCTGACGGATGATGCGGACCGCCTCTCGCCAGGGTAAGCGCCCCTCCCGGCGCAAGCGCTGGGCCAGGGACCCTCCCTCCATGTAATCCATGACCAGGAAATAAAACCCCTGTTCATGAAAGAGCCCCTCCGCGTGGATGATGCGAGGATGGCGGAGTTTTTCGTAGAGCATCGCCTCCCGGCGAAAACGCTGCAGGATGTCGAGGCGTTGGGCGCTTTCGGGGGAGAGGACTTTGATGGCCACGCGGCGACCATCGGGGGCTTGGGCCAGATAGACCGTGGCCATCCCCCCTCGTCCCAGTTCTTCCAGAATGAGGTAATTCCCCAGGGTTTGGTTGCGTAGGTCCATGGTAGATGGGATTGGATTAGGATTAGGATTGGGGATTGTCAGGCCCGCGGGGGCGGTCATCAGTGATCAGTCATCAGTAATCAGTGTGAATCTGCGGGGCATCTGCGCAAATCTGCGTTCCATTTTCATCGTGATGGGGGGAGTTATGGGCTCGCGGTGACTGGCGTTTTGGATAAGGGTGCGTCCTATTTTGGTTGAGGCTGTACTCACCCAATCTCCTCCCCCGCCCGTGTCGGAGTGGGGGAGGAACCAAAGGAGGGGGCTTGCGCCTAAAGAGCCCGAGTTCACTCGGATAGGAGGTTTCAAGGGGACGACCGCTTGGGCACGGGGTGGAGCGAGGGAAACGCAGAGTTGGGGGTGCTCAGAGGAGATGGCGTGGGCATGGGATCGGTTCCCTCAGTTCGAGCTCCATACCCAAGCTGGATATAGTCGTAATGGATGTTGCCCGTCAATTCGCCTTGAGAATGAGCGCCTAACTTCAGTTCGATGATCTGCCCGGCATACGCGCTTAAATCGACACTGGTGCCGACCCATGCATATGTACTCTGAGCATCGGTCAGATATTTTTGCCATACCTGATCGCCATTGACCTGGACATACGCGTAATCATCAGGGATTGGATCATCGCTGTCAATTCGGATGAGCAGATAATAAAAATACAAAGTGGGATCAGCGCGAGGGACGTAGAGAAGTTGACTTACCGAATTACTATTTGGGTACGCGTGCTCATCAACCTTACAATAGCCTCCGGCCCAAAAGTCATACGCTCCATGATACGCCCCGGTGGGCCAATTTCCGATCCACTCACACGCGGTATTCTTATCTTCCTCCCATGCCGAAGCGGGGGGAGGGCCGTTTTCGAAGCTCCCATCGTTGACAAGCCCCATGGGTTCGGAGGGAAGGGAGGGACAGTTTGTTTTCTGAGTGGGGATATAGTCCAATATGTCGGTGACGAGAACAGCATCAAGGCCGGTATGCACCTCTCGAGAAAAGAACTGCAAGGTATGCTTACCTATCGAGAGGGATTGCGGCCGTCCCCCAAAGAGTTTCATCCAGCCCCAGGTCCATTCGCCCTGGAACGGAGGCACAGAAAGGGTTTGCATGGTTCCATCATCCAGGCTGTAGCTCCATGAGTTTTCTGCGTATCCCTTGCCTTTTACTCGGGCCCATATCATATATTGGTTCGATTCAGGCACCCGGAAAGTGTATTGAGCGCCTCCCGAGGAAAAATCATCTACGGCATACAGGTGCTTGCAGGCTGAATCCGTTTGATCATATCCCAATCCAATGGGAGGGACAGGATGGCCTGCTTCGGCTTCTTGCCACCACAGGTAACCCCGAACCCCGGGGGTAGGTGTGGGCGTAGGGATGGGCGTGGGATGACGTTGGACGGCGGGTAGAAAAAGATGTGGGCGGAACGAGGTCATATCGGTGCTGTAGACTTCAGATCGATAGGTATTGGTACCGTCCCGTCCTCCCAGAATGAAGAGGGCGTCCCGGGTACGACCCGACAAGGCCAAAGCTCCGAATCGGTAGAGGGGCCGGGGCAGATAGAGCCAGGTGCGCCAGTGGCTCAGAGAACCATCCGCGGCAAAGTCCGCCAGGTAGGTGCTGCGCAGGACCAGACCACCTTCTCTGCGCCCTCCCAAAAGGATGAGACGGTCTTGGAAGGGGATCGCCTGGGCATATTCCCGGGGGATGGGCAGTCGCGCCTGGTTCCAGGGCCCCAGGTTGCCATCAGGTTGGAGCTCGGCATAGTAAATCCAGGAGGAGAGGGTTTGGCCATCATACCCCCCCACCACGTAGAGCCAATGGTCGTGAATGAAAGCCGTGTGGCGGTAGAGCGTTCTGGGCAGGGGGCGGATGGCCCGCCAATGGGTCGGGCGTCCGTTATAGGCCAGGTCGGCCATGAGAATGGTGTTTACAGGGGCTCTGTGTGAGAGATTGAAACCGCCGATATGGTAAAGATGCGTGCCGGTGGCCACAGCAGCCCCTTGATACAAGTCCATGGGGAGAGATTCCCCCTGGCGCCAGGAGATGGCCGTTGAAGGTGTGTAATAAACCCCTTGCTCGGCGGCTCCACCCTGGCTCCACCCCCCCAAGACATAGATGGTATTCCCCTGAGAGGTCACAGCATGCCCCAGTAGAGGCTTGGGGAGGGCCTGCGTGGTTTCCCAGGACCCCATGGAACCATTGGCGAACATGGGGGCCCGGTACACCGTGGCAACAGGATTGTCTGCCGCGTCCCGTCCTCCGATGACCAGCGCGTGGTATCCGTCATACGCCACCCCGAACCAGGACAGTGGTTGGGGGAGGGCCTGGCCCGGCTGCCAGCCTTGGGCCAGAGCCGGAACATGAAAGGGCTGAAACCAGGCCATGAGCACCCCGAGGAGGAGCCATGGGAGCCATAAGAGCCGTGGGAGAAGGGAAGAATGTCGCATGATCAATAGGGTTAGGATTAGGATTAGGATTAGGATTAGGATCAGGATTGGAGAGTGCCGGGTTGAGGTTGGTTAGGAGTAATCAGTAATCAGTGATCAGTTATCAGTAATCAGTGGAAATCTGCGTTGCATCTGCGTGCATCTGCGTCCCCATTTTCCTCGGTATCGGCGCGGGCGAGCCAGCCGTTGGACTGCTATGAAAATAGAATGATCGCTGGTTGCTGAGGAATCGCCAGGCCGACGTTGGGCGAGTCGGCAAAGGTTCGTATTGCGTATTCCGTATTCCGTCCAGTCGTTACGCAATACGCAATACGGAATACGAGTCACGCCGCCCTGGCCGCGAGGCATTTTCGTCGGTATCGGCGCGGGGTGGCCCGCCGTCGGACTGCTTTGAAAATAGCATGATCGTTGGTTGCGGAAGGATCGCCAGGCCTACGTTGAGGGAGACGGCAACGGACGTGATGCGTGAAACGTGAAACGTGAGGTCGTTACGCATCACGCATTACGCATCACGTGCTCGGCTTCCCGCGCCAACGTGGCCGCGAGGCGTTTTCATCGGTATCGGCGCGCAGCCGCGCGTGGCGCCTATTTGAAAAATCCGCGAAAATCTGCTCCATCCGCGTTATCTGCGGCCAATTCCAACCTCCGATGCGGCGATCCTGAGCTTTGATGAGAGCTAAGTGCAGGATGCACTGCAAAAAGGTTTTTCAACACGGAGACACGGAGGACACAGAGAAAAAATAAGGGGGTTCACGGAGGAAATCCTCTCCAAACCTTATCTTTTTTCCTTCTCCGTGCTCTCTGTGTCTCCGTGGTTAAGGTTTTTTCAGGAAAGCCAGTGCATAACAGCCGGCGATCAACAATCGGGCGGGCAGTGGCCGCTGCCGCCGCCGGGTGTGGGGGTAGGCGGCGAGGGGCCACCGCCAGGAGGATTGCCGCCTCCACCGGAGGATGAACCACCATCCCCATAATGGAAGGGCCGGCCTTTGGTGCACCACAGGCGCTGGTAGGGATCTTTGCGGACCACACAAACGGCCCAGAAGTAATCATGGCCGGGCCCCAGTTGCAGTGGGGCCATGCCTTCCAGCACCTGGAAATTGGCATCTACTTCGGTAGTTTCCACTATGCCGGTAGGGCTCATGCCAAAACGCTGGATTTCGTGAGGATCGGGGGAAGACCAGACCACGGGTTCAAAGGCCAGGTTGGGATCCAGAGGGGAGGCGGTCCAGCGCAGATGCAGTTGTTGGCCCGCGGCCCCCGGCGCGGGGTCCACGAGGCGCACATCGAAGCGAGCACCAGGTGGTTGAGATTTTTTGGGTTTGGAAGGGGGGCGAGTGGGAGGAGGAGTGGGGGTGGAGGTCGGCGTGGGTTTCGGAGTAGGAGTATGGGTGGGAGTAGGAGAA